>CADEED010000133.1 GCA_902826225.1 uncultured Pseudomonadota bacterium | reverse complement strand
TCATGGACCAGAACAACCCGCTGTCCGAAGTGACGCACAAGCGTCGCGTCTCGGCACTCGGCCCGGGTGGCCTCACGCGCGAGCGTGCCGGCTTCGAAGTCCGCGACGTCCATCCCACGCACTACGGCCGCGTGTGCCCGATCGAGACGCCTGAAGGTCCGAACATCGGCCTCATCAACTCTCTCTCGGTCTACGCGCGCACCAACCAGTACGGCTTCCTCGAGACGCCGTATCGCAAGGTGAACAACGGTCACGTGACCGCGGACATCGAGTTCCTGTCGGCGATCGAAGAAGGCAAGTACGCCATCGCGCAGGCGAACTCGGGCATGGACGCGAAGGGCAACCTGACGGACGACCTCGTGTCCTGCCGCTTCGAGAACGAGTTCACGCTCATGCCCAAGGAGCGCATCAACTTCATGGACGTGAGTCCGAAGCAGATCGTCTCCGTGGCCGCCTCGCTGATCCCCTTCCTCGAGCACGACGACGCGAACCGCGCGCTCATGGGCTCGAACATGCAGCGCCAGGCCGTGCCGACGCTGCGTGCGGATACGCCGCTCGTGGGCACGGGCATGGAACGTCCGGTCGCGATCGACTCGGGCGTCACGGTCGTCGCGACCCGCGGCGGCGTGGTCGACTCGGTCGACGCGTCGCGCATCGTGATCCGCGTGAACGACAACGAGACCTCGGCGAACGAAGCCGGCGTCGACATCTACGGCCTCACCAAGTACACGCGCTCCAACCAGAACACCTGCATCAACCAGCGTCCGCTGGTGCACGCCGGTGACCTGATCGCCACGGGCGACGTGCTCGCGGACGGCCCGTCGACGGATCTCGGCGAGCTCGCGCTCGGACAGAACCTGCTGGTCGCGTTCATGCCGTGGAACGGCTACAACTTCGAAGACTCCATCCTCATCAGCGAACGCGTGGTGCAGGAAGATCGTTTCACGACGATCCACATCGAAGAACTCACCTGTGTCGCGCGCGACACGAAGCTCGGGCCCGAGGAGATCACCGCGGACATCCCGAACGTCGGCGACGCGGCCCTCGCGAAGCTCGACGAGGCCGGCATCGCGTTCATCGGCGCCGAAGTGCGCGCCGGCGACATCCTCGTGGGCAAGGTCACGCCGAAGGGCGAAACCCAGCTCACGCCGGAAGAGAAACTGCTGCGCGCCATCTTCGGCGAGAAGGCGAGCGACGTGAAAGACACGTCACTGCGCGTGCCCCCGGGCATGGACGGCACGGTGATCGACGTGCGCGTGTTCACGCGCGACGGCGTCGACAAGGACTCGCGCGCGCTCAGCATCGAGAAGTCCGAGATCGAGAAGGTCCGCAAGGATCTGGGCGACCAGCAGCGCATCCTCGAAGACGACTTGTTCTCGCGCGTGCGCGACATGCTCGTCGGCAAGGCCGCCGCCGGTGGTCCGAACCGCCTCAAGGGGAAGATCGAGGCGGCATACCTCGATGAAGTGGCCCGCGAGTCGTGGTTCGAGATCCGTCTCGAAGACGACGATTCCAACAGCCAGCTCGAGCAGGCTTCGGAGCGCCTCAAGCTGCAGCGCAAGGCGCTCGAGAAGCGTCTCGACGAGAAGAAAGCCAAGATCACGGCCGGCGACGACCTCGCCCCGGGCGTGCTCAAGATGGTGAAGGTGTATCTCGCGGTGAAGCGCCGCGTGCAGCCCGGCGACAAGATGGCCGGCCGTCACGGCAACAAGGGCGTCATCTCATCGATCACCCCGGTCGAAGACATGCCGTATCTCGCCGACGGCACGCCGGTCGACATCGTGCTGAACCCGCTGGGCGTGCCTTCGCGCATGAACGTCGGGCAGGTTCTCGAGACCCATCTCGGCTTCGCCGCGAAGGGGCTCGGGCTCAAGATCGGCAAGATGCTCGAGGCCCAGGCCGCTCTGGTCGATATCCGAGCTTTCCTCGACCAGATCTACAACCAGGACGGCGGCCAGAAGGAAGACATCAACTCCTTCAGCGATACCGAAGTCGTGGCGCTCGCCAAGAACCTGTCGAAGGGCGTGCCGATCGCGACGCCGGTGTTCGACGGCGCCTCGGAAGCCGAGATCAAGCGCCTGCTCGCACTCGCGGATCTCCCGCAGTCCGGCCAGATGCACCTGTACGACGGCCGCACCGGCGAGAAATTCGAACGCCAGGTCACGGTCGGCTACATGTACATGCTGAAGCTCAACCACCTGGTCGACGACAAGATGCACGCGCGTTCGACCGGCCCGTACTCGCTCGTCACGCAGCAGCCGCTGGGTGGCAAGGCGCAGTTCGGCGGCCAGCGCTTCGGCGAGATGGAAGTCTGGGCGCTCGAAGCGTACGGCGCTTCGTACACGCTGCAGGAAATGCTGACGGTCAAGTCGGACGACGTGAACGGCCGCACGAAGATGTACAAGAACATCGTCGACGGCAATCACCAGATGGACGCGGGCATGCCCGAGTCCTTCAACGTGCTCGTCAAAGAGATACGTTCGCTCGGCATCAACGTCGAACTTGAGCAGGACTAAGGAATACCCATGAAAGACTTACTCAAGCTCTTCAAGCAGCACGCTCCGGTCGAACAGTTCGACAGCATCAAGATCGGCCTGGCCTCGCCGGATCAGATCCGCGCGTGGTCGTACGGCGAGGTCAAGAAGCCGGAGACCATCAACTACCGCACGTTCAAGCCGGAACGTGACGGCCTCTTCTGCGCCAAGATCTTCGGACCCGTGAAGGATTACGAGTGTCTGTGCGGCAAGTACAAGCGCCTCAAGCACCGCGGCGTCGTCTGCGAGAAGTGCGGCGTCGAAGTGACGCAGGCCAAGGTGCGCCGCGAGCGCATGGGGCACATCGAGCTCGCGAGCCCGACCGCGCACATCTGGTTCCTGAAGTCGCTGCCGTCGCGCATCGGCCTCATGCTGGACATGACACTGCGCGAGATCGAGCGCGTGCTGTACTTCGAGGCCTTCGTAGTCATCGATCCGGGCATGACGCCGCTGCAGCGTGGCCAGCTGCTCACGGACGAGATGTACCTCGAGGCGATCGAGGAACACGGCGACGAGTTCGACGCCCGCATGGGCGCCGAGGCCGTGTTCGAGCTGCTGAAGAGCATCGACCTCCAGGCCGAGCTGCTCAAGGTGCGCGAAGAGATGGCGGGCACGTCTTCCGAGACGAAGCTCAAGCGTCTCAGCAAGCGCCTGAAGCTCGTCGAGAGCTTCATCGATTCGGGCAACAAGCCCGAGTGGATGGTCATGACCGTCCTGCCCGTGCTGCCGCCGGACCTGCGTCCGCTCGTGCCGCTCGATGGCGGCCGCTTCGCGACGTCGGACCTCAACGATCTCTACCGCCGCGTCATCAACCGCAACAACCGTCTGCGCCGGCTGTTGGAGCTCAACGCGCCCGACATCATCGTGCGCAACGAAAAGCGCATGCTGCAGGAGGCCGTCGACGCATTGCTCGACAACGGCCGCCGCGGCCGCGCGATCACGGGCACCAACAAGCGCCCGCTCAAGTCGCTCGCCGACATGATCAAGGGAAAGCAGGGCCGGTTCCGTCAGAACCTGCTGGGCAAGCGCGTCGATTACTCGGGCCGCTCCGTCATTGTCGTCGGTCCGACGCTGCGCCTGCACCAGTGCGGTCTGCCGAAGAAGATGGCGCTCGAGCTCTTCAAGCCGTTCATCTTCCAGAAGCTGCAGATCCGCGGCGATGCGTCGACGATCAAGGCCGCGAAGCGGCTCGTCGAACGCGAAGGCCCGGAGGTCTGGGACATCCTCGAGGAAGTCATCCGCGAGCATCCGGTTCTGCTCAACCGCGCTCCGACCCTGCATCGTCTCGGCATCCAGGCGTTCGAGCCCGTGCTGATCGAAGGCAAGGCGATCCAGCTGCATCCGCTGGTCTGCACGGCGTTCAACGCCGACTTCGACGGTGACCAGATGGCCGTGCACGTGCCGCTGTCGCTCGAGGCGCAGCTCGAGGCGCGCGCGCTGATGATGTCGACCAACAACATCCTCTCGCCCGCCAACGGTGACCCGATCATCGTGCCGTCGCAGGACGTCGTGCTCGGCCTCTACTTCATGACCCGCGAGAAGGTGGGCGCGAAGGGCGAGGGCATGATGTTCTCGGACACGCAGGAGGTGCATCGCGCCTACGAGGGCCGGCAGATCGATCTGCAGGCCAAGGTGCGCGTGCGCGTGCGCGAATGGTCGAAGGGTGAAGACGGCGTGTTCACCGAGAAGCTGCGCGTGGTCAAGACCACCGTGGGCCGCTCGCTGCTCTCCGAGATCCTGCCGAAGGGACTGTCCTTCGATCTCGTGAACCAGGACATGACCAAGAAGATCATCTCCGGGACGATCAACGCGTGCTATCGCGCGCTGGGCCTCAAGGAAACGGTCATCTTCGCCGACCAGCTCATGTACACGGGCTTCCAGTACGCCACGCGTTCGGCGGTGTCTTTCGGCATCGACGACATCGTGATCCCGGAACAGAAGACCAAGATCGTCGCGGCCGCCGACAAGGACGTGAAGGAGATCCAGGACCAGTATTCGTCCGGTCTCGTCACGAACGGCGAGCGCTACAACAAGGTGGTCGACATCTGGTCGCGTGCCAACGACCAGGTCGCGAAGGCCATGATGGAGAAGCTCGGCGTCGAAGACGCGATGGACTCCTACGGCAAGATGCAGAAGCAGAAGTCGTTCAACTCGATCTTCATGATGGCCGACTCGGGCGCCCGCGGTAGCGCGGCGCAGATCCGCCAGTTGGCCGGCATGCGCGGCCTGATGGCGAAGCCCGACGGCTCGATCATCGAGACGCCCATCACCGCCAACTTCCGCGAAGGCCTGAACGCCCAGCAGTACTTCATCTCGACGCACGGCGCCCGCAAGGGTCTCGCCGACACGGCGTTGAAGACGGCGAACTCGGGCTACCTCACGCGCCGTCTCGTCGACGTCGCGCAGGATCTCGTGGTCACGCAGCCGGATTGCGGCACGACGCTCGGCCTCACGATGATGCCGCTGGTCGAAGGCGGCGACGTCGTGGAAGCGCTCGGCGAGCGCGTCCTCGGCCGCACCGTGGTCGAAGACATCCTCAAGCCGGGCACGGACGAAGTGCTGCTGCCCGCGGGCACGCTCATCGACGAAAAGATGGTGCGCCAGATCGAGCAGGAAGGCGTGGACGTCGTGCAGGTCCGCTCGCCCATCACGTGCAAGACGCGCTACGGCGTCTGCGCCACGTGCTACGGCCGCGACCTCGCGCGTGGACGCCAGATCAACATCGGCGAAGCCGTCGGCGTCATGGCCGCGCAGTCGATCGGCGAGCCGGGCACGCAGCTCACGATGCGCACGTTCCACATCGGTGGTGCCGCGTCTCGAGCCGCTGCCGCGTCGTCGCTCGAAGTGCGCAACAAGGGCACGCTGCGCTTCCACAACGTCAAGACCGTGCTGCACGAGAAGGGCCACCTGGTGGCGGTCTCGCGCTCGGGCGAGATCGGCGTGGTCGACGAGTTCGGCCGCGAGAAGGAACGCTACAAGATTCCCTACGGCGCACAGATCACGTCGAAGGAAGGCGACAAGGTCGCGGGCGGCCAGATCGTGGCCACCTGGGATCCGCATACCCACCCCGTCATCACGGAAGTGGGCGGTCACATCAAGTTCCAGGACTTCGTCGACGGCCTCACGGTCACGACGCAGGTGGACGAAGTGACCGGCCTGTCCTCGACCGTGGTGCTCGACTCCAAGCAGCGCGGCGGCAAGGACCTGCGTCCGACCGTCAAACTGCTGAACGCGAAGGGCAAGGAAGCCACGTTTGCGAACACCGAGATCCCGGCCGTGTACACGCTGCCCCCGGGCGCGCTCATCGCGTTGGAAGATGGAGCCCGCGTGTCGGTGGGCGACGTGATCGCCCGCATCCCGCAGGAGTCCTCGAAGACCCGCGACATCACCGGCGGTCTGCCGCGCGTCGCTGACCTGTTCGAGGCCCGCAAGCCGAAGGATTCGGCGATCCTGGCCGAGTACACCGGCACGGTGTCCTTCGGTAAGGAGACCAAGGGCAAGCGCCGCCTGATCATCACCGACGAGCAGAGCGAGAAGCACGAGGAGCTGATCCCGAAGTGGCGCCACCTGAACGTGTTCGAAGGCGAGCAGGTCGAGCGCGGCGAGGTCATCGCGGACGGCGAGCCGAACCCGCACGACATCCTGCGCCTGCAGGGCGTCGAGTCGCTGGCCAACTACCTCGTGCGCGAGATCCAGGACGTGTACCGCCTGCAGGGCGTGCGCATCAACGACAAGCACATCGAGGTCATCATCCGTCAGATGCTGCGCAAGACCGAAGTGCTCGAGATCGGCGAATCGACCTACCTCAAGGGCGAGACGCTGGATCGTGCACGCGCGAACCTGATGAACGAGCGCCTGACGAACGACAAGAAGACCCCGGCGACGCTGCAGCCCGTGCTGCTCGGCATCACCAAGGCGTCGCTCGCCACCGAGTCGTTCATCTCGGCGGCGTCGTTCCAGGAGACCACGCGCGTCCTCACCGAGGCCGCGGTCCGCGGGCTCAAGGACGATCTGCGCGGCCTCAAGGAAAACGTCATCGTGGGTCGCCTGATCCCGGCCGGTACCGGCTTTGCTGCCCATGAGCATCGCCGTGCGAAGGCCGACGCCAACGATCGCGGCAGCTTCATGGATGTGGGCGGCGGTGTCGCCGACATCGATGACGGCGGCAGCGTCGGCGAAGGTGCGACGGCCGAAGGCTGATCGGAAGACGCAATGTCGATGAGCAGAGGCCGGCAGCAATGCCGGCCTCTTTGCTTTCGGGCGGTGGTGAACGCAGGACTCGCGCCATCGATCGGGTCATCCAGTTCGTCACGGCGTCGGCCCGCACGCGTCTCGCGTACGCCCCCCATCAGCTGCGGGCCTTCTCGCGGATCGAAGCCCACGTTTCCGGGCGCGGGCTCCAGCCCGGCTGCTCCTTCATGCCGATCGCCGTGGCCGCGAGCTGGCCCAGGTCGAGGTCGAACTCAGCGCGCAGCGCCGCGGCGCCGGCATCCTCACGCCGCGCCGATCGCACGAATCGCGTGAACATCGGCCAGTCGCGGCCGAGCAGATCGACGATGTGTCGCGCCATGTCGTAGGACAGCTCGTTGCCGTCGTCCGTGCGCTGGAACGATTCTCCCGACCAGAACTCCTGCACTCGCTCGGCATTCCAGAAGCCGTGATGCCGCGTCAGCCGGTCGATCGCCTCCTGCGCGTTCGACGGCTGGAAGATCAGGTGTCGCTCCGTGTTCACCGCGATCCCCTCGTCGAGCCACAGCGGCAGCGACAGGTGCGCGAGCGAGTTGTGCGTGAGCTCGTGCGCGATGACGGGCTCGAGCATCGACAGGTCGATCTTCACGCTCACGAAGTGCGGACATCCGTCCTTGATGAACATGCCCCCCGAGTAGGCGAACTCGCCGTCCTCCGGGTAGTAGTTGGCGACGTAACGGTAGTAGTCGTCCTGTTCGTCGAACAGCAGCAGGACGCTTTGCTCGCCGCGCGGATACTCCGCGATGCCGTCCAGCAGGCCGAGAATTCGGCCGCGAACGTCGACCACGAAGCGGGCCACGGCCTGTGCCGTGGACCTGGGAAACGAGGACAGAACCAGCGCGTCGCGGGTCTCGGTGAGGCTCAGGCCATCGAGGCTGGCGGCCAGGTGCAGCAGCCACGCGCGGCGCGCCTGGTTGCGCGCGGAGGCGGGCTCCTCGCCGGTATCGGTCCAGGTGGCGACCTGGTCCCAGTCGGGCAGGGGAAAGCCGTTGCCGTCCGCCAGGGTCGACGCGAAATCGAGAGTCTGGCCATCGGACCTCGTGAGGAGCTCGGGCGGCCTCGCCGACTCGTTGGATTCGGGCGCCGGCACCCCCGTTTTTGGAGGGCCACGGCGCGAGGCGCCGAAGATCCGCGCGACCAGCGCCACGAGACCGGCGAGAAAAATGAGGGCGGCCAGCAGACGCATGGGCTTCCATTATGGTGGGCATGGCCGGCTGGCGGCGCGTAGGGCTCACGGGCGATCGGCGGCCTGCTGCTGCGGCGCACCAATGCGTTGACACCCCCCCGTCACATACCTAGAATCGCCGGCCTTTGTCGTCCCACCCCATTACCGGGCGGGGCGGAAATAGCGGAATAGAGACCGGGCCGGCGCCCAAAAGGGGCCGGCCCGGTGTTTCTACAGCCGCGAGTCAACTACCGGAGTAAGCATGGCCACGACGAGCCAGTTGATCGCGAGCCCGCGTCGCATCAACAAAGAGAAGACGAAAGTGCCCGCCCTGAACGCGAGCCCGCAGAAGCGCGGCGTTTGCACGCGCGTGTACGCCACGACGCCGAAGAAGCCGAACTCGGCCATGCGCAAGGTCGCGCGCGTGCGTCTCGTCAATGGTTTCGAGGTCACGTCGTACATCGGCGGCGAAGGCCACAACCTGCAGGAGCACTCGGTGGTGCTCATCCGCGGCGGCCGCGTGAAGGATCTCCCGGGTGTTCGTTACCACACCGTGCGCGGCACGCTCGACTGCGCCGGCGTCGGCAATCGCAAGCAGGGCCGCTCGAAGTACGGCGCCAAGCGCGCGAAGAAGTAAGAGGACTATCTAGATGTCACGTCGCGCACAAGCTCCCGTCCGCCACATCCTGCCGGACCCGAAGTTCAACAACGACATGCTGGCCAAGTTCATGAACGTGGTCATGCAGAGCGGCAAGAAGTCCGCCGCCGAGCGCATCATCTACGGTGCGATCGACCGCATCGTCGAGAAGACCGGCAAGGTGAACACCGATGCCGTGCAGCTCCTCACCACCGCGCTCGACAACGTCAAGCCGGTCGTCGAAGTGAAGTCGCGCCGCGTCGGCGGCGCCACGTACCAGGTGCCCGTCGAAGTCCGTTCGCAGCGCCGCCAGACGCTCGCCATGCGCTGGCTCATCGAGGCCGCGCGCGAGCGCAGCGAGAAGTCGATGGCCTTCCGCCTCGCCCATGAACTCATGGATGCCGCCGAGAACCGCGGCGCCGCCGTGCGCAAGCGCGAAGACACGCATCGCATGGCGGAGG
>CADEED010000132.1 GCA_902826225.1 uncultured Pseudomonadota bacterium | reverse complement strand
CGGAAGAGGTGCTGGCGGTGCTCGGCCCGCGCTAGTCGCGCGCGCGGGACCGCGGGAACGGCAGCAGCACCGTGTGCGAGTCGATCTCCGCGGACGCGAGCGCGAGGATGCGCTCGGGATCCGCGGGTTTCGTGAGATGCGCGTCGAAGCCGGCTGCGCGGGTGCGTTCGATGTCGGTCGTGCGGCCCAGCCCGGTGATCGCGATGAGCAGGAGTTCGCGTCCACCGGAAATCGCCCGCAGCCGGCGCGCGAGCTCGACGCCGTCCATCCCCGGCATCGTGATGTCGAGGAACGCGATGTCGGGCATCGACTCGATGGCGGACTCCAGTGCCGGCGCCGCCGCGAAGAACACGCGCACGTCGTGACCCTGCGCCGTGAGCAGCGCGCCCAGCGTCTGCGCGCTGTCTTCGTTGTCGTCGACGACGAGGATCCTGCGTCCGCTGCCGCTCAACGTGCGCGGTTTGACGCGCGGCATCGTCGCATCGGCGTCGGCCTCGGAAATCGGCAACCGCACCACGAATTCCGCACCCTGTCCCGTCCCCGCGCTGCGCGCCTCGACACGGCCGTCGTGAAGCTCCACCAGGGATTTCACGAGCGCGAGGCCCAGACCGAGGCCCCCGCTGCGCTCCTTTTTCTGTTCGAGCTGCACGAACATCTCGAAGATGCGCGGCAGATCCTCGGCCTCGATGCCGATGCCGTTGTCGCGGATGGAGATTTCCACGTCGCGGTCGCCGACGTGCAGCGCGAGCTCGATGCGTCCGCCCTGCGGCGTGAACTTGGCGGCGTTGATCAGCAGGTTCGAGACGACCTGCGCGAGGCGTACGGCGTCGCCGTCGACGCGCACCGAGCGCGGCGCGAACCGCACCACCAGTTCGTGCCCCTTGGCTTCGATGGCCGGGCGCGCGGTCTCGATGGCGGAGCTCACCACCGCGTCGATCTTCACGCGTTCGCGCTTGAGCGCGATCTTTCCGCGGTCGATGCGGCTCACGTCGAGCAGGTCGTCGACGTGGCGCACGAGCTGGCCGAGCTGCCGGTCCATCATGTCGAGCAGGCCGGCGCTGTCCGGGTCACCGCGCTTGCGCATGATCGCCAGCGCATTGCGCAGCGGCGCGAGCGGATTGCGCAGCTCGTGGGAGAGCGTGGCGAGGAACTGGCCCTTGTTGGTGTCCGCGCGCTCGAGCTGGTGTGCGCGCTGGGCGAGTTCACGTTCGAGGCGCTTGGCGTACGTGATGTCGAAGAACGAGATGGCGACGCCGTCCTCGATCTTCACGACCATGTTGCGGAACCAGCCGACCCGGCCGCCCTGCTCGTAGCGCACCTCGGTCTCGAGCGGCTCACCGGTTTCCGTCACGTTGCAGAAGCTCGAGAACACGCCGGCGCTCACGACGCCCGGCAGCACTTCGGTCACGCGCCGGCCCGTCACCGCCTCCGGCGTCTGCCGTGCGAGCGCGGCGCCGCGGGGATTCACGTAATCGACGATGAAATCGATGATGCGGCCATTCTCGTCGCGCAGCGCACGCAGCATGCTGTAGCCCTGGATCGCCGCTTCCTGGGATTTCTGGAAGCGCACGCGCGCCGCGCGCATCTTGTGCCCGAGTGCGATGATCAGCGAACAGGACCCGGAGTACAGCACGAGACCGAGCGCGTCGGGGGCGCCGCCGAACGAGAATTCCGCGAACGCGGATTTCACGAACAGGTGCGACAACACCGCACCGAGCACCGCCGTGACGACGCCCGGGCCCCACCCGCCCATCCACACCGCGATCGCGACCGCGCCGAATGCCGTGGTGTAAGTGAGGCCGGTCGGCGCCCAGGGCAGCAGGAAATAGCGCAGCAGCACGGCGCCGACGGCCAGCGCCACCGCGCCGACGTACGAGTACTTGCGCGCGGCCGCCGGGCGGTCCCGGATGTCGCGCGCGAACTCGGCGGCCAGGTAGGCGAGCAACAGATAGGACGCGATCACGGTGCTGCAGCGGGAGACGTACCAGCCGAGGCTGTAGCGCGCGCCGGACAGCGTGCTCAGCGTCATCTCCGCGACCGTGGCGGTGAGCATGAGGGCGAGCCAGCCGAACATCGGCCGCTGGTGCGAGCGGGTCGTGAAGATGAGCACGACGGCCACGAGGCTCAATGCCACCACGAGCCAGCCCGACACGAGCGACGAGAGATTGAAGCGCCCGTCGGTGAGCGGGGTCATGTGCAGGTTGAGCGCGGCGACGAAAAACGCCGCGGCCACGAGGATGGTCCCCGCCAGCACGGCGGTCATGAGGAGCGGGCGCACACTCTTCCGGGTCGCATTGCGATCCTTGACGCCGAGCAGGACCGCGAGCAGGAGCAGCACGGCCGAGCCGACTCGCCAGGAGAGGTAGAGGATCGTGGACGACGTGTCGTGCCCCAGCAGATGGCCTTCGCCGAACGCGTCCGGGAAGGTCAGCGCGACGGGCAGCGACATGCAGGCGCCAAACAGGTAGGCGGCTGCCAGCGGGAGGAGGTACGGATGCCCGTCGATGCGGTACTGCCGCACGAGGAACAGAACGGTGCACAGGTCGGCCGCGCAGATCGCAATGCCGTAGATGGCGATTAGATAAGGTGTATCGAAACCCGGCTGCGACGCCCACGGCAGCAAAGACAGCACGAGCGCCGCGTACGACACGGCCACGCTGCCAAAGACCCAGCGCTGTGCATTCTCCCTCATGCGCGGCCGAGTGTCGGCCTAACCAGCGCGGCGTTCAAGCCGTCGCTGGTTTCAGACGCGCAGAATGCGGATGATCCGGAGTCTCGTCCGGCCCTTGATACGGAAACTTCCGCTCAGACGCGCGGCGGGTCCGTGGCTCTCTCCCAATGACGATGCCTGGCAATCGCGGCGATGAAGGCCTTCTCGACATTCATCTTGCCGCCGCCCATCAGCAGGCCGGGATCTTCACCACCGTCGGGCAGCTCCATCGGAATGCCCGCCTGTTCCAGCACGCGGCGTCCGTTGCCGAGCGCCAGGATCGTCTTGCAATGGCGGTACTGGTCCTTGACGAATTCGAGCGCCTGCCCGTTGGCCGCGAGAATATCGGCCGCCTCGCCGTCCGGAATCACCACTGCGTCGAACAGCACCGCGGGCATGGTCTCGATCGTCGCCTCGACGTCGATCTCGTCGCCGGCGCTGCTCGCAACCGGACCCAGGCGCACGCCGACGAACCTCGGCACGGCGCCTTGCGCGACGAGTGCCGCATGCAGCGCGCATGATCGATCGGTCAACCCGGGGGCGACCAGCAGCGCGATGCGTCGCGTCCTGATGCCACCCTCACCCGGCCGCGCGAGCAACGAAAGCGTCGGCGACCGTTTGACTTCGGGCCGCGAATTCCGCGGCACCAGCGGCGGCTGCGCATCGGGCACGTCGATGCCGAGCGCGTCGGCCACGGTGCGGGCCAGGTCAGCATTGACGTTCACGAGTTGTGACACGACGCGTTCCCTGATGGCAGGCACCTGGACTTTCGTGAGCTCGAATCGCAGAGCGCGCGCGATGTGCGCCTGCTCGACCGGCGTCTGACTCTCATAGAAGAGTGCCGCCTGCGTGTAGTGATCCGCGAACTTCGCGGGTTTGCCGCGCACCTTGTCGTCGGCGATCGGCTCCTGGAAGGAAGTGAAGCCCTTGACGGCACCGGCCTGGAAAGGACACCCGCCGGCCAGTGAGTTGGGCTCGTAGGCCACGCGACCGCGATTGATCGTCTGGCGATGCAGTCCGTCGCGCTGATTGTTGTGGGTCTGGGCGACCGGCGTGTTGATCGGGATCTCGTGGAAGTTGGCCCCGCCGAGCCGCGTGATTTGAGTATCCACGTACGAATGGATGCGCCCCGCGAGCAGCGGATCGTTGCTGAAGTCGAGCCCCGGCACGATGTGCGCCGTGCAGAACGCGACCTGCTCGGTTTCCGCGAAAAAGTTGTCCGGGTTCCGATCGAGCACCATCCGCCCTACCGGCTGCACCGGCACGAGTTCCTCGGGCACGATCTTGGTCGCGTCGAGCACGTCGAAGCTGAACTTCTCGGCCTGCTCTTCGGTGAATACCTGCAGGCCCAGTTCCCACGCCGGGAATGCGCCACCTTCAATGGCTTCCCAGAGATCGCGGCGATGGAAATCCGGGTCGGCGCCGGAGATCTTGACGGCCTCGTCCCAGTCGAGCGAATGCGTGCCGAGCAACGGGTTCCAGTGGAACTTCACGAAGACGCTCGTGCCGGACTCGTTGACCATGCGGAACGTATGGACGCCGAAGCCCTGCATCATGCGGTAGCTGCGCGGGATCGCACGGTCGGACATGACCCACTGGATCATGTGAGCGGACTCGGGCATCAGCGAGATGAAATCCCAGAACGTGTCGTGTGCGCTCGCGGCCTGCGGCATTCCGTGATGCGGCTCGGGCTTGACGGCATGGATCAGGTCCGGGAACTTCATCGCATCCTGGATGAAGAACACCGGGATGTTGTTGCCGACCAGGTCCCAGTTGCCTTCGTCGGTGTAGAACTTCACCGCGAAGCCGCGCACGTCGCGCGCGGTATCCGTCGAGCCGCGTTCGCCCGCGACGGTGGAGAAGCGCACGAATACCGGCGTGCGTTTGCCCTTCTCGGCGAACAAGGACGCGCGGGTCAGTTTCCCGAGCGGCGCATAGCACTCGAAATACCCGTGCGCGCCGGAGCCACGCGCGTGAACGATGCGTTCGGGGATGCGCTCGTGGTCGAAGTGCGTGATCTTCTCGCGCAGGATGAAATCCTCGAGCAGCGCCGGACCACGCAATCCGGCCTTGAGCGAGTTCTGGTTGTCGGCAACCGGCACCCCCTGGTTGGTCGTGAGCACCTGCTCGCCCGAATCGGCGCGCACGCGATCCAGCGGTCCATTCGTCATGTTGACGCCGGCCGTCGGAGCGCCCGAGCCCAGCTTCCGCGACGGCGTCGTCTCGGTGAGCGTGCTGCCCGTGGTCGCGGAGTCGCGCGGCGACGCATGTGCGCCTTCCTGAGGTTCGCGCGCGGCATCACCGTACTCGTCTACCTTGTTGGCGTTTTCGGGGAACTGCGCGGCGAGGTCGCCCGTGTCAGCGAACTTGCGGGCGGCGGCGTCGTTCGAGTCGGGAGCGCGCGCGGAAGGCCCGCTGACCGTCGACCGGGCGGAGGACTTTGCCGTCGCATCCGTCTTCGAACGCTTGAGCGTGGTCGCCTTGGCGGCGGGGGCGCGTTTCGCCTTCATGGGCTTTCTCGAGCGCGTCATGTGAGTCGCTCGCTGAGGGGCATTGCAGTCATGGGAATCCTCGGGTTGATGGCGAGCAGTGTCGTGGTCCACCCGGGGAGAGCGATGTCAGACGTGCAGCACGCGACAGGCGCGTATGTCCGCAAATTTTCATTTCTGTGGGACGCCGCCGATGTGCGCCGACGCACCGGCTCGAAGATCAGGCACTTTCCGTCTGCGCGGCGGACACTGTCGGACGCGGCGCATTTCGCGGCACGTGCAGCGGAAGGTTTCCACCCGCTGCACGCCTGCAGGTCGGGTGGCTCCCACGCGAAGTGAACGTGCCGCGCCGCTGCCCGATGCGCCCCGCGGTGTTCACACTGCGCGCATCAAACCAGAGGAAACATCCATGGAAAGGAAGCGATTTCTCGCCATCGTCACCGGCGCTTCGAGCGGCATCGGCCGCGAACTCGCACTCGAGGCCGCTACGCGCGGTTACGACCTGATCCTCGCGGCCGACGAATCTCTCGAGGACGTCGAGCACGAAATGCACGCTGCCGGCGCGGAAGTCGTCACCGTCGAAGCCGACCTGGCGACGCGCGAAGGCGTGAACGCGGTGATCGAGGCGGCCCGCGGCCGACAAGTGGATGCATTGCTCGCCAACGCGGGCCACGGACTCGGGCGCGGATTTCTCGATCAGGACTTCGCCGCGGTCGAACACGTGATCGACACGAACGTCACGGGCACCATCGATCTCGTCCAGCGCATCGCGCGCGACATGCGCGATCGCGGTGCAGGCAAGATCCTGATCACCGGATCGATCGCGGGCTTCATGCCCGGCACGTTTCAGGCCGTCTACAACGGCACGAAGGCTTTTCTGGATTCCTTCTCGTACGCTCTGCGCAACGAGCTCAAGGAGACCGGCGTGTCGGTGACCTGTCTGATGCCGGGGGCAACGGACACCGACTTCTTCGCGCGCGCGGACATGCTCGACACGAAGGTCGGCGAGGACGACAAGGCGGACCCCGCCGAAGTCGCGAAGGCCGGATTCGACGCGATGGAGAACGGTGACGCGGGCGTCGTCGCCGGGGTTTCCAACAAGATCCGCGTCGCGCTCGCGAACATCATGCCGAACACCTTGCTCGCCGCGCAGCATCGCAAGATGGCCGAGCCGGGTACTGCGAACAGTTAGGAGCTCCCATGGCGAAGAAGACCACACGAACGACGCGCGGCGACGCTCCCGAGGCCACCGCGAAGGATCCGAACCCTGCCGCTGCCGGCCTCGCGAATGCCGAGGGCGAAGACACCCTGATCGGCCGGACCGTCACGATCAACCGCCCACGCCAGGAGCTGTACGATCTGTGGCGCGACGTCCGCAACATTCCGCTCTTCATGGTCGACGTCGTCAGCATCACGCCGCTCGACGACCTGCGCTCCCGCTGGGTGATGAAAGGACCCGGTGACACGCGTTTCGAGTGGACGTCGGTCATCGTCGAGGAAGAGCCCGGCTATCTGATTTCGTGGGCGACCGAAGGCGACACCGATGTCTCGAACACTGGCCGCATCGTTTTCATCGATTCTCCGAATGGGCGCGGCACCATCGTGCGCGCCACGTTCACGTACGACGCGCCCGCGGGCGCGCTGGGCAAGCTGGTCGCCAAGGTGACGCAGCACGATCCCAGGATGCAGGCGCGTCGGGCGCTGCGTCGCTTCAAACAACTCATGGAAACCGGCGAGATCGCGAATGCCGGCTCGCCAGTCGACGATCGCTGAGGAGAACGAACATGCGCGCACTCACCTGGCAGGGCAAACACGACGTCCGCGTCGAAACCGTACCCGATCCGCGGATCATCAATCCGCGCGACGCGATCATCCGCATAACCTCGACCGCGATCTGCGGTTCCGATCTCCACCTCTACGATGACGTGATTCCGGGCATGAAGAGCGGCGACGTGCTCGGCCACGAGTTCATGGGCGAAGTCGTGGAAGTCGGCCCCGGCAACCAGAAGCTCAAGGTCGGGGAGCGGGTCGTCGTCCCGTTCGTCATCGCCTGCGGCCAGTGCTTCTTCTGTGGCAAACAACAATTCGCCGCCTGCGATAATTCCAACCCGGCGGAAAAGGCCGACGCTTCGGAACTCGCGTATGGGTACCCGATGGCGGCGGCCTTTGGATATTCGCATCTGACGGGCGGCTATCCGGGCGGCCAGGCCGAGTACGCGCGCGTGCCGTTCTCGGATATCGGACCCATCGTGATCCCGGACGGCGTCGATGACGACAAAGTGCTCTTTCTGTCGGACATCCTGCCCACGGGCTGGATGGCGGCGGTCAACTGCGACATCGAGTCGGGCGATACGGTCGCCGTGTGGGGCTGCGGGCCGGTCGGATTGTTCGCCATTCAGAGCGCACTCGTGCTCGGCGCGCACCGTGTCATCGCAATAGATCACCACCCTCACCGGCTCGAACTCGCGAAGTCGTTGGGCGCGGAGGTCATCAACTTCGAAGAGACGCGCGTGAACGAAGCGCTCGCGGAGCTCACGGGCGGCATCGGCCCCGACGCCTGCATCGACGCGGTCGGCATGGAGAGTCACGGCCTGTCGCCTGACAATCTGCTCGACCACATCAAGGTCAAGACCTTCATGGCGACGGACCGGGTGCACGCGCTGCGGCAGGTGATCATGGCCACGCGCAAGGGCGGCCGGATATCGATCCCCGGGGTCTACGGCGGCGTCGCGGACAAGTTTCCGATCGGCGCGCTGATGGAGAAGGGACTCACCTTGAAGACGGGCCAGACACACGTGCAGAAGTTCTCGCAGCAGTTGTTGGACCTCATCCTCGACGGGAAGCTCGACACGACGTTCCTGATCAGTCACCGGCTCGACCTGGAAGAAGCGGCCGAAGGCTACAAGAACTTCAAGGAAAAGCAGAACGAGTTCACGAAGGTCGTGTTGAAGCCGAAGTTCACGCGTCATTGACGGCACTCGCGCCCCCGCGTCAGCCGGGATGGCGATCGTTCGCCCGATGCGGCGAGAAGCAAATTCCTGGGACGTGATCATTGCCGGCGCCGGCCAACTTCGAACGCCGCGCACAGCGATGAGAATGGATCGCATCAGCTGTGAGGCTCGCCTGACTACGATCCGTTGCGATGCATCGATAGGCAGGGGACACACGAACGCACACCATGCACGCCAGCAACAGGAGGCTGACATCATGGCGAAGGTAAAGGCAAGGACGACACCGAGATCGAAGACCGGCAACCGCGGCACGGACGCGATCGCGCTGCTGAAGGCGGATCACCGCCAGGTCGAGGACTGGTTCGAACAATTCGAGAAGGCGCGCAACGATGACCGCAAGCTCGAACTCGCGACCAGGATCTGCGATGCGCTCACCGTGCATGCAACCATCGAAGAGGAGATTTTCTATCCGGCGTTCCTGGAAGCGACGGACGACAAGGACCTGCATCACGAGGCCGAAGTCGAACACAACGGCGCGAAGAAGCTGATCGCGGAGATCAAGGCGTCGGCACCGGATGACGACTATTACGATGCGAAGGTCAAGGTGCTGTCCGAGATGATCAAGCATCACGTCAAGGAAGAAGAGCAGCCGGGCGGCATGTTCGCCAAAGCGAAGCAAGCCGATCTGGATCTCAAGGAAATCGGCGCCGAACTCAAAGTGCGCAAAGATGAGCTGACGAAGGAGCTAAAGCGGCGCCACTAAAGGCGCCGCCGTCACGGCGTGGTGTTTTCCTGGCACGTCGTCCCGGCCGCGCCGGGTCGTGTCCACGTCGCTTCGTGGCCGCGGCCGCGAAGCTCAGCGCCGTCATCTGCATATTTGAAGCCGGAGCCGGTGACGCGCACGGGCAGGTCCACCGTTATGTAGCCCTCTTGCGCCACGCGCGCGGCGTCGGGGTTATGCGTAAACGTGACGTTCAAAACCGAAC
>CADEED010000131.1 GCA_902826225.1 uncultured Pseudomonadota bacterium | reverse complement strand
ACGAGATCCATGGCGCCGCCCATGCCCTTCACCATCTTGCCGGGCACCATCCAGTTGGCGAGGTCGCCGTTCTCCGCGACTTCGAGCGCGCCGAGCACGGAGAGATTGATGTGGCCGCCGCGGATCATGCCGAAGCTGTCGGACGAGGAAAAATACGACGACATCGCGAGCTCGGTGATCGTCTGCTTGCCGGCGTTGATGAGGTCGGGATCTTCCTCGCCCTCGACCGGGAACGGACCCATGCCGAGCATGCCGTTCTCGGATTGCAGCACGACGCGCATTCCCGCGGGGATGAAGTTGGCAACCAGCGTCGGGATGCCGATCCCCAGGTTCACGTAGAAGCCGTCGCGCAGTTCCTGCGCGGCGCGTCGGGCGAGATCGTCGCGTGTCCAGGGCATCTACGCGCTCCTCTTGCGCACGGTGCGCTGCTCGATGCGCTTCTCGTAGTGGGCGCCCCTGATGATCCGCTGCACGAAGATGCCCGGGGTATGCACCTGGTCGGGATCGAGCGTACCCGGCTCGACCAGTTCCTCGACTTCCGCGACGGTGACGCGGCCAGCGGTCGCCATCATGGGATTGAAGTTGCGCGCGGTCTTGCGATACACGAGGTTGCCCTCGGTGTCGCCCTTCCAGGCCTTCACGATGGCGAGATCGGCGGTGAGGCCCGTTTCGAGTACGAAGGTCTCGCCGTTCACGTCCCGGGTCTCCTTGCCGTCGGCGACGACGGTGCCGGCGCCCGTGCGCGTGTAGAAGCCGTAGATGCCGGCGCCGCCCGCGCGAATGCGCTCGGCAAGCGTGCCCTGCGGGTTGAACTCGAGCTCGAGTTCCTTCGACAGGAACTGCCGCTCGAACTCCTTGTTCTCGCCGACGTACGACGAAACCATCTTGCGGATCTGCCGGGTCTCCAGCAGCAGCCCCAGGCCGAAGCCGTCCACGCCGGCGTTGTTGGAGATCACCGTGAGATTGCGAGCGCCGCTGTCGCGCAGCGCGAGGATGAGATTCTCGGGGATTCCGCACAGACCGAAGCCGCCGGACATCACGGTGATGCCGTCGCGGGTCAGCCCCTCGAGCGCGGATCTGGCATCCGCGAAGACTTTATTGAGCATCGCTTTCAGTGGGCATCGGGTTGCTTGCTGGGATGGGCATGCTGGAAGGCCGCCATTGTGCTGCAATTCTCGTTGATCAGCGCGAGCCGCGGGTATTTCGCGGGATCGACACCGAATCGCTGCGCCGCGTAGAGCTGCGGCACGAGGCAGCAATCCGCCATCGTCGGTGAGTCGCCGTGCGAGAACCGGCCGTGCACCGGGTCCCGCTCGAGGTGCGCGTTGTAGGCGTCCAGACCGCGCGTGATCCACTCGCGCAGCCAGTCGTTGATCTTGCCGTCGTCGAGCGAGAGCTTCTCGCGCAGATACTTCGTGGTGGCCGTGTTCTGCAATGGCTGGATGTCGCAGGCGATCAGGTTCGACAGCATGCGCACGTGCGCGCGATCGACCGGATCCTTCGGGATGAGCCGCGCGCCCGGGAAGACCTCGTCGAGGTACTCGATGATCGCGAGCGATTGCGTGAACCGTTCACCGTCGTGCACCAGCGTGGGGACCCGGCTCTGCGGGTTCACCTGCCGGTACGCCGCGCCGAACTGCTGCCCGCCGTCCTTCGTGAGGTCGATGCCATGCGTGACGTAGGGCAGCGACTTGAGGTTCAACGCGATGCGCACGCGGTAGGACGCGGAACTGCGCCAGAAGCTGTAGAGCTCGAGACTCAAATGACACCCCGGCGAATCTGGTCGAGTTCTATGGACTCGAACAATGCCTTGAAATTCCCTTCGCCGAAACCCTGGTTCCCCTTGCGCTGGATGATCTCGAAGAAGATCGGGCCGATCACGTTGGCCGTGAAGATCTGCAGCAGGATGCCCTCGTTCGTGGCCCCGCTGCCGTCGATGAGGATGCGACGCTTCTCGAGCTCCGCGAGATTCTCGCGGTGCCCGCCGACGCGCGCATTCACGCCCTCGTAGTAGGTGTGCGGCGTGTCCTGGAATGCGACGCCGCGATCGCGCAGCACGTCGACGGTGCGGTAGATGTCGTCCGTCGAGAGCGCGATGTGCTGGATGCCCTCGCCCTTGTATTCGCGCAGGTACTCCTCGATCTGCGACTTGTCGTCCTGTGACTCGTTGATCGGGATCCGGATCCTGCCGCAGGGACTGGTCAATGCGCGCGAGAATAGCCCGGTCTTCTTGCCCTCGATGTCGAAGTAGCGGATCTCGCGGAAGTTGAACAGCTTCTCGTAGAAGCCGGTCCAGACGTCCATGTTCCCGCGGTGCACGTTGTGCGTGAGGTGATCGATCTGCGCGAGGCCCGCCGGCGCCGCCGCCGGCGCCGCGACGGGGCGGAAATCGACGTCGTAGATCGACTGGTCGCCGTAACGATCCACGAAGTAGATGAGCGAACCCCCGATACCCACGATGGCCGGGATGTTGAGCTCCATGGGGCCGACGCTCGCGCGGTACGGCTCGGCGCCCAGCGACACGGCGCGCTCGAAGGCGGCGGCGGCATCGCGCACGCGGAACGCCATCGCGCAGACGGACGGCCCGTGCGCCTGAGCGAACTTCTGCGCGAACGAATCCGGCTCCGCGTTGATGATGAAGTTGATGTCGCCCTGGGAATGCAGTGTGACGTTCTTGCGGCGGTGGCGGGCGGCTACGGGAAAACCGAGACGCTCGAAGAGATTCCGCAGCAGCTGCGGGTCGGGCGCGGTGTACTCGACGAACTCGAATCCGTCGGTTCCCATCGGATTTTCGACGGGGTTCACGGGGGCGGCAGCCATGACTGGCCTCCAGAGGGAAACTGATTTAGTTACAATTGTAACCAATGCCCGCGCGCCCGAAGCTGCATCTAGACAAATTTGTCCCCTACCGGCTGTCGGTGTTGTCGAACACCGTGAGCTCGGCCATCGCGGCGGCCTATTTCCTGCACTTCGGGCTGTCGATCCCGGAATGGCGCGTGATGGCCGTTCTCGCCGCGAATCCGGGACTCTCCGCCGCCGAAGTGACGGCGCGTACCGCCATGGACAAGGTGGCCGTGAGCCGCGCCGTGGCCACGCTGCTGGCGGCCGGAAGGCTGCGGCGCACAACGGCGATTTCGGACCGGCGCCGCACCCACCTCGAACTCACCGCGGCGGGCGGCCGGGTGTACGCCCGCGTCGTCCCCCTGGCGCTCGAGTACGAGCATGCCCTCATGACACCGCTGTCGAAGCGGGACCGGGCCACGCTCGACCGGCTGCTGCGGATCCTGCTGGGCCGCGCGGTCGAGCTCGGCCCCGCGCATGCGGAATGACACGACCCGTCTCTATAATCGCGCGCCTCGCGCACGCCTCGCCCCTTCCGAAATCCTGAGGTCCCGAATGCTCGGCAAGATTCCCGCGGCGCGTCTGGCGCTCATCGAAAAGATAGTCGAGCGCGCGGAGCGGCGCGTGCCCGCCGTCCGCCGTTCACTCGCGCGCAACTTCGTCCGCGGCTTCTTCCGCGGCGTCGCCGAGGAGGATCTGCGCGCTCATCGGCCCGAAAATCTCGCCGCCGCGGCGCTCGCGCACCTCGAATTCGGGCGCAAGCGCCCGGCGAACCGCGTGTTCGTCGACATCGCGCCGCCGATCGACCCCGATTCCTCGACGGCCGCGCACCGCGTTTCCGTCCGCGTCGTGGCGCCGGACATGCCGTTCCTCGTGGATTCCGTCGGCCTCGTGTTCGGACAGATGAACATCGCGCTGCATCTCATCGTCCACCCGGTGCTCTCGGTGAAGCGCGACGCCGCTGGCGGCCTGCGCGATGTCGGTATCGATCCGCGCGGCGCCCGCGCGGAATCCTGGCAGCTCATGGAGATCGACCGTCCGCGCGACGAAGCGCAGGCGCGCGAACTCCTGCGGCGCCTCCACGTCGCGCTCGAGGACGTGCGCAGGGCCGTCGCCGACTTCCGTCCCATGCTCGAGCGCGCCCGCGCGGTGGCGCATGACCTCGAACGTTCGAAGCTTCCCGTCCCCACCTCGCATGCGAGCGAGGCGCGCGCCCTGCTCGCGTGGATGCATGACGGCCACTTCGTGTTCCTGGGCTATCGCTACTACCACCTCAAGCGTGGCCGTTCGCGCGACGTCCTCGTCCGCGACGCCGACAGCGGGCTCGGCATCCTGCGCAGCGCGCGCAAGACGCCGCCGCCCATCGTGCTCACCGGCCACTTGCGCCAGCAGGCGCGCACGCCGGACTTGCTGGTGCTCACCAAGGCCAACTCGATCTCCACGGTGCATCGCTCGAGCTACCTCGACTACATCGGCGTCAAGACCTTCGACGCGCACGGCGACGTGAACGGAGAACACCGCTTCCTCGGCCTGTGGACCTCGAGCGCGTACCACAAGCCGCCGGCGGAGATCCCGCTGTTGCGGCGGAAACTGGAAGCTGTCATCCAGCATTTCGGCCTGCCGCCCGAGAGCCACGACGCGAAGTCCGTCGTGAACGTCATCGAGACGTTCCCGCGCGACGAGCTGTTCCAGACGCCCATCAACGATCTCATCGCGAACGTGCGCGGCATCGTGAACCTCTACGAGCGCCGGCGCGTGCGGCTGTTCGTGCGCCGGGATCAGTACGAGCGCTTCTACTCCTGCCTCGTCTACGTTCCGCGCGACCGCTACAACACCGAGGTGCGCGAACGCATCGAGCGCATCATGCGCGAGCGCTTCGGCGGCACCCACGTGGAGTCCCAGGTGCAGATCTCCGATTCGGCGCTCGCGCGCCTGCACCTGCTGGTGCGCACGCCGCCGGGCGCGCCGCCGGTCGAGGAGATCCCGCAGATCGAGTCCGAGATCGCGGCAGCCGCCGCGACCTGGGAGGATCGCCTGCAGCAGACTCTGATCGATCGCGGCATCGGCCGCGACGCCCTGACCCGCGCGGCGCGCTATGCGCGGATCTTCCCGCCCGCGTATCGCGTCGACGTCGAGCCCGCGCAGGCACTCGAGGACATCGCGGACCTCGGGGCGCTCGAGGCACAGCCCGAACGCCTGCAATGCAACCTGCGCGCCGGCGGCGCACCGAATCGCCTGCACCTGCGCATCTTCAAGGCCGGCGACTCGATCGCCATCTCGGAGATCCTGCCGATGCTCGAGAACTTCGGCCTGCGCGTGCTCGCCGAGCACTCCTATCGCGTCACGGTCGGCGACCGCGGCGTGTGGATCCAGGATTTCGAGCTCGAGGCCCGCGATGTGCGCCGCGTCGACGTCGCCGCCGTCGAGCCGCTGTTCCGCGAGGCATTCCTCGCCGCCTGGCGCGGCGAGATCGAGAACGACGGCTTCAACCGCCTGCTGATGTGCGCGTCGTTGAGCGCGCGCGAAATCGTCGTACTGCGCGCCTACTGTCGCTACCTGCTGCAGACGGGCATCCCTTTCAGCCAGGCGTACATGGAGCGCGTGCTCGTCGCGCAGGCGCCGCTGACGCGCGCGCTGCTGCGCCTCTTCCAGACGCAGTTCGGGCTCGACGTGAAATCCCGCGAAGCCGCCGCCGAGCGGATCCGCAAAGGCATCCTGGGCTCGCTCGACAAGGTGCAGAGCCTCGACGAGGACCGCATCCTGCGCGGGTATCTCAACGTGATCCGCGCCACCCTGCGGACCAACTACTACCAGACCATCCAGGACGGGTCGGCCGCGGACGGCGCCGCGAAGAGCTGGGTTTCGTTCAAGTTCGACCCGCAGGCCATTCCCGAACTGCCGTTGCCGCGGCCGAAGTTCGAGATCTTCGTCTACAGCCCGCGCGTCGAGGGCGTGCACCTGCGCATGGCGCACGTCGCGCGCGGTGGCCTGCGCTGGTCGGATCGCCGCGAGGACTTCCGCACGGAAGTCCTGGGCCTCATGAAGGCGCAGAACGTCAAGAACACCGTCATCGTTCCGGCGGGCGCGAAAGGTGGCTTCTATCCGAAGCAGCTCCCGGCCGGCGGCTCGCGCGAAGACGTGATGAAGGAAGGCATCGCGAGCTACCAGACCTTCATTCGCGGCCTGCTCGACCTCACCGACAACATCGTGAACGGCAAGACGGTCATGCGCCCCGGGCTCGTGCGCCGCGACGGCGACGACCCGTATCTCGTCGTCGCCGCCGACAAGGGCACCGCGACGTTCTCCGACATCGCCAATGCGATCTCGATCGAGTACGGCCACTGGCTCGGCGACGCATTCGCCTCGGGCGGCTCGGCGGGCTACGACCACAAGGGCATGGGCATCACGGCGCGCGGCGCCTGGGAATGCGTGAAGCGCCACTTCCGCGAGATGGGCACCGACATCCAGACGCAGGACTTCACCTGCGCCGGCATCGGCGACATGTCGGGCGACGTCTTCGGCAACGGCATGCTCCTGTCGAGGCACATCCGCCTCGTCGCCGCCTTCGACCATCGCCACGTGTTCATCGATCCGAACCCGGATGCGGCCGCGAGCTTCCGCGAGCGCGAACGCCTGTTCAGACTGCCGCGTTCGAGCTGGGACGACTACTCCCGCAAGCTCATCTCGCGCGGCGGCGGCGTGTGGCCGCGGAGCGCGAAATCCATCCCTCTGTCGGCGGAAGTCCAGGAGCTTCTCGATCTCGACGTCGCGTCGGCGCCGCCGGTCGACGTGTTGCGCGCCATCCTGCGCATGCGCGTCGACCTCCTGTGGAACGGCGGCATCGGCACCTACGTCAAGGCCTACGAGGAATCGCACGCCGAGGTTCGCGACCGCGCGAACGATGCGATCCGCGCCGACGGCCGCGAGCTGCGCGCGAAGGTCATCGGTGAAGGCGGCAACCTCGGCTGCACGCAGAAGGGTCGCGTGGAGTACGCCGAGGGGGGCGGACGCGTGAACACCGACTTCATCGACAACTCCGCGGGCGTGAACACCTCGGACGTCGAGGTCAACATCAAGATCCTGCTCGCCGACGTGGCGCGCCGCGGCCGGCTCACGACCGCCGCGCGCAACAAGCTGCTCGCGAGCATGACCGACGAAGTGGGCCTGATCGTGCTGCACAACAACTACCTGCAGAGCCAGGCGTTGTCGGTGCTGCAGCAGCGGGCAGCCGAGCGGCTGTCCGAGTACCAGGGCCTCATCCGTGCGCTCGAGCGCGGCGGACACCTGAACCGCGCGATCGAGTACCTGCCGACGGACGACGAAATCTCCGAGCGCCGCAAGCAGCGGCTCGGACTCACGCGCCCGGAACTCGCGGTGGTGCTCGCCTACAGCAAGATCTGGCTCAGCAATCACCTGCTCGACTCGGACCTGCCCGACGATCCGTACTTCGCGAGCGAGGTGCAGCGCTACTTCCCGGCGCCGATGCGCAAGCGTTACTCGCGCGAGATCCCGCGGCACCGCCTGCGCCGCGAGATCGTGACCACGCAGACCACGAACAGCCTCGTGAACCGCATGGGGCCGGTATTCGTCACTCGCGCCCAGGAAGAGACGGGCGCAAGCCCCGCCGCGATCGCGCGCGCCTATTCGATCGCGCGCGAGATTTTCTCGATGCGCGCGCTGTGGTTCGACATCGAGGCGCTGGACAACAAGGTGCCGGCGAGCGTGCAGTACGGCATGTTCTACCGCGCGGCGCGGCTGCTCCGGCACACCACGTACTGGCTGCTGCGCGAGCGCGGGAAGGATCTGCACATCGAAAACGCGGTGCGCGAGCTCAAGCCCGGCATCGAACAGCTGGCCGCGGGCATCGGCGACGTCGCGAGCGGCAAGCCGCTGGAGCAGCACGACGCGGCGTTCGCCGAGCTCGTATCGAGCGCCGTGCCGGACAGGATCGCCCGTCTCGTCGCCCGGCTCGCGGTGCTCGAGCCCGCGCTCGACATCCTGGCGCTGGCGCGCCTCGAACGTTCGCCGGTCACCGAGGTGGCGCGCGTCTATTTCGGGATCGGCGTCGCGCTCGGCCTCGACTGGCTGCACAGCGAGATCGACCGGCTGTCCGTCGACGGCTCCTGGCAGGCGACCGCGCGCACCGGCCTGCGCGACGCGGCGATGCGCGCGCATCGCGAACTCGCGCTCCAGGTGCTGCGCACGCGCGCCGCCGGCCAGACCGAACGCGTCGCGCGCTGGAGCGCGCAGCGGGGCGAGGACCTCGCGAGCTGGAAACGCACGCTCGCGGAGATGCGCGCCGTGGGCACGGCGGACTTCGCCACGCTCACCGTGGGCGTCGACGCCGTCCGCAACCTGACGAGCAGCTAGCCCGCGACCGTGCGCACGGCGCTCGTGATCACCACGTACGAGCGCCCCGACGCGCTCGCGGCGGTGCTCGCGAGCGTCGACCGCCAGTCGAACGCGCCCGACGAAGTCGTCGTCGCCGACGACGGGTCCGGGCCGGCGACTCGGGCGTTGGTCGCGGACTACGCCCGGCGCTCGAAGTTGCACGTGCGCAGCGTATCGCAACCGCATGCCGGCTTCCGGCTCACCCGTCTGCGCAATCTCGGGATCGCGGCGACGACCGCGGAATATCTCATCTTCGTCGACGGCGACATGGTTCTGCATCCGGACTTCGTCGCCGATCACGCGCGCATCGCCCGACGAGGTCATTTCACCCAGGGCGTCCGCGTACTCGCCAACGAGGCACTGACCCGCGAGCTGCTCGTGGATCCCGCGCTCGACGTCGGCATCGCTTCGGCCGGCACCGGCGGCCTGCGCCGCGTCTATCTACTTCGTTCGCCCGTGCTGTCCGCCCTCGGCCGCCGTGCCGCCAACGGCTTCATCGCCATCAAGGGATGCAACCAGGCGTTCTGGCGTGACGACCTCGTGCGGGTGAACGGCTTCAACGAAGCCATCGAAGGCTGGGGACCCGAGGACAAGGAACTCGTCACGCGGCTCGACGTCGCGGGCATCCGCCGCCAGACGCTGCTGTTCGGCGGCATCGCGATCCACCTGCATCATCCGCCGGCGTCGCGTGCCGCCCTGCCTGCCAATCTCGCGGTCCTTGCCGACACGCGGCGAGAGCGCCGCGCCCGGTGCGAGCGCGGCCTGTCCTCCCACTTGCGATAAGATGGCGGCCCCCTTTCGGAGGTCCCATGCCCGGCAAATTGATCCTCGTGCGTCACGGCCAGAGCGACTGGAACGTCAAGAACCTGTTCACCGGCTGGCATGACGTGGACCTCTCCGCGCAGGGCCTCGTCGAGGCGAAATCCGCGGGCGCCGAGATCAGGAAGGCCGGCATCGTGCCCGACATCTGCTTC
>CADEED010000130.1 GCA_902826225.1 uncultured Pseudomonadota bacterium | reverse complement strand
CGACGACATGGATCTTTCCGGCCCCGAGCTTGCTGCCCGACTTCAGCGCCAGGAAGCCGAGTTTCTCTTCGGCGCGCGTGAAGGACATGGTCGTCGACCTGGCGCCCACCGCCGTGAAGCGTCCGTCCAGCGCCATCGACACTGTGACGTCCCTGATCGCAGGATCGCTCGCGAACACGGACACCGGCATCGTGATCTGCTCGTCCGGACCCACGACGCGCGGCAGCGTCGGCAGGATCATCAGCGGCTGGCGCACGAACACGGACCTGTCCGCCGAGCCATACGCGCTGCCATCACCCGCGACGAGCATCACGCGCACGGCGCCCACGTACTGCGGCAGCGTGATCTCGTGCGTCTTCTTCTCGCCGGCCTTCAGGGCGAACGGACCCAGGAACCGCACGACCGGCGGAAACCGCGACTTGCTCTCGTCCGGAGTGTTCGTCTGCGCGGCATCCGAGCCGCCGAGCGCGAGCAGGCGGTCGAGCTGGCCACCGTACGCGCCCGCGACGTCGTCGAACAGGTCCCAGGTCGCGACGCCCAAGGCCTCGCGCTTGTAGAACTCGCCGTGCAGATTCGGCGTCTTGAAGTTGGTGAGGCCCAGCAAGCCCTCGTCGACCACGGCCAGCGTGTAGTTCATCGCACGGCCGCGGGTCTCGCTCACCTGCACCGACGCCTTGCCGGCGGGCTTCCACTCGGCCGCTGTCGTGATCACCGGCGCGATCCTCGTCGCCGGATCGTTCACCTTGAGCGGGATCACGCCATAGAGCCGGATCGGCCGGTCGTTCTCCTTGTTCGCGTGCGGTTGCACGAGCGTGACGGCGACGTACACGTTGGGCGCCATGTCCGCGGTCACCGGGATATTCACCCGGTTCTGACTGGGGCGCGCCTCGATCCAGCGATGCTCGAGGATGCGGCTGCCGGTCTCGAGGGTCAGCAGCGCGCGGCCCTGGCTGGCCTCGGGTAGTTGGATCACCGCCGTCTCGCCCACCTGGTACTCGGCCTTGTCCGCCGTCAGCGTGAGGATGTTCGCGGCGGGTCCGGACTGGTCGCGCGCATTGCCCGCCCAGCTCGGCCAGTCGATGTAGAACGTGCGGCCGGTGCAGTGGCCGCCGCCCACGTCGCAGGCGCGGATGAGATAGCGGCCCCACTCGGGATACTTCACCTCGAAGGTGAACTGGCCCTTGCCGTCCTTCGTCGCCACCGTCTCCGAGAGGATCTGCGACTGGCTCTCGCCCTGCGCATATTGCGCGAGCGAATCACCGTTCTGATCCCACCACCACTTCCACTCGATCTTGTAGAGCGTGACCTTCACCGCCTCGACGCTCACCGGCTTGCCGGTCGCGTCGAGCGTGGCGAGTTCGACCACGTGCTTCTTGTCCGTCATGAGCATGTCGCGCGCGACGTCGCCTTTCGGCAGGCGCAGCCCGACGAAGCGGTCGAAGGCGGCGAGGGTGCGCGTCTCGCGCGAGATGCTGAACGCGCCGCCGTTCTCGAACACGCGGGTGACGAACGTGGCGTTGAGCATGCCGGGCACGTCGCGCGGCAGCTCGAGGTTCTTCTGGAACGACGTGGCGCCGTTCTCGTCGAGTTCGGCGTCGAGCAGCGTGAGCGGATCGCCGGAGAACGAGCGCGCCGGATCGTCGAAGATGTAATCCGCGTTGCGCGTGAACTTCGTCGTGGTGGGTTTGAGCGTGAGCTCGATCGCGGCGCGCAGATTCGCGGCGGTGGCGCCGGAGAGCCACTGCGCGTTGAGTGAGCCGCGCAGCGGCGTGCTCTCGAGCACGTCCCCGTCGCCGAGGTTCAGGTCGATCTTGAGCCGGTTCGGCATCACCGTCTCGACCTTGAGCGTCTTCGTGAACGTCGTGCCGCCGACCAGCGCGGTGGCCGTCCAGTCGCCGGTCTGCGCATCGGGCGCGGTCTGCAGTTCGAACGCATAGAACTGCCCGACGGGCGCGGTGTTCGTCAGCGTCTGCACGAGCTGGTTGCGCGGGTTGCGCAGTTCGAGCGTCACCGGGTGGTTGGCCGGCAGCGTGTCGAGCTTGTCCTGCAGCGCGAACGTCAGGTAGATGGAGTCGCCCGGGCGCCAGACGCCGCGGTCGCCGTAGAGGAAGCCTTTGAGGCCGTTGACGATGGTCTCGCCGCCCACGTCGAAATGGCTCACCGGCAGCGCGCCGCCGGTCGATACGCGCAGGTATCCCTTGCGGCCATCCTTCGACGCGATCAGCGCGAATGGCTGGCCCTTCGGTGCGAGCTCCGCGATGCCGTCGCGATCGGTGGTCGCCGTCGCCAGCACCTGGTTCTGGAAGTTGATCGCGTCGACCTTCACGCCCGCGAGCGGCGCGGAGCTGTCGAGCGCCGTCGCCACCGCGAGCAGCTTGCCCGTGCTGCCTTTCTCCTGGCCGCGCTTCGCGATGAGTCCGATGTTCGACGCGAGCAGGTTGCGCGCGGCGCGCACGCCCTGCTGGAAGCGGAAGTAGGAGGGCGTGCACGGGTCGTCGCGCTCTCGCCAGTTCGTCTCCATGCCTTCGAAGTATTCCTCGGCGTAATCCCAGTTCGTCGGATCGTAGGTGTCGCCGTCTTCCTGGTTCTTGAGCTCGGCGTCCGCCTCGGGTGCCGCGTCCCCGGCCGATGCGTCCTGGTCGGGACACTCCCACATCGCATCCTGCGGACCGATCGACACCTTGAGCTGGAACAGGCCGCCCGGATGCTTCTTCATGAGCTCCGTGACGTCGAGGTCGTAGCGCGTCCATTTTCCGGGCACGGGCGCGGCGAGCGGGAGGGTCTTGCGCCAGAGCACGCGGCCGACGCGGCCCATTTCCTGCGCGCCGTCGAGGCGGTTCACCTGCAGGAACTGCGGGATGTTCTCCTCGAACACCTGCAGCGCCGTCACGCGCACGGCGCGCGCGCTCACGGCCTCGAAGGGCACGGTGAGGCGCTCGGCATCCGGCAGGATCACGCCCTTGCCGACGAACCTCACCTGCGGCTTCGTATTCGTGAAGGCGAGCGGGAACGTGCGCTGCTCCGGCAGCTTGCCGCCGTCGAGGGCGCGCAGGCCTTCGTCGAGCGTCAGCGTGACGTCGCCGACCACGTCCTGGTTCACGTACAGCGTGAGCGTGTTGCCGCTGACCTGCGTCGTGAACTCGCCCTGCGAGAGGCGCACGAGGCCCTTGAGATCCTGGCGCGGCGCGAGCCGGCTCGAGAACTGCACGACGATGCGCTTCTGGCCGGCGTCGTCGTAGGCATGCGCTTCGGTCACCGTGAAGGCGCCGCGCGGCGGCACGTCGAAATCGCGCTTGTCCGCCACCTTGATGCCGAGCGGTGTGCCGTCCCAGGCCAGGGTGAGCTGGCGCTCGGTCTCGGCCCGCACGATGGCGGAGACCGCGAACTCGTGCCGGTGCTGCCCGGCGTTGTGCGTCCAGGCAATCGGCAGCGTGGCGCCGACGAGTTCAGCGCGCAGCACCTTCTCGATCTTCGCGCCGTCCTCGACATCCGCGGTCGTGACCGCGCCGCGCAGGATCATGCGGTCGTCCGTGGCCGGGTCGAGCGTGTAGCCCTCGGTCGAGACGTCGAAGTTGGGTTCGAGCGTCTGCACCAGGAACTCGTAGGGCGGTAGTTTGGCATCGATGCCGTTCAATCCCTTTCCGGCGATGCGCACCTTGTAAGTCGTGCCCGGCGCGAGTTCGCCGGACTCCGGGGTTACCACGATCTCGCGCGCGCTCGCGAAGGTGATTTTCGCCTTCGGCGCAGGCTCGAGCGAGAGATAGGCGCGCGCATCGCTGCCGATCTTGTCCGCCGCGATCACGTCGTTCGCGAAGGCCACGCGGATCGACGAGTGGCGCGAGATGGCGCCGGAGGAATGCGCGGAGACGAGCTGGCTCCACAGCGGATCCGCCGGCGCCGCGACGGGCTTCTGCGTCACGGGGGCGGTGGTCTTCGTGCAGCCGGCGGCCAGCGCGAAGGTGGCGAGCAGGGCGAGGAAAATGGGGACTGTCCCCGTTTTCTGGGTCATGGATGGCTCCGGAAGCAACGTGGATCGAGGCAGCGTCAGTTCACCGCTCGATGCTGGATTTCTCGTGCCGCAATTGTGGCAAAGAAGTGAGCGAGTGCCCGGGACGCGGAGGCGTGACGCGTCATTCAATTCCGGGATTCGCCGCGTCGAATCGGTTTCCGTGCGACCGTGGACGCGGCAGACTGTTAGGGCGGGGTGCCGGGCTCGACTCGGCACGGGGTTAACATAGCTGCGTAAGACTCTGATACATAACGGGGATGCCAGTCAATTCTCACGACCTTTCCAGATTTCTATGGTTGCACGCTGATTTCATCCGTGGCCGCGAGCAGGTAGATACGTACCGATGCCCCACCACGGCCAGCGACAGCCTCAGGGACTCGAGGCGCTCGCAAACCCGGCAAGGATGCTGAGTTGATCAAGCTGTTGCCGCCCGGCTTGCATGTTCTGCTCGGCGATGCCGCCGGCGGCATCTTCACGCGAGTGTTCTTCGCGAAGGATCGCCTGCTCATCGACCAGGATGTCCTCTCTGTCGGTCCGACCCCGGCGTGCGCCGACCTCGATGCCTGGAACACGTTGCGCAACGACTTCTGGACGAGCTTCGTGCCGGGGCACTCGGGCGAGCACGTGCACTCGCGCTTCAATCTCGCCGACAACGCGCCGACGCTGGCCGGCGCGGAACGCGTGAACATCCGGGCGTGCACCGGCGTGAGCGAGCAGCCGTTCGTCGCCTTGGTGCTCCACAGACTTCGCGTGTCCGGTGGCGACCCGGCGCCGTTGCATATCGTCCAGCTCGAGATGCTGAACAACAAGCGCGTGATCGGCCTCGGCGAGTTCGACGAACTGCATTTCCGCAACTGTCCCGAGCCGGTGCCGATGCACACCGACGTCGCGCAGGAATATCTCAACGCGTGGGGCGCGCTCAGTTCGCCCGACCCGGTCGAGCTGTGCCACTTCGCGCGCGAGAATCCCGGCGCGAATCGCTGGCTCAAGCTCGCCGTGCAGCTGATGACGCGCCGCTTCCCCGACCGGCGCAGCGGGCTCACCTATTGGGGTCACGCGCTGCTGACGCGCGTGGCCGGGCGCGGCCCGGGAGTGTCGCAGATCATCGGCTTCACCATGGCCGAGACATTTCAGCAGGGTGACGTCGTCGGCGACTGGTACCTGTTCGGACGATTGCTCAAGATGAGCAGCGCCTCGAATCCCCTGCCGCTGATCAAACTCGGCGGCGACATGACCGCCATCCGCAACACCGAGGCCGAGATCACGCCGTTCGGCGCGGCGGTGTTGAAGGGCGAGGCGTCGAACCATCCCGCGAATCCCATCGACGACTGGGCCGGCGGCGTGAAACTTTCGTCGCCAGATGGCGTCATGTGGTTCAACGACGGCGGCAAGATCATCAGGGGATAGTCGGCAATGACCGACGTGCGCCGGATTCCCACGCGCTCGCCAGAGCATCCCACTAGTTAGCCTTACACGCGCAGCCGCGCACGCATTGCAATCTCTCGCGTCCGGCGGAAGTTCTTTCAAGGCGAATCCGCGAACTGCCCATCCGGGCACGCGCAGGCAATTTGCAGGCGCGGAAGTGCTGGCACGGCATTTGTATCTGCCTGTGTGACAGATCGAGTCACAGCAACAGAAGGAAATGACATGAAAGCATCCAATCTGATCGCCGCCGGAACCCTCGCTGCGTTGCTGCCGTTCACGGCCGCCCTCGCGCAGAGCCCGACGCCGGACCAGTCGACGCCCTCCCAGCCGACGGAAACGGCTCCGGCGCCGCAAGCCCAAGGCACCACGTTCGAGTCCCTCGACACGAACAGTGACGGCAAGATCTCCAAGATGGAGGCCGCGGCCAACGAGAACGTCAGTGCGCAGTTCGCGCGCTACGATGTGAACGGCGACGGCTTCATCGAGCGTACGGAAGTCAACTCGGCGAACAGCTCGCCCGACCCGAAGGAGTAAAGGGGTCAGATCTATTTTTCACCGCTCGGTGAAAAACGGGTCTCCCAGGTAGATGTCGAGTGGAAGCGCCGGCCGAAAAGCCGGCGTTTCCGTTTGGGCGTAGAGTCCGGCCCATGAAGCGATGGGCGGTCTCGTTAGTCGTGCTGGCGATCGGCGTGGGCCATGCCGATCCGATCGACGATTACCTCCGCACCGAGATGAAGGCGCGCCGGCTGCCCGGCGTTTCGCTCGCCGTCGTCAAGAACGGCAAACTCGTCAAGGCCGCGGGCTACGGTCTCGCCAGCCTCGAGCTCCAGGTCCCCGCGACCGAACACACCGTCTACGAGATCGGCTCCATCAGCAAGCAGTTCGCCGCGGACGCCGTGCTACTGATGCGCGACGACCGCAAGCTAGCCCTCGACGATCCGCTCTCGAAATACCTGCCGCGCACGCCGGACGCCTGGACACCCGTCACCATCCGCCACGTCCTCACGCACACCGGCGGCTTCGCGGACTTCGACACGGGCAACATCGGCTTCTCCTACCGCCGCGAGTACACCGCCGGGGAATTCATCGACCTGCTCGCCGCGCAGCCGCTGCAGTTCACCCCCGGCACGAAGTGGAACTACACGAACGCGTTCCCGCTCGCGGGCATCGTCGTCGAGAAAGCCGCCGGCATGCCGTACGACGCGTTCCTGCGCGAACGCATCTTCAAACCCCTCAAACTCGACTCCGCGCGCCTCAAGCACGCGGAAGAGGTCGTGCCCCACCGCGCGCAAGGCTATCTACCGGCCGGTGAGGGCTACAAACTCGGCGAACCATTTCGTCCCCGCATCATCGCCGCCAACGGCGGCGTCATGATCAACGCCGTGGACTTCGCGAAGTGGGACATCGCGATGACCACCGGCAAGCTGCTGACCCAAACCAGCCTCGATGAGATGACGCAGCCCGTGCGGCTGGAGAACGGCCGGACCGTTTCCCACGGCCTCGGCTGGTTCATGGACACCTTCAATGGCCACCGCTTCGGCGCGCACTGGGGCTCCACCGTCGCCGGCTACTCCGCCGTGATCCGCCGATACGACGAAGGCGTGACGATCATCCTGCTGGCCAACCTCGACGACGGCGCCGCCGGCGTCGATGCGATCTCGAAACACCTGGCCGGCCTCTACCTCCCGGGCGCCTCCCTCGAATCGATGCCCCCGCGACCCGAACCCGCCGCAGGTGACGGCAACGAGCTCGCGAAGATCCTGGCGTCCATCGCCGCGGGCCAGGACCACCCCCGTGCCCCCGGACTCGCCACCCAGCTCCCGCCCGCCGCCCGCCAACGCATCGCAGCAGTCGCCACGCCGCAGACCCCGCTCGAGTACCTCGGCGACGAACGCCTGACCGACCGCCACTTCAACCTCGACCCCAATGTCCACACTGTCCGCCGCTACCGCTCCAGGACAAACGGGGGCTTCCGCTACCTCACGATCCGCCTGTCGGACGACGGAACAATCCGGGGCGTGACAGTCGAATAGACCCCCCTTACCATGCCGCCTCTTCATTAATAGGCCAATCCAAGAGGGCATCGATCAATGAGCAATTCCGAGACGCAGGCAGCCAAGATCCGCAACCAGCCGGGATTCATCGCGGCGCTGGACCAGAGCGGCGGCAGCACCCCCAAAGCGCTCAAGCTCTACGGCGTCGAAGAGAACACGTATTCGGGCGAGCAACAGATGATGGATCTCGTGCACAAGATGCGCACGCGCATCGTCACGAGCCCCGTGTTCACCGGCGACCGCATCGCGGGCGCCATCCTGTTCGAGGCCACGATGGACCGCGAGTTCGGCGGCAAGCCGGCGGCCGACTATCTCTGGGACAAGAAAGTCATCCCTTTCCTCAAGATCGACAAGGGCCTCGCCGACGAAGCCAACGACGTGCAGCTCATGAAGCCCATGCCCACGCTCGACGACCTGCTCAAGAAGGCGAAGTCGAAGGGCATCTTCGGCACGAAGGAACGCAGCGTCATCAAGTCCAACAATGCCGAAGGCATCAAGGCCGTCGTGAAGCAGCAGTTCGAAGTCGCGCGCCAGGTGCTGAGCCATGGACTCGTGCCGATCGTCGAGCCGGAAGTGGACATCAAGAACCCGGACAAGAAGGGTTCGGAAGCCGTGCTCAAGAAAGAGATCCAGGCCGAGCTTGACAAACTACCCGCGGGCCAGCAGGTGATGCTCAAGCTCACGATCCCGGACGAGGACAACCTGTACCAGGATTTCACCAAGCACCCGCGCGTGCTGAAGGTGGTGGCGCTGTCGGGCGGTTACTCGCGTGACGAAGCGAACAGGCGCCTCGCGAAGCAGAACGGCATGATCGCGAGCTTCTCGCGCGCGCTGTCGGAAGGCCTCTCGGCGCAGCAGAGCGATGCGGAGTTCAACAAGTCGCTGGATACGGCGATCCAGAGCATCTACGACGCGTCGAAGACCTGAAATCGACTCGAGCCCGTCTGTGACGGAAGGCCCCGGCTGCGCGAGCGACCGGGGCCTTTTTGTTTGTCCCATTTTCGAGGGACAAGGATCAGATGCAAGTCAGGCGCAAAGCATCGACTCCGTGGCGAGATGGAGTCAGTCTGTCGGTCGTTCGAGCTACCGCAAACTACGAGGGCGAATCCATGCGCGTCCCCTGTCTTCTCGCGACTCTGCTGCTCGCCGCGGGTGTGCCGGCGACTGCACAGCGGCTCATCGTGACCGACGCCACCGTCACAGACTTAGGCACGCTCGGGGGTCCGAATAGTTGGGCCTACGACATCAACGTGCACGGCAACATCGTCGGCGCGGCGCAGGCCGCGGACGGCACGACCCGCGGGTTCTACTACTCGGCCGGCACGATGTACGACGTCAGCTACTCCTCGAACTGCTCGTGGAGCGAGGCGCGCGGCATCAACTATCACAACCAGGTCGTCGGCACGTGCGGCAAACTGAACGACGTTCAGCACGCGTTTCGCTGGGCGAATGGCGTCATGAGCCTTCTGAATCACGCCGATCCGAATGGATGGCCGATACGCTCGAGCGCCGTGGCGACGACGGACTCCGGCCTCATCCTGGGCTCACGAAAGTTCGTGGACGACTCGAACATGAACCACTTCGCGACGGTGTGGGTCACCAACGACCAGTTCATCCAGTTGCGTCAGAGCCCCTACGGTTGGCCGAACTGGGCGAACGACATCAACCAGTCCGGCGTCGCCGTCGGCTACGACAAGGACTGGGAGAGACCGCCGCGCTGGCGCTTGCAGTGGCCGAACGTCATCGAAGAGGG
>CADEED010000129.1 GCA_902826225.1 uncultured Pseudomonadota bacterium | reverse complement strand
CGGACGAGCGTGGGCAGGCCGGTCCCGCAGAGGAAGCCGTGCCACCGGGGAAACACGTGGCCGACGGTCGCGGCGAAGGCGCAGACCGCCGGCAGCCACACGGCCGCCGTCAGGCCGGCGGGCGCGACGCCCGGCAGCGCGAGCGGCGGCAGCCAGCGCGCGGCCAGCCAACCCTTGGCGATGTCGATCACGAACACGGTGACGGCGAACGCCGTGCCCGGCGTGCGCAGCGCATTGGTGGCGCCGGCATTGCCGCTGCCCATCTGGCGGATGTCCACGCCGCGCAGACGGCCGACCACGAGACTCCCGACGATGGAGCCGAGAAGATAGGCGAGGAGGACCTTGAGCGCGAAATCCACGGGCGGCAGCTTGTCTACAGGAAGACTTCCGCGAGCATACAACGGACGCTTCCGCCGCCGTGGCGTTCGATCGTCTCGACCGGCGCCGCGAGCACCGAGTCGACGAGTGACGAGAGGCGCGCGAATTTCCCGGGCGCGAGCGCGCGCCGCGCGCTGCGCGACATGACGAGCAGGCGGAAATCCCCGAGGTGCTCGTCCCAGCTGCCGACCTCGAGCACGTTGCCCGCGAAGCCGCGCATCTCGGCGTCGTCGATCTCGACGATCTCGCGACCCGTGGAGCGCAGTCGCTCGACGACGCGCGCGCGATCGGCACCGTCGATGTGCCCGGAAGCGAGGACGACGAAGCTCGAGCCGATGCTCAGCAGCACGTTCGTGTGGTAGATGGGTGTGCCCGACGCATCGCTGGCGCCGAAGAGTTCGAGTTCGTAGCCGAGCGCCTGCGCCCACTCGCGCGCGACCCGCTCGTCCGTTCGTGGCGAGCGGCATGCCCAGGCGACGCGCGCAAGATGATCGATCACGAGGCTGCCGGTCCCTTCGAGGAAGCGGCCCGCGCGCTCGTGCGGCGAGAGGTCGAGCGTGCGCTGCACTCGGAAGCCGGTGCCGGCGGCCACGGCCTCGACGATCTCGGCGCGGCGCTCGATGCGCCGGCTCTCCGCCTGCATCGGATACAGGACCACGGTTCCATCGGCGTGGAAGCTCACCCAGTTGTTGGGGAAGACCGCGTCGGGTTTGCGCGGCGTCTGCGAATCCTCCGCGACGCAGACGGACACGCCTTCGGAAGCCAGTGCGGCGGCAAAGGCGTCGAACTCGGCGAGCGCGCGCGCCGCCACGTCCGGCACGTCGCCGGGCTGCTGGAAGCGGTTGCTCGCCGCCGTCTCCGCGTTGAACCCGAACGCCTTCGGCCGGACCATGAGGATCGCGCCAGCGCACTGCGACGCACCCACGGGACCCGGGATACTCCCGCCGTGCATCCCCGACTTCTACATCCCGTCCGGCTCACGCACAATAGCCCGCCATGCCCGATTCCGTACCGACACTCGACGCACGCGAGTCCGAGAGCCCGCAGTTCACTCGCGACATCGAAGCTGCCTACTCCGAATACGGCTTCGTGGTCATCGAGAATCACGGCATCGACCGGCAGCTGATAGACCGCTGCCTCGACTGCTTCCGCCGGTTCTTCGCGCAGCCCGTGGAGCAGAAGATGCGATACCGCCTGCCGAACGGCGGCGGCGCGCGCGGCTACACGCCATTCGGCGTCGAGACCGCGAAGGATTCCAAGCACCACGACCTCAAGGAATTCTGGCACGTCGGCCGCGAACTGCCCCCCGGCCATCCATTCAACGCGCTGATGGCGCCCAACATCTGGGTGGACTCGATCGCGGGGTTCCGGGAATCCGTGCTCGGTCTCTACGAAGCGTTCGACAGGCTCGGGCGGCGCCTGCTCGCGCCGATCGCGCGCTCGGTCAACCTGCCGGCGAACTACTTCGACGACAAGGTCGATCTCGGCAACAGCGTGCTGCGCGTCATCCACTATCCGCCGATGCCGCCCGAGCCGACACCGTCGGTGCGCGCCGGCGCGCACGAGGACATCAATGTCATCACGTTGTTGTTGGGCGCCGAGGAGCCGGGTCTCGAGGTGCTGAGCAGGAGCGGCGCGTGGCTGCCCATCAATCCCGCGCCGGGCTCGCTGGTGTGCAATGTCGGCGACATGCTGCAGCGGCTCACGAACTGCCACCTGCGCTCGACGACGCACCGCGTCGTCAATCCGCCGCGGGATCGCGCGAGCAACGCGCGCTATTCGCTGCCGTTCTTCCTGCACTTCAATCCCGACTTCCTCATCAGGACGTTGCCGCAGTACGTGGATGCGCAGCATCCGGACCTGTTTCCGGTCCCGATCAATGCGCACGACTTCCTGCAGGAGCGTCTGCGCGAGATCAAGCTCGTCTGATCGATGGCGAAGCTCTATTTCTATTACTCGACGATGAATGCGGGCAAGTCGACCGCGTTGCTGCAGGCGGGGCACAACTACGAAGAGCGCGGCATGCGCACCCTCCTCTACACGGCGCAGCTCGACAGCCGCCAGGGAGGCCTTATCCACTCGCGCATCGGCATCGAGCGCGAGGCGCTGCACTTCCACCCGACGCTCGACCTGCGCCAGCAGATCGCGACCGAACATGCACGGATGCCTCTCGCCTGCGTGCTCGTCGACGAAGCGCAGTTCCTCACGCCGCTGCAGGTGCGCCAGCTCGGCGCCGTCGTCGACGAGCTCAACGTGCCGGTGCTGTGTTACGGGCTGCGCACGGACTTCCGCGGCGAGCTGTTTCCGGGAAGCGCGCAGCTCCTGGCCTGGGCTGACAACCTCGTCGAGATCAAGACGGTGTGTCACTGCGGGCGCAAGGCAATCATGGTCGTGCGTGTCAAGGGCGATGGCACCGTCGAACGGGAGGGCGCGCAGGTCGAGATCGGCGGCAACGACCGCTACGTGTCACTGTGCCGCAGGCATTTTTCGCAAGCTCTTGCCGGAGCGAAGATTCCCGCCTGACAACCTGTCGAAGGTTGCTCAAGATTCGATCAACCTCTCCCCGTCGACGCGGAAAAATTCCGATCGCGCTGTTGCGCAGATGCAGCAGCCGACCCGATTTCGGGTTGTAACTCATTCGTCATCTGATTACCGTGTACTCCACAGCCTTCGCAGCGCCACAGAGATGGCCGCGGACAACAACCCGGAGATTTCCATGGATCACAAAAACGGAGCCGTGTTGCTCCGCTCCCACAAGCTTTCCTTCGCCATCGCCGCCGTGTTGGCGGCCGTGCTCGCGCCGAATGTGTTCGCGCAGTCGAGCGGCACCGAGGCCATCGAAGAAAGCATGGACGAGGTCGTCGTGAGCGCGACCCGCGTGCGCTCCATCGGCATCGTCACCGACCAGAACGCGCCCAAGTCGCGCATCTCCCTCTCGGGCGAGTACCTGGAGACTCAGGCCTCGGGCAATACGCTGTTCCAGGGCTTGAACCAGCTACCTGGCGTGAATTTCACGGGCAACGACGCGTACGGCACCTCGGGCGGCAACCTGCGCATCCGCGGCTTCGACGGCTCGCGCGTGGCGGTGACGTTCGACGGCATCCCGCTCAACGACTCCGGCAACTACGCGCTGTTCACGAACCAGATGCTCGACGCCGAGCTCATCGACAAGGTCGACGTGAATCTCGGCACGACAGACGTCGACAGCCCGACCGCGTCCGCGACCGGCGGCACCGTCGCGTACCGCACGCGCCGCCCACAGGAAGACTTCGGCGGCCAGGCAACCCTGACGATCGGTGAAGACAATTACCGTCGCAGCTTCCTGCGCGTGGACACCGGCGAGTTCGGCCCGTGGGGCACGAAGGCCTTCGTGTCCGCGTCCTACCAGTCGTACGACAAGTTCAAGGGTCCCGGCGACCTGCAGAAGAAGCAGTTCAACAGCATGCTGCGGCAGGATTTCGAGAACGGAAACTTCATCGCCCTCGCCTTCCACTGGAACCAGAACCGTAATGCGTTCTACCGCACGACCAGCGCGGCCAACTTCGCGACGTTCGGTCGCGGTTACGACAATCTCGACTCGTGCACGCGCGATGCGCCGACGGCCGGCGTGCGCGACGACGAGAACGCGAGCCCGGTCGCCAGCACACCGGCGCTGTCCGCCACCGACAACCTCGCGAACCCGTCGAGCTGCACCAACTACTGGGGTGTTCGCATCAACCCTTCGGACACCGGCAACATCCGCATGCAGTCGCTGTGGCATCTCGGCGAGAAGGTGCTCCTCTCGTTCGATCCGTCCTGGCAGTACACGCTGGCGAACGGCGGCGGTACGACGACCATCAACGAGTCTCCGGGTACGTCCGCCGACGTGCGTCCGATCGGCTCCGCAAACGTCGCGGGCTTCGACCTCAATGGCGACGGGGACATCCTCGACAACGTCCGGTTCTATACGCCGAACAACACGAACACGAAGCGCTGGGGCGCCACCACGTCGTTGATCTGGAACATCACCGACGACCAGCGCGTCCGTTTCGCGTACACCTGGGATCGTGCGCGTCATCGCCAGACGGCGCAGTGGGGCTACTTCGGCGAAGGTGGCGCGGTCGAGAACGTGTTCGCGGGCCGCAAGGGCAACCGCGTCTACGCCGCCAACGGCGACATCCTGCGCGGCCGCGATCGCTTCTCGATCGCCGAGCTCGAGCAGTACGCCCTCGAGTGGCGCGGTCAGTTCGCCGACGACAAGCTGACGGCGACCCTCGGCGTGCGCGCACCGTTCTTCAGGCGCGAGCTCAACCAGTACTGCTACACGCCGAACGGACAGACGGGCAACTCTTCGACGACGTTCACGTCGAGCACGCTGTGCACCTCGCGCGCGCCGACGGCGACGCTCGCCAGCGGCAACGTGATCTTCCAGGCGAACCCGATGGGCGCCGTGGAATACATCGCGCCCTACAGCGAAGAAGTCGAGTTCGACGACATCCTCCCGAACCTCGGCCTCTCCTTTCAGCCCTGGGACAACCAGCAGTTCTATCTCTCGTACGCGCAGGGACTCTCGGCGCCGCGCACGGACAATCTCTACTCCGTGCGTCGCCAGCTGGACGGCACCGTTGGCCGCCCGACGCCGGAGTCCGAGACGACCAAGTCGTACGATCTCGGCTGGCGCTTCAACACGACCAACACCCGCCTGTCCCTGGCGCTCTGGCAGATCGACTACACGGACCGCATCGTTTCCTCGTTCGATCCGGACCTGGGTTTCAGCGTCGACCGCAACGTGGGTGACGTCGATTTGCAGGGCGCCGAATTCCAGATCGGCCAGCAGCTCGGCCGCGTCGTGGCGCTCAGCGCATCGGCCGGTTACACGAAGAGCGAGCTGCAGGAGAACGTCCTGACCAGCATCAACGGACTCGGCGAGCGCATCGTGATACCGCTGAAAGGCCTCGAACTCGTGGAGACTCCCGACTGGACGTTCGCGCTGCGCAGCGACTTCGAGATCACCGAGAACTTCCACGTCGGCGTCCAGGGCAAGTACGTGGGCGACCGATTCTCGACGGACCTCAACGACGAGATCACGCCGAACTACACGGTGTTCGACCTCGACGCGAGCTACAAGCTCCAGGTGCCGGGCCTCGACAACCTGATGGTCCAGCTCGTGGTGTCGAACATCACGGACGAGGATTACTTCGGCACGATCAGCTCGGGTGTCGGCGGCACGCCGGGCGTGCCGTACTGCATCAACGAGACGACCGGCGTTGCTACCGCCTGCGGCGGCACGGGCGTCGGCTTCTTCTCGATCGGCGCGCCGCGGACGACCACGGTGTCGTTCAAGCTCGGCTTCTGATCGATCGCGGCGGATGCGCGCCGCCATCCGGATCGCAGGCTGGTCCATCGTCGCGGCGGCGGGCATGTTGCCCGCCGCCGCGGCCGTTTCTGCCCCGGCCGTCGTCCGCATCGCCGCGTTCAACTGCAGCCTCAATCGAGCGACGGAAGGCGCGCTGCGCCGCGACCTCTCGACTCCCGACGATCCGCAGGCGCGCGCCGTGGCGGAGATCATCCAGAGGGTCCGGCCGGACATCCTGCTGCTGCAGGAGTTCGACTACGACGCCGCTGGCGTCGCGCTGCGGGATTTCCAGGCCAACTATCTCGCGCGCGCGCAGGCCGGCGCGGCGCCCATCGCCTTCGCACACTCCTTCTTCGCCGAATCGAACACGGGCATTTCGTCCGGGTTCGACCTCGACGACGACGGCCGCGTGGCTGGCGGCGCGGACGCGCTCGGGTTCGGAGAATTTCCGGGGCAGTACGCGATGGCGCTCCTCACGCGCTTTCCCGTGGACGCGCGCGGCGTCCGCACGTTTCGCAAGTTCCTGTGGCGCGACATGCCCCGTCGACTTCTACCCGACCGTCGCGAAACGCCGCCGGCCGAGGATTGGTATTCGGCGGAAGAACTCGCCGTGCTGCCGCTGTCCTCGAAGAGCCACTGGGACGTGCCGGTGCGCATCGGCAGCGTCACGCTGCACGTGCTCGCGAGCCACCCGACACCGCCGGCCTTCGATGGCGAGGAGGACCGGAACGGCCTGCGCAATCACGACGAGATCCGCTTCTGGAGCGACTATCTCGACGGCGCCCGCTATGCGCGCGACGACGCCGGCGCGCGCCGCGCGTTCGGCGGCAGGCGGTTCATCGTCATGGGCGACCAGAATTCCGACCCCGAGGACGGCGGGAGCCGCCACGACGCGATCCGCGCGCTGCTCGCGAATCCGCGCATCGACGCGCGCTTCGTCCCCGCGAGCGACGGCGGGTCGGAGGCGGCGGCCCAGGGCGGAGCGAATGCCACGCAGCGTGGCGATCCCCGGTTCGACACGGCGGACTTCAACGACAGGATCGCCGGGAATCTGCGCGTGGACTATCTACTGCCGTCGAAGACCATGCGGGTGTGCGGCGGCGGCGTGTTCTGGCCGGCCCGGTCCGCACCCGAGGCGCACCTCGTCTGGGGCGACAGGCCGGCGCCGAGTTCGGACCACCGGCTCGTCTGGCTCGATGTCAGCGTATCCGGAGCGAAATGCCCACCGGGCAGTGATCCGAAAGCCAGCGCTCGCCAGCATCCGCATCGTCGTAGACGACGCGCACGAAGCTCTTCCTGACTAGATCGCGCGCGAGATCGCGGCCGACGAGGATGCTGTCGATGAACTCGCGATACTCGCTGCCCGTCGTGCAGGGCGTGAACTTCGCCGCCGCCGTGACGTTCGTCAGCTTCGCGGCCGCCGGGGTACCGTCGTCGATCTCCGCGTAGACGTTGAGCGGACGCCCCTCCGCGTCCTTCGCACCACCCTTCTCGACCGAGAAGCGGCGATTGAAATCGCCGAGCACGCCGAACCGGCGGCCGGCGTTCGCCTCGGCGTCGATCCACGCCTCCAGCGGCGCCACCTGCCGCGATAGCAGGTCACAGTTGCGGCCGGGCGCGGTCAGCGGTCCCGCGGGGCACCCCGACTTCAGATGGACGGACATGAGACGGAATTCGTTGGCCGTCCCCGGGAAGAAGGTGGCGACGACACCGTTCCGCACCGCGTTTCCGATCGACAGCGGTTGGTACTCGGGCTCGCAGCGGAACGGCAGGCCCCGGCGTATCGCGAAGCCGTTCTTCTGCGTGTGCGCGCGCGTGCTGAAGCAGAAGTCGTAACCGGGGAACACCAGCTCGGCCGCCTCCGGACCGTCGACTTCCTGCAAGGCAACGATGTCCGCGGCGAGCCTTGCGGCGTAACTGCGCAGGCTCGAGTAGTCGGCGTCGGTTCGCGGCGAGCGCTTCGTGATCGCGCAAGGCAGCGTGCGGTCGTCGCCACCGACCATGCCGCCGTTCTCGGCGCAAGTCGCGCTCAACGCGCGGTGCGTCGCGGGCGTCATGAGGTACTCGACGTTCCATGTGGCGATTCGGACGGCTTTCCCGCCGTTCCACGAGTGACCGCCGGGAAGTCCGAGCAGCGGCTGGCTCGTGCGCAGGCCGGCGTACTTGGCCTCGAGTGTCCCGAACGCATTGGTCCAGGAGCCGTATATCGGATTGGGCAGCAGGAACCAGCCCGCACCGAAGCGCGCATCGAGCCGCGCCCGATCGCCCGCGAACGACTGGGGATCGGTGAAATCGCCAAGATCGTCGCCGACCAGCGCGACGACACGATAGTCAGCGGCGATGAACGCGCGGCGCGAGGTCTTGTTGCTCGCGTTCCATTCCGGCCGCTCGCCCCGCAGCAACATGTGCGCGGGATCCGGAGCCGGGTCGATGCCGAGCGCGACGAGGTTGCGCATCGTCGCGGTCTTGGCGGGACAACGATCCGTTGGGGTCGGCGCCGGTTGCGTGCAATCCCGGTTCGAGATGTAGAACACCGTGTGACCCAGCCGGCGCGCGGAGGCGACGAATTCGCGTGCCCCCGGGATGGCCTCGGCCTCGCCGGCCGCGACCCACGAGCTCCAGCTCGCTGTCGAGTAGTTGGCCCGGTCGCGCAGCAGGCGCGCCTGGTACACGGTGTTGTCGAGCACCGTCTCGTCGAGGTCGAGGATCACCGCGGTCGGCAGGCGCGCGAGGGCCGCTGGCGCCTGCGATTGCTCGAGCGCCGCGCTACCCGGCGGGGGAGCGGAGATCCGTTCGGTGGCGAGCCGATAGACCTGCTGCGCCAGCGCACGATACTCGGGAGCCGTCTGCATCCACAGCGTCGCGTTCAGCGTCTCGCGTCCGTCCCAATCCTCTGCTGCGTTGGCGGCGCAGACACCCAACCCCACCAGCGCGGCAATCCATCGTCGCGACATCTCGACCTCCACAACGGCGGCCGCAGTATACAAAATGGGGGCATTCCTTGTTTCCTAGGAAAACGAGGAATGCCCCCAGTTAGCCGGTGTCCGCCAGCACGTTGGAGTTGTGCCAGTCGTTCTCGACCACGAGGTCGAGCGGCTCCACTTTCAGATACCGCGCGGCATCCGTCGAACTACACGGTTTCGCGAACAGGAATCCCTGCGCGTAGGTGCAGCCCATGTTGCGCAGGATCTCGAGCTGCTGCCACGTCTCGATGCCCTCCGCGACCACCTGGATGTTGAGGCTGCGCGCCATGGCCACGATGGCGCTCACGATCGCGTGGTCGGAAGGGTCGGTCGCGATGTCACGCACGAAGCTGCGGTCGATCTTGAGCGAGTCCACGCGCCAGCGCTTCAGGTAGGACAAAGACGAGTAGCCGGTACCGAAGTCGTCGATCGCGATCTTGACGCCGAGGTCGCGCAGGGAAGCGAGCGCGTCCTCGCGGAACTCGCCCGTCCGCTTCTCGAACAGCGATCCTTCGGTGAGTTCCAGCGCGATGAGCTGCGGCCCGATGTGCTGCTTTTGCATCGCCTGCTGGATGAGCTCCTGCAGCTTGGTGCGCTCGAGCTGCACCGCCGACACGTTCATGCTGACCGGCACGAGATGCGCGCCGGCATCGCGCCACTTGTTGATGTCCTGGCCGATGCGATCCAGGACGAACTGCCCGATCGGTATGATGAGGCCGGTCTCTTCGGCGACTTCGATGAATCGTTCCGGCGAGATGTAACCCTGCGTCGGAT
>CADEED010000128.1 GCA_902826225.1 uncultured Pseudomonadota bacterium | reverse complement strand
TGCGCGCCGCCTGCCGCACCGTCGGCAAGGCGATCGGCAAGGGCGCCATCATGGTGCTCGAGAGCACGGTCTATCCGGGCGTGACCGAGGAGGTCTGCGGGCCGGAGATCGAGCGCGCCTCGGGCCTGGTCTGCGGCAAGGACTTCTTCCTCGGCTACAGCCCCGAGCGCATCAATCCGGGCGACAAGGAACATCGCCTGCCGAGCATCCGGAAGGTGACGTCGGGTTCGACGCCCGAGATCGCGGATTTCGTCGACAAGCTGTACGGCTCCATCGTACGCGCCGGCACGCACAAGGCCTCGAGCATCCGCGTCGCGGAAGCGGCCAAGGTCATCGAGAACACGCAGCGTGATGTCAACATCGCGCTCATCAACGAGCTCGCGTTGCTGTTCAACCGGCTCGGCATAGACACCGAAGAGGTGCTGCTGGCGGCGGGCAGCAAGTGGAACTTCCTGCCTTTCCGTCCGGGACTCGTCGGCGGACACTGTATCGGCGTGGATCCCTACTACCTGACTCACAAGGCGCAGGAGATCGGCTTCCACCCGGAGATGATCCTCGCGGGCCGCCGCACCAACGACGGCATGGCCAACTACGTCGCGACGCAGGTCGCGCAGCTCATGGCGAGCCGCAAGATCCTGGTGAAGGGCTCGCGGATCCTCGTGCTCGGTCTCACCTTCAAGGAAAACTGCCCCGATCTGCGCAACTCGAAGGTCGCCGACGTCGTGCGCGAGCTCAAGCACTTCGGCGCCAAGGTCGACGTGTACGATCCGTGGATCGACCGCGCGGAAGCCGAGCACGAATACGGCATCAAGCCGATCGCCCGCGTGCGCGACGGTGTGTACGACGCGGCAGTGATCGCCGTGGGGCACAAGCAGTTTCGCGAGCAGGGCATCGAGAGCGTGCGGCGCGCGTGCCGCAAGAATCACGTGGTGTACGACATCAAGTACGTGTTCGGCGCCGGCGAAGTCGACGGGCGGCTGTGAAGATCCTGCTCACCGGCGCGGCCGGGTTCATCGGCTTCCACACCGCGAAGAAGCTCCTCGCGCGTGGCGACGACGTCGTCGGTCTCGACAATCTCAACGACTACTACGACCCGAACCTCAAGCGCGCGCGCCTCGCCATCCTCGAGCGCGAACCGAAGTTCCGCTTCGTGAAGATGGATCTCGCCGACAAGGGCGGCATGAAGGCGCTGTTCGCGCGCGAGAAGTTTCCGCGCGTGATCCACCTGGCCGCGCAGGCCGGGGTGCGTTATTCGCTCGAGAATCCGCAGGCGTACATCGACAGCAACGTCACGGGCACCCTCAACGTGCTCGAGGGCTGCCGCCACAACAACGCCGAGCACCTCGTCTTCGCCTCGACGAGCTCCGTCTACGGGCTCAACACGAACATGCCGTTCACGCCGCATCGCGGCGTCGACCACCCGTTGTCGCTGTACGCGTCGACGAAGCGCGCCAACGAACTCATGGCGCACAACTACGCCGCGTTGTTCAAACTACCGGTGACCGGGCTGCGGTTCTTCACGGTGTACGGCCCATGGGGCCGCCCGGACATGGCCCTGTTCCTGTTCACCAAGAACATCCTGGAAGGCAAGCCCATAGACGTGTTCAATCACGGGCACCACAAGCGCGACTTCACGTTCGTCGAGGACATCGCCGAGGGCGTGGTCCGCGCCTGCGATCGCATAGCAGCGCCGAATGCCGAGTGGAGTGGCGACGCCCCGGACCCGGCGACGTCGAGCGCGCCGTTCCGCATCTACAACATCGGTAACAACGCGCCGGTGGATCTGTCCCGCTACATCGAGGTGCTCGAGGACTGCCTCGGCCGGAAGGCGGTGAAGAACCTGCTGCCGCTCCAGCCGGGCGACGTGCCGGATACTTTCGCGGACGTTCAGGACCTCGTGCGCGACGTGGGCTACAAGCCGGCGACGCCGGTCGAGGTCGGCATCCGCCGGTTCGTGGATTGGTACCTCGAGTACTACCGGGTGCCGGCGCAGCGCTAGCCCGGTGCGGCGCGAATCTGTAGGCTGCCGCACCTCATGAAAGTCCCACTTCTCGATCTCAAGCCGCAGTACCACGCACTCAAGGCCGATCTCGACGCCGCGCTGTTGCGCGTCGCCGAGTCCCAGTACTTCATCCTGGGTCCGGAGGTCAAAGCGCTCGAAGCCGCGGTCGCCACGTACAGCGGGTGCAAGTTCGGCATCGGCCTGTCGTCGGGCACCGACGCATTGCTCATCGCGCTGATGGCGCTCGACATCGGCGCCGGTGACGAGGTCGTCACCACGCCGTATTCCTTCTTCGCCACGGCGGGAACCGTCGCGCGCGTGGGCGCGCGCCCGGTGTTCGTCGACATCCTGCCCGACACATTCAACATCTCGCCCGCCGCGATCGAGGCGTTCCTCGCCACGAAGTGCGAGAAACGCGGCGATGCGCTGGTGAATCGCGCGACGGGTGGGCGCGTGCGCGCCATCATCCCCGTGCATCTCTACGGCCAGGTTGCCGACATGACCCGCGTGATGGAGATCGCGCGGAAGTTCGATCTCGCGGTCATCGAAGACGCCGCGCAGGCGATCGGCTCCGAAGACCCGCAGGGACGCCGCGCCTGTTCGATCGGCGACATCGGTTGCCTGTCATTTTTCCCGACCAAGAACCTGGGCGCGTTCGGCGACGCGGGCATGTGCGTGACCAACGACGCCAGGCTCGCCGAAAAACTGGAGATCCTGCGCGTCCATGGCGGCAAGCCGAAGTACTACCACAAGGTGATCGGCGGCAACTTCCGGCTCGACGAGATCCAGGCGGCCGTGCTCAACGTCAAGCTGCCGCACCTCGATTCCTGGAGCGCGGCGCGCCAGCGCAATGCGGCTTTTTACGATGGCGCATTCGCGCGTGCGGGAAGCGCCACGGGCGTGCGGACTCCGCCGCTGGCGCCGCGCGCTGCGCGCCACATCTACAACCAGTACTGCATCCGCGTGCCGCGACGCGACGCGCTGCGCGAATACCTGCAGCAGCAGGGAGTCGGCACCGAGGTGTATTACCCGCTGTCCCTGCACATGCAGGAATGCTTCGCGTACCTCGGATACCAGCCGGGGGACTTTCCGGAATCGCTGCGCGCCGCCAACGAGACCCTCGCGCTGCCGATATTCCCGGAGCTCGTCGAGCCGCAACTCCAGTACGTCGTCGATTCGATCGCCGCATTCTTCAAGCGCTGACACGCCAACGGCGTCGCGCCCGGCGGTCGGGGAGGTCAGGTTGACCAGGCTGCTCGTCACCGGTGGGGCCGGATTCATCGGCTCGAATTTCGTTCGCCACTGGTCGGATCGACATCCGCAGGACCCGCTGGTGGTCCTCGACGCGCTGACCTACGCGGGCAACCAGCAAAATCTCGCCGCGCTACTCGGCAGGACGGGGTTCCGCTTCGTGCGCGGCCACCTCGCCGACCAGCCGCTCGTGGAGATGCTGCTGCGCGCGGAGTCGATCGACACCGTCGTGAACATCGCGGCCGAGTCGCACGTGGACCGCTCGATCACCGGCCCCGACGAATTCGTGCGCACGAACATCGTGGGCACGCACACGCTGCTCAAGGCCGCGCGCCGAGTGTGGATCGAGGAAAAGCGGGTCCCGCGGCACCGCTTTCACCACGTCTCGACCGACGAAGTCTACGGATCGCTCGGGGCCGCCGATCCACCGTTCAGTGAAACGGCTCCGTACGCGCCCAACTCCCCGTACTCGGCGAGCAAGGCCGCCGCGGACCATCTCGTGCGCGCCTACCGCCGCACGTACGGACTGTCGGCCACCACCAGCCTGTGCTCGAACAACTACGGGCCGTGCCAGTTTCCGGAGAAGCTGATCCCGCTCTGCATCGTCAACATCCTCGCCGGGGAGCCGCTGCCTATCTACGGCGACGGACGCCACGTGCGCGCCTGGATGCACGTGGCGGATCACTGCCGTGGCCTCGAGCTGGTGCTGCAGCGGGGTGAGCCCGGCGAAACGTACAACCTCGGCGGCGGAACCGAGGCCGAAAACATCGAGCTGGTGCGCCGGTTGTGCGGCCTCGTCGACACGGCCTTCGCGAAGTCGCCGTCACTCGCCGCGCGTTTCCCCCGGGCTCCCGCGGCCGGTGGCCGGCGTTCCGACTCCCTGATCGTCTTCGTGCAGGACCGCGCCGGGCACGACCGGCGCTACGCCATCGATTGCGCCAAGGCCCGGCGCGACCTCGGCTACGAGGCGCGCTACGCCCTGCACGACGGCCTGGCGGACACCGTTGCGTGGTACCTCGACCACGAGCCCTGGTGGCGCGCGGTGCTCGACGGCACCTACCGCGCGGCGCCCGCCCCCTGACGCCGGGGCGCGCGGATTCGCGCTTTCCGGACGTTGCCGATACCATCGCGCCACCCAAAATCGCCCGGCAAACATGACTCGCGATCCCCTGTCCGCCGCCTGGCGCGCGCTCCAGTCGCGCGCTTCCGAAATCCACGCCGTCAGCCTGCGCGCGCTTCGCGACGGCGATCCGGCGCGTGCCGAGCGCTTCTCGCGCGAAGCCTGTGGGCTGTTCCTGGATTTCTCGCGGCAGCGCATCGACGCGGACGGGCTGCGGTTGCTGACCGGCCTCGCCGACGCCGCCGGCCTGCGCGCCCGCATCGACGCGATGTGGCGTGGCGACGCGATCAACACCACGGAGAATCGTGCCGTCCTGCACACGGCACTGCGAATTCCATCCGCCGTCGAACCCGGACCGGGCGGCGCGGAAATCGGGCGACAGGTGCTGGCCGAGCGCGAACGCATGCTCGCGTTCGCGCGCGCCGTGCGCACCGGAACGATCCGCGGCTCCGCCGGTGCCGCGTTCACGACTGTCGTCAACATCGGCATCGGTGGCTCCGACCTCGGGCCCGCGATGGCCATCGAAGCGCTGCGTCCGCTGACCGCGGGCGCGCCACGCGTGGTGTGCGTGTCGAACGTCGATGGCACGGACCTCGCGAACGCGCTCGAACAGGCGGACCCTGCGCGCACCCTGTTCATCGTCGCCTCGAAGACGTTCACGACGCAGGAAACGCTCGCCAACGCGCGGACCGCGCGCGCCTGGCTCGCCGGCGCACTGGGCGAAGCCGCCGTGCCGGCGCATTTCGCGGCGGTGTCGACCAACGCGGCCGCGATGGACGCGTTCGGCGTGAATCCTAACTATCGGTTCGTGATGTGGGACTGGGTCGGCGGCCGCTATTCGCTCTGGTCGTCGATCGGCGTCGGCGTGGCCATCGCCGCCGGTCCCGAGGCGTTCCTCGATCTGCTCTCGGGAGCCCATGCGATGGACGAGCACTTCCGCGCGACGCCGTGGGAGCAGAACCTGCCAGCCCTCATGGGATTGCTCGGCGCGTGGAACATCGACTGCCTCGGGTTGCCGACGCTCGCCGTACTGCCGTACGACGGCCGCCTGCGCCGCTTTCCCGCGTACCTGCAGCAGCTCGACATGGAGAGCAACGGCAAATCCGTCGCGCTCGACGGCACGCCGGCCGCCCACGCGACCGCGCCCGTCGTGTGGGGCGAGCCCGGAAACAACGCGCAGCATTCGTTCTTCCAGATGCTGCACCAGGGCACGCCGCGCGCCGCGCTGGACTTCCTCGTGCCCGCGCGGTCGAGCGCCGGGAACCCCGCGCAGGCCGAACTCGCCATCGGCAATTGCCTCGCGCAGGCCGAGGCGTTCGCGTACGGCTGGTCGTTCGAGCAGGCGAGCGCCGAACTCGCGTCACGCAAGATTCCGCCGGAGCGCGCCGAACTTCTCGCGCGGCACAAGGTCCATGCCGGCAACCGCCCGGTGAGCATCGTCGCATTCGAGCGACTCGACGCGCGCACCCTGGGTAGTTTGGTGGCGCTGTACGAACACAAGGTGTTCACGCAGAGCGTCGTGTGGGGCATCAATGCCTTCGATCAATGGGGCGTGGAGCTGGGCAAGAAGATGTGTGAAGAAGTGTTGCCGTTCGTGAAGGACTCCGCGGCCGTTGGCGTGCCCCCGATGCTGAAGCCGCTGCTCGCCCGCCTCGAGGCGTGGCGCCGTTGATGCGCGCCACGGGCGTCGTTCGCGCGCGGCTGCTCGCCGCGGGTTGTTCGGTCGTACTCGCGCTCGGCGCGGTCGCGGCGCGCGCGGCCGGGGAGTGGATCGAGTCCGGCGATCCCCAGTTGCGCACCGACCTGTTGCTGCTCAATGACGCGGGAGTCATCCGTTTCCCGGCGAGCCAATGGCCGTTGCCGCGCGCCACGCTCGACTACCTCATCGACTCCGCCCGCGACTACGCCGCCACCAATGCCGCCGTCGCGCAGGCGCTGGCGCGCCTGCGGGGCCGTGTCGCGGCCTCCCGCGGAGCGGGCCTCCATCTCGACGCGAGAGTCTCGGCGGGCCAGTCCGCGCGGCTGCGCGACTTCAACGCACTGGCGCGCGAGGACGTGGAAGTCGGCGGACGCGCCGAGTATTCCGGCAGCCGATTCTCGGCGGCGCTGAATGTCACCGGCACCAATGCCGACCAGGATTCACAGAGCGTACGGCTCGATGGCTCCCACGCGACGCTGCAGCTCGGCAACTGGCTCGTCAGCGCGAACACGCTCGATCGATTCTGGGGCCCGGGTCACGAGAGCAGCCTCATCCTGTCCAACAATGCGCGGCCGATGCCGACCCTGCTGGTCGAGCGCGCCGTGCCGAGACCGTTCGAGTGGCCGATCCTGCGGTTGCTCGGTCCCTGGCGCTTCAGTTTCGGCGTGAGCCGGATGGAGTCGGAGCGCCTCGACATCGATTCGCCGCTCTTCATGGCGTGGCGTGTCTCCATCATGCCTTCGCAGAAGCTCGAGCTCGGTTTCTCGCGTACCGCACAGTTCTGCGGCGAGCAGCTCCAATGCAACTTCAAGGTATTCGGCAACCTGCTCATCGGCAACGACAACGTCGGCATCGACGCGACGCCGGAGAACGAACCCGGCAACCAGATGGCCGGTTTCGACGCGCGCTGGAGCTCGCCCATCGGCAACCTGCCGTACGCCGTGTACGCGCAGATGATCGGCGAGGACGAGTCCAGCTACCTGCCCGTGAAGTACCTCGAGCAGTTCGGTCTCGAGACCTGGAAGCCGCTGTCGAACGGTGGCGTACTGCTGGCCTTCGCGGAGTACTCCGACACGACCTGTTCGGCCTCGCGCTCGAATCCGCGCTTCAACTGCGCGTACAACCAGGGCCGCTTCGAGTGGGAAGGCTACCGGTACCGCGGACGCGTGATCGGGCACACGAGTGATCGCGATGCGGAGAACTACGCGGTCGGCGTGAGCTTCACGGAGCCCGCCGGCAATTTCTGGTCGCTGACGGTGCGCAAGAGTCATCTCAATCGCGACCCGCAGTTCGATCCGAACAACACCGTGAGCGCCGGGCCCGCCGAGTACCAGGCCGTCGAGGCGGGATGGCGCGCGCCATTCCACGGCTTCGACGTGCAGGTGCAGCTCGGCGCCGAATCCTTCGAGCCACTCGGCGCCTCCCGCGACGTCGAGCCCTTCGGTTTCGTCAGCATCCGGCGCGCCTTCGGCCGATGAGCCACCGGACGCGGATCGGCGCATGGTCGGTCTGCCTGGCGCTCGCGAGCGCCAGCGTGCCGGCGGAGCCCTGGCTCGCTCCCGGGGACGAATCGCTCCGGCACGACGTCCAGTTGCTCGCCGACGCCGGGGTACTCAAGGGACCCGTGACGGCATGGCCCTTGTCGTGGCCGGAGATCATGCGCGACCTCGACGCGCTTCCTGCCGCCGCAGCCGACGGCCCGCTCGCCGACATCATCTATCGGGTCCAGTCCCGCGCGCGCATCGCGGCGCGTTCCGGGTTGGGAGCGCCCGACGCACACCTTTCCCTCGCCGAGAAGCCGGACGCCTTGCGCGGATTCCAGGACGACCCGCGCGGCAAGGCCGAAGCCGGCGCGGGCATCGGCTGGTTGGGCGAACATCTCGCGCTGCAGGTGAACGTCGCCGCGGTTTCCGACGATCGCGACGACCAGCGCGTCCGTGCGGACGGCACATATTTCGCGGCGAACGCCGGCAACGTCGTCCTCACGGCGGGTTGGGTCGATCGCTGGTGGGGACCCGGCTGGGACGGCAGCCTCATCCTCTCGAACAACGCGCGCCCGGTGCCGTCGATCGCGCTCGATCGCAAGACGGCGGATCCGTTCGAGTCTCGCCTGCTCTCGTGGATCGGGCCGTGGCGCGCGACCTTGTTCATGGGAGAGCTCGAGGGTGACAGCTCCGGCGTATCCCACACCCGGCTCGTCGGCGCGCGGGTTACCGCGCGACCGAGACCCTGGCTCGAGATCGCGTTGACGCGGACCGCGCAGTGGTGCGGCGCAGGCCGTCCCTGCGGGTGGCGAACGCTGCGCGACCTGGCGCTGGGGCGGGACAACCGCAGCGCTGCACTGCCCGAGGAGCGTGAACCCGGCAACCAGCTGGCGGGCTATGAAGTGCGCGCGCGCTCCCCGTGGCCACGAATCCCGCTCGCGCTCTACGGACAGTACATCGGCGAGGACGAGGCGGGCGGTTTGCCTAGCAAGTTCCTCGGGCTGTTCGGGGCTGAAGGCTGGACCGCCGGCGCCTGGGGCAGCCTGCGGCTGCGCGTCGAATACGCCGACACCGCCTGCTCGTTCTCGCGCGCAACGCCGGAATTCAATTGCGCGTACCGCAACGGGCTCTATCCACAGGGATACACGTTCCGCGAGCGTCCGCTTGGCCATTCGCTGGACAACGATGGTCGGCAACTGTCCCTGGGCGCCACGTTCGTCGACCCGCGTGGCACCGCGATCAGCGCGCGCGTCCGGCGCGCGGAGTTGAATCGCGACGGCCTCGGCCAGCACGCGATCAGCGGGGCGGCGCTCACGCTGAACGATGTAGAATTGCGCTACTCGCGATCCTTCGGGTTTGGGCGGGTGAGCGCCGGGATCGGGCATTCCGACCCCGGCGACGGCGCCTACGAAGACCGGGGAGCGCGGGGCTTCCTCGATTGGCACAAGGGATTTTGATGCGTACTCGGTTGTTAGTCGTGATCGGGCTGGCGTTCGCTTGGCTCACCCCGGCCGTTCACGCGCAGATCCCCTCCGAGCAGCAACTCGAACTCCTGCGCACCATGAGCCCCGAGGACCGCGAGGCGCTGATGGAGCAGCTCGGCGTGGGTGGCGGTTCGCTGTCGGACCTCGGCAGCAGCGGCAGCCGCAACGGCAGCTCGCGCAACCGCGACCGCGATCCGCGCGACGCCGACGGCGGCATGTTGACGGACCTGCAGCGCGAGCGGCTGCTCGAGCTGGACAAGTCGCTCAAGACGAACGACACGATCCTCATTGAAATCGACTTCAAGAAGGACAAGCCGCCGCGCACCGAGAGCATGGGGCCGAACACGCCCACGGTGCAGATTCCGGGCGAAGCCGCTCCCGAGCTGACGCCGGCCGAGCGCGAAGAGCTGCAGAAGATCA
>CADEED010000127.1:7654-9543 GCA_902826225.1 uncultured Pseudomonadota bacterium | reverse complement strand
AATCCGTGTTCGACTCGATGAAGACCACCTGGAGCGACGCCAGCGCCGAAGCCAAGAAGGGCGACGCCGTCGAAGCCGCGACCAAGGGCAAGACTGCGAAGGGAATGGGCGAGGCGCTGTACGACCAGCTGCGCATCAAGAAGGCCTGAGCCGATCGTGAGTGTCGAGGGCCCGGGCGCCGCGAGGTTCCCGGGCCTTCGCTTTGGCGGACTAACAACCCTGTCGCCGCGCGACGACGTTCTCACGCGCGGGATGGGCTTGCGCCGAGCCGCTGCAGGAAGCCGTCCTACAAGCGCGCCGTCCTGCGCTGCGTATCGTGGCGGCATCGAGGCGTTCGAAGGACACAGGAGAGAACGATGCGTATGTCACAGGCATTCCTGCCGCTCGCGGCAGCCGCGCTGCTCGTCACGGGCTGCAGCAACAAGCACACCGCCGCACAGACCGCGCTGGGATCGGCCGAAGGCGCCATCGAGACCGTGAAGGAAGAAGCGGCGCTCTACGCCCCCGAGGAACTCAAGGCGGCCGAAGCGACCGTCGGCGAAATGAAGGCGAAGTTCACGGAACGCGAGTATGCGGACGTCGTCGCGAAGGTGCCGGAGTTCAATACGCAACTCGAGCTCGTGCAGGCCACCATCGTCTCGAAGCAGACGACGGAAGTCGCCTCCATCAAGGAATGGCAGACGTTGAACCAGGAAGTGCCTGAGTCCGTCGAGGCGCTCCAGGCGCGAGTCGACAGCCTGCAGGGCGGCAAGCTTCCGAAGGAAGTGAGCAAGGAGTCGTTCGAGACGGCGAAGTCCGAGCTCGCGACCTTGAAGGCCACGTGGGCGGAAGCGCAAGCGGCGGCCAATGCCGGGCGCAATACCGAAGCCGCCGACAAGGGCCGAACGGCGCAGTCGAAGGCGGAAGCGTTGAAGAGCCAGCTCGGGATGAACCCGACGGTTGCCGGAATGTGAGCCTCGGGCTCCGTTGGGTTCAGCCCGGCGGTAGTTTGTCGTACTGCAGTTCGAGTTCCGCGACGGCCGCGCGCGCCTTCTCGTCGTCACCGGAGAGATCGATCTTCTCCGTGACCATGGGCTCGTCGAGACCCCGTCTAACTTTCAATCCCGAATTGTTGACGCGCGTTTCCTCCGACGCGGTGTACTCGAGGTCCTGGATGTCGATGACCGGGGTCTCGATGGTGGGCATCGGCGCGTCGCCGACAGCGAGCGGGGCGATCACGAATTCTCGATCCCTGGAATGTCGTTTCGACATGAAGCCTCCTGCGCAGCGAATCCTTCGCCGCGCCGCAAACTGCCACCGCGAGGGACCCCGGCACATCGGCCAGCGCCGCCCATCCCTGTAGGCGGCTAGCGCAGCTGTCGCGAGAGCGTTCGATGCTGCGCACGGCAGCGTTGCGTGAACTGCCAGCGCGTGACGGTCATCGCGACGTACCTGCCGACCGCGCCCGCGGCGAACGCGCCGGCGAGCACGATCGCAGACTCCATCAATGCCCGCAGATCGAGCATCGAGGCATTGCGATGCAGGACCTTCGCCACGCCCACGACGAGCGTCGCGAACATGCAGGCCGCAGCCACGAGCGAACCGCCGCGTTCCTGCAACTCGTTGAGCGCGTACTGCGCGCGAATGAGCACGGGCCTGGTCAGCGCGGGAATTTCGAGGCGGACAGGCGTTCTGCTCCGCAGTCCGTTGACGTTCCGGTCTTGTGGCAGCGTCAGCAATTCATCCAGTGAATTCACGACCCGCATGCGATCCTCCCTGTCCCACGCCATGGAGGCACCATAGCGCCGCGGGAGCGACTGGGAAGTCGTGCGCGATTCGGCTGGGACGGAAGTTGTGACGAACTACCGGACGACCGGCAAGCCCGCTGCTACTTGCCCGGGTCTGCCTCG
>CADEED010000127.1:0-7644 GCA_902826225.1 uncultured Pseudomonadota bacterium | reverse complement strand
CTTCGCCGGTGATCCGGACGCCGCTCTGCGTCTCGCCGGAAAAGCTCAGCATGGCGCTGGCACCCTGCTGCATGAGCGTCGTCGTGGCCGTGCCCGTCATGCCCTTGTTGGCGCGTTCGGCTCTCTGGTAGGGCTCGAGCGACGGGTCGGGCCGCGTATCGATTTCGTACGTGACACTGGCGGTGGCTTTCGGGTTCTGGCCCGGCTTCATGTCGTTGACGACCAGCACGATCTGGATCTCTTTCGCGTGCTTCTCGTCGACGTTCGGCATGTCGATGGACAGCGACGCACTGGTCGAGTTGAGCACCACCGAGAGACCCAGCGGCTTGGTGCCGAAGGCCGCGAGCACGCAGGCCTCGGTGGGCGCGAAGTCGTACTTTCCCTTGTGAGGCCCCGAATCGAGCGTGATCGATGCCGTGCTGCCCACCTGCGCGAGCGCCGGCGCCGCGGCGATCAGTGCCAGCATGGCGATCACGAGCATCGCCGCGAGGAGTTTCGCCCGCGTGCTGATCACTGGATGTTGTAGACGAGGTTGACGGTGGTCAGCGTGTCCGTCGACTCGGCGAGCGGCGGCGGGTCGCTGTTGTAGCGGATACCGAAGCCCACCGCGAGCGCCAGCGTCTTCGACATGCTGACGATCAGCGCGATGTCGTTCTGCAGGGCCGTGTTGTCGGAGCCGGACTCGGCGAGCAGCTTGTTCGTGAGCTTCGTGTTCTCCGTGAACGCGTGCTCGTAGTTCGAGCTCAGCGTCGCGACCGGATCGCCTCCGACCTCGCCATCGAGCCGGTCGATGACTTCCCCCGCCTCGCTCTTGACGAGAATCTCGGATTTCTGGCGGCGATAACCGGCACCGAGCGAAGCGGTGAGCTTGGTGGTGGGGCTGTCGATGAACTTGTAGCCCACACCGGTCGATCCGGTGACCTGGTAGGCGAACCCGCTGAAGCGATCCTGCTCGCCGCGCAACGCGGTGAACCAGCTCATCCGGTCGGTGATCTTGAAATCGGCCTGGTAGCGCGCTTCATAGCGCTCGGCCGTCGAGAACTCCGCGTTCTCGCCGTACAGTGCGCCGACGAAGAAGTTGTTTCGCCATTTCGAGCCTTCGTGTGTCAGATCGAACTTGGTGTTCGCCGACTTGGCTTCGGTGTTGCCGTCGGAAAGCAGGATGCCGAGCTCGGCTTTTCCGGTCCATTGCGCCTGGGCGGCGGCACTGAGGGCGAGCGAAACGATGACGAACGAGACCACTCTGGACATCACGGAGATCCTTCTTCGACCTGGATTGTGGGGTCGCATTCTACGTTGCGTAGGCGCGACGAAAAGCGTTTTTTGGGCTTCCTGCTGAGCCGTCTGGCGGTCGCTTTGGAACGACAATGTGACGGCGCGGCGCCCGGATTGTGACCGTCAGCGCAGGTGGTAGTTCACTTTCGTGCCGTTTTGGCTCAGCAACTCCTTTTCGATCATCCAGTCGATGATGGATTCCACGGTCTCTGCGGGCGGCTCGCCGCCGTGGTGTTTGAAGTACGAGGCGATCGTCTGGCTGAGCTTCTTGCGCGTCGACGGTTTGCCGGTCATCGATCGCAACTGCTTCAGGATCGGGTCCACGGCGGTCGGCAGCGTCGCGGGCTTGCGCGGTGGGGGCGCGGTCTTCGGCCGCCGCGGTGTCGCACCCGGCGCTGCCGCGGCGGGCGCCGCACGCTTTTTCACGAGGATGGCGACATCCTTCGTGCGCGAACACGCGAAGCCCTGTGCACGCAGCGTGGCGAGCAGGGGATCGAAATCAGTGTCCGCCGAGATCACCTGCACGACGGCGTCGCGTTCACGCTCGAAAATGCGGCCGATTTCGAAAGCGATGTGCATGTCGAGGGCATTCTTTCCGCTCTGTGAAACCTTGATGCGCCGCAGGTTCGGGCCGAGATCGAACATCGCATCGAATTTGTCGTAGCGGTGACGGCTGGTCTGCTGTTTTGCGCCGATGAAGACGATCACCTGCTGTGCCGTGCCAGCGAGGCCGGACATGTCCGGCTGGAGATTCTCGAAATCGACGAGAACATAGTTAGTGGGCATGCGGCAGTGTCGCACATCGTCCGTCACCCGTTGCCCCCGGCCCCACCGCGTTCGGTTCAGCGTTCGGAGTATTTCTTCGCGGAGCCCCGGACGACGTCCGCCGGGTACTTCTGCGCGTTGATCTGCATCTTTTCGCGCGCGGCTTCGAGCAGGTCGACATCGAGCTTGTCGGCAAGACGCACCAGGTAGTTCAGCACGTCCGCCATTTCATGTCGCACCTTCTCCAGTTCGGCGGGTGCCAGGCGGCGCGATTCGTCCTCGGTCAGCCATTGGAAGCGCTCGAGCAGTTCGGCCGCTTCGACCGCGAGCGCCGAGGCGAGGTTCTTGGGCGAGTGGAACTGATCCCAGTCACGCTCGGCGGCAAATTCCCGCAGGGAGTCGCGAAGCTGGGAGAGGCCGTGGGGGTTTGGAGCAGTCATGACACGCAGGTAAAGGGGGACACTCCCCTTTTCGCGCATCCCGGGTCCTCCACGCAACCCCCGAAGACCGGCGGGCAGTCCCGACACCGTGATCCAGTCGCACTTTGGCACGCCATTCGCAGGCTATTCTCGCAGCGGATTTCGCGGGGAAAGCATGTTCAAAGTCGCTCGCCTGGCTGCCCTCGTCACGGGCCCATTCCTCCTTCCGGTCGCCCATGCCACGGACGCCTGGGACGCACCCGCCTTCTCTGTCCCCGCCCCGCAAATGCTCGAAGCCGCACGCGACGTCCGACGAGCGCGGCCCGTCGACATCGTCGTACTCCTCGACGAACGACTGTTCGTGCTCGACGATCAGCATCGCCTCACGCGCACCAGCCGGCTCGTGTATCGCGTCGATTCTCCCGACGGCGTCGAACGCTGGGCCGCGAGCTCGGCGCGCTGGCAGCCCTGGCACCAGGCCCGTCCCGAGATCCACGCGCGCGTCATAACCCCGGATGGCCGCGAGCACCTGCTCGACCAGAAGCTGCTCACCGAGGCCGGGACGCGAGCAGCCGGCGCGCAGGTCTACGACGACGACCACGTGCTCGAAGGACCCCTGCCGGCAGTCGCCGTCGGATCGGTGGTCGAGGAGGTCGTCGTTATCCGCGACGAGAAGCCCTTCTTCTCCGCGGGCGCGGCGTATCGCGAGTTCGTCGGCCGGCCAGTGCCGGTGCAGCGTACGCGCATCGTCATCGACGCTCCCGAGTCCCTGCCACTGCGGCACTTCGCGCAGCTGCTGCCGAACGCCCGCGTCTTCGAATCGCGGGCGGGTGGCCGCGTGCGCTGGACGCTCGATCATGGTCCCCTCGCGGAGGCGCGCGAAGTGGCAGCGAATCTCCCGGCCGAGACGCCGGCGCTGCCCAGCGTGAAGTTCTCCACCGGCGCATCCTGGGAGTCGGTCGCCGCAACCTACCGCGAGATGACCGAGGTCCGGATCCGCTCGGACGACGCCCGTCCGCTGATCGCGGGCCTCAAACTACCCGCGCCTTTCGACGCCGCGCCCGCCGGCCGCCTCGCCGGCGCCGCCCTCAGCGCGCGCCTCAACGGCCGTCCGACCGCCGCGTACATCGCGCAGGTCGTCGCCCGCCTGCATCGGGAGGTGCGCTACACGGGCGTCGAATTCGGCGCCGCGCGCCTCATCCCGGAATTCCCGGCCGAGACGCTGCGCCGCAAGTTCGGCGACTGCAAGGACAAGTCGACCTTGCTCGTGGCGGCCTTGCGCGCCGCCGGCATCGAGGCATACCTCGCGCTGCTCTCGGCCGGCGACGACCAGGACATCGCGCCCGAACTTCCTGGCCTCGGCATGTTCGATCACGCCATCGTCTACGTGCCCGGCGCCGGCGAAGCCGGCGCGGACCTGTGGATAGACGCCACGGCCGAGTACGCACGCGTGGGCTTCCTGCCCGCGCCCGACACCGACCGCCGCGCGTTGATCATCCGCGCCGGTGAAACGGCGCTGACGCGGACGCCCGCGATGCGCTCCGCCGACAATCGCCAGGTAGAGACGCGCGAATTCTTCCTGTCCGAGTACGGTCCATCGCGCGTCGTCGAGACCACCGACACCTTCGGCACGGTCGAGCACGAGTTCCGCGGCTGGTACGCCGGTCCCGACAGCAAGGATCGCATCGACCAGGTCGAGACCTATGCGCGCGATGCGTATCGCGCGAAGTCGCTGATCTCCTACGAACACACGCCGAGCACCGACTTCGCCCATCCCTATTCCATGCGCATCGAGATGAAGGACGCGCCCATCGGCTTCACCGATCTCGAGACCGCGGCCGTCGGCATCAACGTGGCGAACATCGCCGCGCGACTGCCCGAGTACTTCGATGAACGTCTCGAGGACGGCGCGGAGGCGCCGACGGACGACCGGCGCGGCGAGGATGTCGTGTTCGAGCCCTTCATCAGCGAATGGCGGTATCGCATCCAGCCACCGCCCGGCTTCCAGGCCCGCCGCCTGCCGGCCAGCAACGTGAGCTCGCTCGGCCCGGCGCGCCTGACGTCGGAGTTCACGCTGGCCGAGGACGGCGTCGTGCACGCGACGTGGCGCTTCGACACCAGGAAGGGGCGGTACACGCTCGCCGAGACCGAGGCATTGATCAAGGCGCTGCGCGAGCTCAAGCGCGCCGAGACGCAACTCATCGCATTCGACCAGGTCGGCGTCGCGCTGCGCGCCGAAGGCGACTTCAAGGGCGCACTGCAGGCGAACGAGGCGCTGTCGAAGGCCCATCCGCGCAAGGCAGTGCACCGGCTGCGAAACGCGTCCGCACTACTCGATGCCGGGCTGGGCGCGCGCGCGCAGCGGGAGGCGCTGGCCGCGACGAGGCTCGAGCCGAAATCGGCGCTCGCCTGGAAAACCTACGGCTGGACGCTGCAACACGACACCGTCGGCCGCCGCTTCGGTGAAGGCTACGATCGCACGGGCGCCATCGCCGCGTATCGCAAGGCGCGTGAGCTCGCTCCACGTGACACCGACATCATGGCGGACCTCGCCGTGCTGCTGGAGCACGATGCGAGCGGCGGCCGCTACTCGGCGGACTCGGGTCTCGACGAGGCGATCGCCGAGTACCAGGCGCGGCGCGAAGTGCTCGCCGGCGATGCGGCGCGCGACGACGACTACGCGAACAACCTCTACTACGCCCTGCTCTACGCCGGTCGCCATGCGGATCTGCGCGACACCCTGCGGCGGCAACCCGTGAGCGTGGCGCAGCGCGCGCTGATGATCACGGCGATCGGCGCGGAGTCCGGCGGCGCGGCGGCGATCGAGTTCGCGCGCGATTCGGTGAGCAGCGAAGTGGACCGGCGCGCGGCGCTGGCGAGCGCGGGCAACATCCTCATGCGTCTGCGCGAGTACTCCGCGGCGGCAGATCTCATCGAAGCGAGCACGCGCGGCCAGACGACCACGGCGGCGAACACGCAGCGCGTCGCCCTGCTGCGCAAGACGACGAAGCAGGATGCACTGGTGCTGCCGGACACCCCGCGCGGGGTCGTGTTGCGTTCGTTCGCCGCACTGCTGTCGCCGGGACACGATCCGCGCGCCTTTCGCGCGCTCGTGAGCCGGCGTGGCGCCATGCTCGCGGACGAGGACGTCGCCCGTGGGCAGCGGAAGATAGTCGCCGGCCTGGCGAAGCAGGATCTGCCATTCCAGGTCGGCGCCGATCTGCTGTTCAGCAATGTCCGCGCGAACGTCGAGGGCGACGACTCGCTCGGCTACCGCGTCCAGCTGCGCGCCGGCGGCGAGACGCAGACCTCGTACGTGGTGAGGGAGGGCGGGACGTACCGGATCCTGACCGTCGCGCCGATGATCGGGCCGCTGGCGCTCATGGCGCGCGAACGCCTCGACGCGAACGATTTCGCCGGCGCACGCCGCTGGCTCGACTGGGCGCGGCTCGAGGTGCGGCCGGGAAATTCCGAGGATCCGCTCGAAGCGCCCGCGTTCGCGCGCGCCTGGACCGTGGGCGCCGAAGCCGGCATGGCGGAGGCGCGCGCCGCAACCGCGCTGCTGCTGGCCGATTCTTCGCTGGCGGCGGCGGCGTTGCCGCTGCTGCGCGCCGCCGCGGCGGAACCTCGCGGGGCCGCCGATCGCCTGAGTCTCGACCTCGCGCTCGCCAGGGCGCACTACGAGGTGGGCGACTGGCCCGCGTTGCGCGAAGTCGGCGCGCGGCTCGCCCGGGCGGTGCCCACGTCGGCGCTCGCCTTCCGGTACGAGCAGTGGGCATCGGTTCAACTGCGGCAGTGGGATGCGGTGGAAGCGGCGTCGCGCCAGAGGCTCGCACGCCTGCCGGACGATTCCACCGCCCGCGAGATGCTCGTGCACAGTGCCGAAGCGCGCGGTTCGTTCGCCGAGATCCCGGCGATCATCCAGCCGCTCATCGACAGTGGCCGTGCGACGGCATCCGACTACAACCAGTTCGCGTGGACTTCACTGCTGCGGCAGCCGGTGGGCGACGATGCCGTCGAAGCCGCGCGTACCGCGTACGACGAGACGCAGGGCCGCAGCTCCGCGATCAACCACACCCTTGCCTGTGTCTACGCCGCGAGCGGCCAGCCGCGCGAGGCGCGCGATCTGCTGCTCAAGGGAATGGACCAGGTCGGGATCACGAAGCCGGACGATTCCGCGTGGTACGGATTCGGGCTCGTGGCCGAGGCGTACGGCGATACGGAATCCGCGCGCGACTACTACTCGCAGGTGCAGAAGCCCGCCAAGGGCGTGATCCAGGCGAGCAGCGTGTACGCGCTGTCGCAGGCGCGCCTGGTTGCCTTGAAAAAGGGGTCAGAGCTGTTTTTGAGCGACAGTGGGAGAGGCAGGGGACAGACGCCTTTTTCGCCGCGCCGAAACAGGGCTCAGCCCCCTAGATCGACTTCACGACAGCTTCCTCACCCAGCGGCTTCCTGCGCTTCACGCGGATGCTCTCTGCCCACTCGTTCGCGAAGTCGCGCTGCAGGTGCCGGTTGATGAGCGCCGTCACGACCATCGCGATGAGCGCGCCCAGGGACGCCAGCGCCATGTCCTTGTGCGCATCCCAGACATCGCCCTGTGTGCCCAGGTAGGCCATGCCGAGCTCGCCGCCGAAGAATTCCGCCGCTGCCCACTCGATGAGCTCGTAGAGCATCGAGGTCGACATCGTGAGGTCGAGCGGCAGGAAGTAGCCCCAGAATCCGCGCACGTTGCCGATGCGCAGGAACATTTCGCGGATCGGGTACGCGAGCAGCAGGCCGTACAGGAAGTGAACTAGACGATCGAAGTGGTTGCGCCCGCCATCGAGAATGGGGAACCACTCCTGGTACGGCACCTTGGCGTACGTGTAGTGCGCGCCGAGCGCGTGCAGCATCATGAAGAGGAAGATGCAGGTGTAGGAGATGCGCGACAGCGGGAAGTTCCTGCGCGTGAACCACAGCAGCGCGACGCCGGCCACGACCAGCGCGTTCTCCAGCAGCCAGTCGTGGAAGTCGAATGGCTCGTAGGCCATGACCAGCCACCACGCGGCGTAGACGCCGCCCAGTATCCACAGGTAGGTCTTGCGCGTCATGACTTCTCCCCTCCCCCGCGGACGCCGCGCTGACCTATGTCGGCAGGATCCGCCCACAGCTCGCGCAGAAGTAGAGAACCGGCGACAAGGTTGTG
>CADEED010000126.1 GCA_902826225.1 uncultured Pseudomonadota bacterium | reverse complement strand
CGCGCCGCGATCTCCGCGAGGTAGCGGGACCGTGCGGACGGCACGAGCGGATCGCGCGAGCGGAATTCCGTGGGCGCGAGGGTCAGCGCCTTGCCGTCGATCGTCGTCCAGCGGCCGGCCAGGCCGGATTCGCGATCGAGCTCGGCGCACAGCGCGAGGAACAGCCGGTTCACGCCCGGATCGTTGAAGCGGCTGGCGATCGTCGGGAACACGGGCAATTCTTCGTCGGGCGTCTTGAACTGGTCGGGATGGTTGCGGCGCCACTGCTTGCGCACGTCGCGTAAGGCATCCTCGGCGCCGCGCTTCTCGAACTTGTTGAGCACCACGAGGTCCGCGAAGTCGAGCATGTCGATCTTCTCGAGTTGACTGGCGGCGCCGTATTCCGCGGTCATCACGTACAACGACAGGTCGGCGAGGTCGACGATTTCCGTGTCGCTCTGGCCGATGCCAGCCGTCTCGACGACCACGAGGTCGAAGCCGGCGGCGCGATACAGCGCGATGACGTCGGACAGCACCGCGCTGGTCGCGAGATGCTGGCGGCGCGTCGCGAGCGAGCGCATGAAGACGTTCGGAGAACTCAGCGAGTTCATGCGGATGCGATCGCCCAGCAACGCGCCGCCGGACCGGCGCCGCGTCGGATCGATGGCGACGACGGCGACGTGCCGATCCGGGAAATTCCGCAGGAAGCGCTGCAGGAGTTCGTCGGTCAGCGAGCTCTTGCCCGCGCCGCCGGTGCCAGTGAGCCCAACGACCGGCGCGACGAGCGGGCCGGTGACCCGCGTGCTCAACTGGCGACGCAGTTCGTCGGCGTCGCCGCCGTCGATGCTGCCGCCACCCTCGAGCAGCGTGATCGCGCGCGCGATGCCGCCGGGATCGCTCACTGTCGGTATGCGCTCGCCCCGCGCGCCGTGGTCGCGCCGGCCGACGCGCGCGAACACGTCTTCGATCATGCCGGCGAGGCCGAGCCGCCGGCCGTCCTCCGGCGTGTAGATCTTCGCGATCCCGTAGGCCTCCAGCCCCGCGATCTCCTCGGCAGAAATCGTGCCGCCGCCACCGACCACGACGCGGATGTGCTCCGCGCCCTGCTCGCGCAGCATGTCGATCATGTAGCGGAAATACTCGTTGTGTCCGCCCTGGTAGCTGCTGACGGCGATCGCGTCGGCGTCCTCGGCGATCGCCGCGCGCACGATGTCGGCGACACTGCGGTTGTGGCCCAGGTGCACGACCTCCGCGCCACCGGACTGCAGCAGGCGGCGGATCATGTTGATCGCGGCATCGTGGCCGTCGAACAGGGACGCGGCAGAGACGAAACGCAACGGCCTTCCGGCCTCTGGTGGCTTCATGTTACTGGCTGGTAAGATCTCTTACCGAAGAGTAACACAGGCACTCCATGCCCGCCCCCGCCGTCAAGAACCGCCGCGAGCCCGCACCGCCCCAGTCCCCCTGGCAGGCGCGCCGCCGCCTGCGCGACGGGCACGCCCTGAAGCGCGACGCGGTGATACTTGCTGCGGCGCGGGCGTTCCGTGAGCGCGGCTACCACAAGACCTCGCTCGACGACCTCGCCGCCGGGCTCGGGGTCACCAAGCCCACTCTCTATTTATATGTACCCAGCAAGGAAGCGATCCTCTTCGAGTGCTTCCGGGCGGGGCTCCGGCAGATCCAGGAGACCCTGGACGATTGCGAGCGGGCGGACGGCCCCGCGCGCGAACGCCTGTTCGCATTCATCCGCGGCTACGCGGCCGCCATCGTCGGGGACTTCGGCTGGTGCATGCTGCGCGCCGAGGATCAGCACCTGGGCGTACAGATGAGCCGCCGAATCAAACTACTGAAGGCGGGCATCGACAAGCGCATGCGCGCGCTCATCGAAGCCGGCGTCGAAGACGGCTCGATCCGCGAATGCGACACTCGCATGACGGCCTTCGCGCTCGCCGGCGCGCTCAACTGGATGGGCCACTGGTACCGCGAGGACGCCACGCTCAAGCCGCTCGAGATCGCCGACCGCTTCATCGACTTCTTCAATCGAGGCCTCAAGGGGCACTGAAATGGACCAGACACAAGTGATCATCGTCGCCGCCCAACGCACGCCCATCGGCGCGTTCCAGGGCGTGCTCGCGCCCGTCACCGCACCGCAACTCGGCGCCGCCGCCATCCGCGGCGCACTCGCGGCCGCCAGGATCGCCGCCGCCGACGTGCAGGAAGTCGTGATGGGCTGCGTGCTGCCCGCGGGCCTCGGACAGGCGCCGGCCCGCCAGGCGGCGTTGGGCGCCGGCATCCCGGTCGGCACGCCGACCACCACCGTCAACAAGATGTGCGGCTCGGGCATGAAGGCCATCATGATGGCCGCGGACCAGATCCGCGCGGGCGACGTCGCCGTGGCAGTCGCGGGCGGCCTCGAGTCGATGACCAACGCGCCCTATCTACTTCCGAAGGCGCGCGGCGGCATGCGCATGGGGCACGGCGAGGTGCTCGACCACATGTTCTACGACGGTTTGCAGAGCCCGTTCGACGGCCAGCTCATGGGCACGTTCGCTGAGGCCACCGCGCAGAAGTACGGCTTTTCGCGCGCCGACCAGGACGCCTTCGCCACCGAATCCACGCAGCGTGCGCTCAAGGCCGTGAACTCGGGCGCCTTCGCCGCGGAAGTCACGCCGGTCACCGTCAAGGGCCGCAAGGGCGAGACGGTGGTCGAAAAGGACGAAACGCCGTTCACCGTCGACCTCGCGAAGATCTCGACGCTGAAGCCCGCGTTCCGCAAGGACGGCACGGTCACGGCGGCGTCCTCGTCGTCCATATCCGACGGCGCGGCGGCCGCGGTGCTGATGTCCGCCGCGGAGGCGCAGCGCCGCGGCGTGCAGCCGCTCGCGCGCATCATGGGCTACACGAGCTTCTCCCACGAACCCGAGTGGTTCACGACGGCGCCCGCGGGCGCGATCAGCAAGCTGCTGGCCCAGCTCGGCTGGAAGCCCGGCGACGCGCACCTCTACGAGGTGAACGAGGCGTTCGCCGCGGTCGCCATGGCGGCGATGCGCGACGTGGGGTTCGACCACGCGCGCACGAACGTCAACGGCGGCGCGGTCGCGCTCGGCCACCCGATCGGCGCGACGGGCGCCCGCATCATCGCGACGCTGGCGCATGCGCTGCGCGCGCGTGGCGGCGGCCGCGGCATCGCCTCGCTGTGCATCGGCGGCGGCGAGGCGACGGCCATCGCGATCGAGGTCGGCTGAGGGACCTCAAGTTCGCTATGCTTTGCGGCCTGTCGTCTCCAGGAATGTCCCATGAAATACGCTGACGCACGCGCGGTGGTCACCGGCGGCGCTTCCGGGCTCGGCAACGCCGTCGCCCGCCACATCGTGGCCGCGGGCGGCCGCGTGACGTTGTTAGACGTGCAGGAAGGCCCGGGCAACGCCGCCGTCGCCGCGCTCGGCGGGAACGCGGGCTTCGCCAAGTGCGACGTCACCTCGGAGGCCGAGGTGAACGCGGCGATGGAATCGGCGCGCGCCGCCATGGGCGGCATCGACCTGCTCGTGAACTGCGCGGGCGTCATCGGCGCGGGGCGCATGCTCGGCAAGAACGGGCCGATGGCCGGCGATTTCTTCGCGAAGGTCGTGCACATCAACCTCATCGGCACGTTCCTGTGCGACAAGGCGGCCGCCGCGATCATGCAGAGGAACGAGCCCGGCGCCGATGGCGAGCGTGGCGTCATCGTCCACACCTCCTCCGTCGCCGCATTCGAGGGGCAGATCGGTCAGGCTGCCTACGCCGCGACGAAAGCCGGCGTCGCCGGCATGACGTTGCCGCTCGCGCGCGAGCTCGCGCAGTTCGGCATCAGGGTCGTCTCGCTCGCACCCGGCATCTTCGGCACGCCGATGCTCGGCGCGATGCCGCAGGACGTGCAGGAGTCTCTCGGCAGACAAGTGCCGTTTCCCGCGAGGCTCGGTCGGCCGGATGAGTTCGCCGCACTCGTCCAGACGATCTACGAAGTGCCGTATCTCAACGGCGAGACGATCCGCCTCGACGGCGCGATCCGCATGCAGCCGAAGTGAACATGCCGCAGGGCCCCGCGCAGCGCGACGTCATGGAGTACGACGTGGCCGTGGTCGGCGCCGGTCCGGCCGGCCTCGCCACCGCCATTCGCCTCAAGCAGCGCAAGCCCGAGCTGCGCGTCTGCATCCTCGAGAAGGGCTCGACGATCGGCGCGCACACGCTGTCGGGCGCGGTGCTCGAGCCCGGCCCGCTCGATGCGTTGCTGCCGGAGTGGCGCACCGCTCAGTTGCCGATCCGCGTGCCCGTGACGCGCGACGAGTTCCGCATCCTCGGAACGTCGGGTTCGACGCGCGTGCCGTGGATCCCGTCGTACCTGCACAACCAGGGCAACTTCATCGTCTCGCTGGGCGCGCTCGTAGCCTGGATGGGCACGCAGGCGGAAGCGCTCGGTGTCGACGTGTTCGCGGGCTTCGCGGCCGCGTTGCCGTTGTTCGACGACGACGGCTCCGTCGCAGGCGTGCAGATCGGCGACATGGGCGTCCAGCACGACGGCGCGCGCGGCCCCAACTACACGCCCGGGCCCGAAGTGCGCGCGCGCCTCACCGTGATCGCCGAAGGCTGCCGTGGCAGCCTCGCGAAAGTCCTGCTGCAGAAGTACAGACTCGATGCCGCGTGCGATCCGCAGGTGTACGCGCTCGGCATGAAGGAGCTGTGGCAGCTGCCGCCGGGCCGCGTGCAGCCCGGTCTCGTGCAGCACTCGGTGGGCTGGCCGCTCGATTCGAAGACGTACGGCGGCAGCTTCGTCTACCACCTCAACGACGACCGCGCGTACGTCGGCTACGTCACCGGCCTCGACTACCGCGATCCACGCTTCTTCCCGTTCGAGGCGTTCCAGCAGTTCAAGCATCACCCGGAGATGCACGGATTCCTGCGGGGCGGCGAAATCCTCTCCGCCGGCGCGCGCACGATCTCGGCGGGCGGTTTCCAGTCGATGCCGAAGCTCGAGATGCCGGGCGCCGTGCTCGTCGGCGATTCCGCCGGCACGCTCAACGTGCCGAAGATCAAGGGCATCCACCAGGCACTGCGCTGCGCGATGGCGGCGGCCGACTACTTCGCCGAGAACGATACGAGCATCGGATTCGATGCCGTCTGGCGCAGGACCGAAGCCGTGGCCGAGCTGCGGGAAGTGCGCAACATCAAGCCCGGGTTCAAGCGCGGACTGTGGTTAGGCCTGCTGAACGCCGGCGTCGAGAGCGTGCTGCACGGGACGACGCCGTGGACGCTGCGCAACCGGGCGACGTATCCGCTCGAGAAACTGGCGGAATACGACTCGCCCAACCGGCACTGGAAGAATCGGGACCTGCCACCGCGTGACCGGCTTTCCTCGGTTTTCTTCTCGGTGACGGCGCACGACGAAATCCAGCCGGCGCATCTCAAGGTTCGCGACAAGAACATCTGCGCCACCACCTGCGCGCTCGAATACGGAAACCCCTGCACGCGCTTCTGCCCCGCCAGCGTCTACGAGATGGTCGACGACGGCCAGGGCGGCAAGAAGCTGCAGATCAACGCCGCGAACTGCGTGCACTGCAAGGCCTGCGACATCAAGGATCCCTACCAGATCATCGACTGGGTGACGCCGGAAGGCGGCTCGGGTCCCAACTACCAGCTGCTGTGAGCTCGACTCCCGACGTCCTCGGCGCGCTGTATGCCGGGGAAATCTCCAAGCGCAAGTTCACGGCCGACGCCGCGCAGCTCAACGCGGTGAAGTCTCTCGAGCGGCTGCGCGTGCAGCTCACCGAGGCAGCGTCGGCGCCCCTCGGCAAACGCCTGCTGCGTGGACTCACCACCACCGGTGGCGCTCCCCGCGGCGTCTACCTCTGGGGCGGCGTCGGGCGCGGCAAGACGTGGCTCATGGATCTCTTCTACGCGAGTCTCTCCTCGCCGGCGAAGCGCCGCACGCACTTCTACCGCTTCATGCAGGAAGTGCACGCCGACCTGAAGCGGCTCAAGGGCATGCAGTCCCCGCTCGACGGCGTCGCCGACAAGATCGCGAAGAAGGCGCGCGTGGTCTGCTTCGACGAACTGTTCGTCTCCGACATCGCCGATGCGATGATCCTCGCGAACCTGTTCGGCGCGCTCGTCAAGCGCGACGTCGCGCTGGTGTTCACGTCGAACGTCAAGCCAAAGGAGCTCTACAAGAACGGCTTGCAACGCGACCGGTTCGTGCCGACGATCGCGCTGATCGAGAAGCACTGCGAGGTCATCGCCGTGGACGGCGGCGTCGACTACCGTTTGCGCCAGCTCACCGCGGCGCCAATCTACCTGCAGGCCGGCGCGGCGGCCACACCGTCCCGGCTGGCAGAGCTGTTCGACGACCTGTCCGACGACGACGTCGAAACGGACGGCACGATCACCGTGAACGGCCGCAAGATCAAGGTGGTGCGCGAGAGCGAGAACGTCATCTGGTTCGAATTCGCGGCGCTCTGCGAAGGACCTCGCGCGCCGGCCGATTACGTCGCGATCGCCAGCGAGTACCAGTCGGTGATCATCGCGAACGTGCCGGGCTTCACGACGGAGTCCGACAATGCGGCACGCCGGTTCATCTCGGTGATCGACGAGTTTTACGATCGCGGGGTCAACGTCGTCGTGTCCGCGGCCGCCGCGCCGGCCGATCTCTACAGGGGCGAGAAGCTCAAGTTCGAGTTCCAGCGCACCGCGAGCCGGCTGACGGAGATGCAGAGCGAGGAGTACCTCGCCCGGGCGCATTTCGCCAGGGGCTAGAGCCTTGAGGGGCCCGCGCTGACCGGCCGCGCCCGCCGCTACGACGTCGACGCGGCCTGCTCCCGCAGATTGCCCAGGATGCGCCACGCGACAGGCGCGCCGGCGCCATCGCGCAGTTCCACGACGGACCCGAGGTTGCACGCGCCGCACAGCGGCTCGAGCCATTCGTCGAGCCGGGACGGCGGGACGCAACTCTCGTCGAGGCACTCGGCGATGCACTGCTCGGGCGCAAGCGCCTCCTCGAGCTCGTTCCAGATGACGCTCCGATGGGCGCGCGCGCCACGAATGCGCGCCGGCAGCTCGCGCGCGAGCAGCTCGATCAGCGCATCGCGCGGGTGACGATCGCGCAGTTCCGCCAGCCGCGCCGCCAGCGCGGGAGCGTCGCCCGAGCAGAACGAGGTCCGCAGGGACTGCGCGAGGAAATGCCGGAGCGCACGCAGGCGCGAGCGCGTGTCCGCGACGACGGGGCTGCGCGCGTGATGCACGACGAACGCGAGCCGCGCGCCGGACTCGGCGACGCGGGCGATCTCGCGCGTCGTCGCCACCACGTCGCCGTACTCGAGCCCGAACTGGCTCACGATCGCGCCGAAGCGCCGGCCGCCGAAGGGCAGCGCTTCCATCGCGACACCGGACAGCAGGTCGAGGCTGCGACGATCGGACGCGGGAACGCGGGCCGCATCGATGCCCGTCACGCGCAGATCGGGCCGGGCGTCGAGCAGCAGGCACCCGACGATGCCCGCGCCGCAGCCGAGATCGAGCACGCGCGTGCCGCGCGCCAGCGAATGTGCGACGCCGGACCAGTGCCGCGCTAGCGCCGCCCAGGTGCCGCTGGCCCGCTCCGCGCAGCGCGAATGGTCGGGATCGGCCCAGAACTTCGTCCACGCCTCGCGTTCCCGGCGACGAGTGTCGGGAATCGATCGGGTCGTCCGCGCGGCAGGGTCCATCCCTCATACGGACGGCGTGCCATGGGAAAGCCGGACGTGATCAGCGACCCACGGCGAACAGCACGCCGTTGTTGATGGCGTAGATCGTGCCGTCGGCGCCGACGGCCGTCGGCGTATAGGACTGTCCCAGCCCGTTGTTGAAGCGGATGCGCTCCGACAGCTGGTTGGTGGCGAGGTTCCAGCGGTACATGTAGCCGTCCTCGTTGTTCACGAGCATCGAACTCGTCGCGGGATCGTAGGCGCCCGTGTTGACACACCACTCGCGCACGCCGCCCGGATTCTCGCTGTCGGCCGTCGGCCCGAGGATCGTGATGACGGGCGCCATGGTCTGCGCGCCACTGATGGGATCGGCCGCGGCCACGAACGGGTCGAGCAGCGCCATGCGATTGAGGCCATTGCCGCCGGCGCGCATGTAGTTGTTGTACTTGGTCAGCAGTAGATAGGTCGAGGTCCCGGTGTATGACGGCACCGAGTTCGCCGGCACGACCGTCGCGGTGTCGTCCCAGCCGAAGGCGCCGGGAATCTTCGTCTGCGTCAGTGCGGCATTGAAGTGCAGCAGCCAGCCCCGGCCATTGTTCGCGCGCTGCATGGACTCGAGCACGCCGAAATAGACGTCGCCGTCGGGACCGATGGTGGGCGATGCCGTGCCGTCGCCCGGAATGCGCGCCGGCAATCCGCTCACCGGGTCGAGCAGCATCACGCGGCGCACGAGCGCGAGCGTCGAGCTGTCGAGCGCGAGCAGGTAGCCGCGCTCCTGCGCGGTGGAGACGGCGATGTAGAGCGTGGACCCGTCGAGCGAGAGCGCGGGCGCGCTGTTCATCGCCACCCGATCGATGTTGGCGTCGTTCGCAAGCGTCGTCGCGGCCACCCAGGTTCCCGCGCCGTTCGCGGAGATCCGCGCGAGGCCGCTCACGAGATTGGCCGAGTTGTTGCGCGTGACGAAGAAGCCGAACCATGCGTTCCCGGCGGAATCGACGGTGACCGGCGTGCTCACCATGACGGCGCCATCGAGCTCGGCGCGCGCGTTCGCATACACCGTGTCCCCGTAGAACACGATGGTCTCAACCGTGCCCGTAGCCGAATCGACATTGTCGCGGTACAGCAGCTTTCCGCCCGCGCCCGGCGCGTACATGCGGCCATTCGCGGTGAGGGTGACGTTGTAGCTCGGAAACCAGCCGTGCGGCGGCACCACGTAGTCGCTCGTGGTCGTCCAGATCAGTCCGCCGTTCACGCCGCTGCGCGCGTCGATCTTGAACCCGCCCTGCGTCGTCGTCTTCACCGGCACGAGCACGGTGTTCATCGACGAGATCACGGGCGAACCGTAATGCGTGAGCAGGTAGGAACCCGACGTGTAGGTGGGCGCGAGATCGACAGGCGTCTGCCAGATGATCCGGTTGAGCGGCGGCGTCGCGATCGCGCTGACGGCCGCGTGCTGCGCGTCGCGACCGAATGCGGGCCAGGCCGGCCCGCTCACCGGCGGCCCGGGCGTCGGACCCGGCGCGGGGCCCGGGGGTGGCCCGCCACCCGGCGGATTTCCGCCGTCACCCCCGCCCCCGCCGCAAGCCGCGAGGGTCGCGACGAGGAACAACGCAAGAACACGCTTCATGAATTCAGTTCGCATCGAAAGCCGCGGAAGTCTTTGCACGTAGTTCCTCGAGGGAAACGCCCGGCGCACGCTCGAGCAGCTTGAACCGCGACTGCCGGTCCGGGCGCCCGAACACCGCGAGGTCGGTGATCAACATGTCGACGCAATTGGCGCCGGTCAGCGGCAGGTCGCAGCGCGGCTTGAACTTGGGCGAACCGTCCTTCGCGTTGTGCTCCATGACGACGACGACACGGCGCACGCCTGCCACGAGATCCATGGCGCCGCCCATGCCCTTCACCATCTTGCCGGGCACCATCCAGT
>CADEED010000125.1 GCA_902826225.1 uncultured Pseudomonadota bacterium | reverse complement strand
CTCGAGCTCGGCGCAGGTCCACAGCACCTTGCGCACGTTGATCGACGACGGGCGGCCGAGGACTCGCAGCATGGCTACTTCTGGCGGTCGATGCTCTTGATGACGCCGTCGACGATGGTCACGACCATCGCCGCCGCCTGCGGCCCGCGGTCGTACGTCCAGGTCTCGATGAGCGACTCACCGGCCTTCATCATGAGGCCGGTGTTGCGGTTGCGGACGAGCACGTCTTCCGTGCGGCTGTCGTGAGAGGTTGGCGGGCCGCATTTCTCGGCGAGCTGCGCGGGCGTCAGCGAGCTGTTCACGATCCATTTCCCGCAGCGGAATGTTTCGTCGGCATGTGCCGGGTCGGCGGCCGGGAGAAGCGCGAGCAGCGCGATGGTGCGGAAGGCGCGGGCGTTCATGACCCGATGGTAGCACCGGGGTCGGCTCAGCCCCCGGGACACCGTCCCGATCGCAGCCCGTCCCGGCGGAGGCTGCCGCCCTGCCCGGCCGGCGCCGGGGGTTGCACCGGCAGGTCCGACTCGAACGCCGGCGGGGCCGCGGGGGCCTGGCGAGCGCGCCCGCCCGATACTGCCGGTGCAGACACGATGGGCTAGCGCACCCGCCGCTAACTACTCCACCTCGGCGCCCCTTTCGACGAGCAACGCGCGCAACTGTGAACGGTGACAATGCCGCTCGTCTTCGCAGTAGCACCCGACCGACAGATTGGCGTGGTGCGACAACGCCGCGAGCACGTCCAGCGACTGGGACGGCGCGGGCGAGTTCATCTCGGAACGGAACTTGCGGAAGAACGCCGCCCACTCCTGGTCGGTCTTCGCCGCGAAGGCGGTCTGCATGAGCTTCGGACTCGGGGCGAGCACCGGGAACCAGACGTCGTAGTAGTCCTGGCGGGCGAACTGCGCTTTCGGAACGCCCCGTGGCGGGCGACGGACGGTGCCGACGCGCGTGCCTTCGCCGGATGCGCGCGGAGTTCCCAGGCGGACGATGCGGATGGTCATGAACGTCTCCGATGGATCTGCGCGAATCCTGCGCCCGAGCCGCGCCGCCGCAAAGCGCGCAGGGCTGCGCATGCGCGGAGATTCACGTGGGAGTGACGATCACCGGGTAGCAGAGCTCGCACGAGAAGACGCCGGACTTCGGATCGAATGTCGCGCCGCGCGGGTAGTGCTCGAACGGCGGGCGCGACGCATCGCCGGTCCAACCGCGCGTCAGACACACCGCCAGGAATTCCCCCCACGCCGCGCCGATCTGCGCGCCCGTACCCTTGAACCGCGCCACCGCGAATCGCCCGCCAGCGAGCATCACCTCGGGCGCGCCTTCGAGCGCGAGCCCCGCCGGCAGCTCGACGCAGCAGTCGTAACGGCATTGGTCTGGGGGCGTGGCCATCGGGTTGTCGCGCGGGACGCCGTAGCGCGGGCAATCGAGCAGCCCCTGCTCCGCGAGCCACGGCGCCACTTGGGCGCGCCAGAAGCGGGTCAGCGGTTCGCCGAACGGACCCGTGTAGCGTCGATACGCGACCCGGGCGGGTGCACGCTCGACGAGCGCGATGTGTTGGCCCACCACGCGCGCGAGTCTACACCGGCGCTGGCGGCGCCCCGAGCGCGAACGTCTGCATCGGCTCCCACCACTGCCCGCGGGTGTTCTCGATCAGCACGAGGTCGTTGCAGCGCGCGGCGACGCCGGCGGCGGGCAACGCGATCTTCAGCTCCACTTCGATCTCGCAGAGCAGCGGTTCATCACCATGCGCGACCGTGACGTGCGGGACGACGGTCGCGAACTTGCCGGCGAACGGTGGATAGTCCGGGAATGCGCGGTGCACGCCGTCGATGAGGGCGGAGAAGTGCCGGCCGGGATCCGGCTCGAGGTACAGCGCCACCGGGAAGCGGGCGGTCTTCGCGAGCCGGTACGAAAAACCCGGAACGGCCGCTGCCACGTCGCGCAGGGTCGCCAGCACTTCTGCATCCACGAGCTCCGGCGCCATGAAGGGATAGAGGATGGTGACGTGCGCGGGCACGTTGCGCCGCGCGGAAGGATCGTAGCGGTCGCGATAACGCGCGATGTACGCCTCGATCTCGGGGATCCGGCAGATCAGCGCGGTTTCAGGCAACGCGCTTTCCACAGCCCTCGGGCTTGAACACACGCTGCGTGGACGGCGGATCGTTCGCCAGCTTCTCCGCGGCCCGGCGCGGCCGGCGCACGAGCTCGCCGCCGCAGTTCGGGCACTTTCCCCTGAGCGTGTCCGTCGCGCACCGCGCACAGAACGTGCATTCGAACGAGCAGATGTACGCCGCGTCGGAGTCGGCGGGCAGATCGATGTCGCAGCATTCGCAGCCAGGTCGCAGTTGCAGCATGTCGCTCTCCTAGGAGCAGCCTTCCACGTAGTTGAGATGTTCCCACGGCCCGGCCTGGACCGCCGTGACCGCGCCTTTCGAGGTCTCGAATCGCAGACCGTGATCGCCGCCGCCCGATCTGAGCACGATCGTGTGGCCCTGCGGATCGTACTTGTGGGGTTGCACGTCGAGACGCGCGCCGTACAGCGCGCGCAACGCGTCCTCGGTCATGCCGAGATGCGCGCCGCCGATCGTGCGCAGCGTCGACTTCCCGCGCAGCTCGATGCGCGCGACGCGGCCGTCGATGATCATGAGCCAGAATTCCTGCGGACCCGCGTAACGCAGGTACCAGCACGACTCCGCTTGCTGCCGCCGTTCGAGTCCCGACCAGTCCGCGAGCGGCAGGACCTGCTCGACGGTCATCCCCGCGCGCACCGCGCCGATCCCGCTCATGCCGAGACACCAGCGCGCCGGGGCGGCCACCGCGACGCCCGCGAGTAACGATCCGAATGCCAGTGCGGCGAGTTTCATGCGCGCTCCATCGTCAGCTTGCCTAACAACCATTGCAATCCCGCGAGATGCTGCTGGTCGTGGCTGCACAGGAAGTGCACCAGGCCGAGCAGCGTGACGGAGCCGTAACCTTCGAAGTCCGCCGGGCGCGCGAAGTCGGCCGGCGCGACGCCACGCAGCAGCTCGAGGGTGCGGGCGCGCGCGTCGCGGAACTGCGCGAGCACCCGCCCCGCGTCGGCGCGCGCGTAGTCGCGCTCACGCGCCAGCCGCTCGCTGTCCACGGACGGCAGGAAGGGCGCGGCCTCACGCAGCGTACGCTCGAAGCGCACCTGGTATCCCTCGATCTCGATATCGCGGACGTGGCAGATCTGCTCGATCGCGGTGAATGGTTCGCTGGGCACGCCGTCCCATGAGGCCGGGGCCCAGTGCACGCGCGCGCGCGGAAACGCGGCGTAGTGCCGTTCGAGAGCCGCGGGGAAGTCCGCGAGAGTGGCGAGGGTCACGTCGTTCATCGGGGATCTGAGAACCTGGAAACAGTGCGGCGGCGAGACGGGCCCGCGGGCGCGCGGCTACGTTTCCTTCTTCCCGGTTTGCTTCTTCTCGGGCCGCTTCCAGCCCTCGAGCGTCGTCTGCTTGCCGCGCGTCAAGGTGAGCTTGCCGTCCGGCGCGTCCTTCGTGATCGTGCTGCCCGCACCCGTCGTCGCTTCCTTGCCGATGCGCACGGGCGCCACGAGCATGTTGCCGGAGCCGATGAAGGCGCCGTCGTCGATCGTGGTCGTCGACTTGTTCACGCCATCGTAGTTGCAGGTGATCGTGCCGGCGCCGATGTTGACACCCTTGCCGACGACGGCGTCACCGAGATACGTGAGATGGTTCGCCTTGCTGCCGTCGCCGACCACGGCCTTCTTGAGCTCGACGAAATTGCCGATGTGCACGCCCGCGCCGAGCTTCGATCCCGGCCGCAGGCGGGCGTAGGGCCCGATGATGCAGCCGGCCCCGAGCTCGCTCTGCTCGAGCACCGAGTTGGGATGGATGACGCCGTCGGCGCCGATGCTCACGTTGCGCAGGACGACGTTCGAGCCGATGCGCACGCGGTCGCCGAGCGTCACCTTGCCTTCGAACAGCACGTTGGCGTCGATGAACACGTCGCGGCCGAGCGCGACGTCGCCGCGCACGTCGATGCGCGCCGGATCGGCGAGCGTCGCGCCGGCGAGCATGAGCTCGCGCGCGCGCTCGGCGCGGTGCAGTGCCTCGATCTGCGCGAGCTGCGCCTTGTCGTTGACGCCGAGCACCTCGGCCGTGGTCGGCGCTACGATCGGTGTCACCTTGACCTTGTCCTTGACCGCCATCGCGACGATATCCGTCAGGTAGTACTCACCCTGCGCATTCGAGTTGCGCAGCTGGCCGAGCCACTTCTTCAGTAGCCTGGCCGGCACGGCCATGATGCCGCTGTTGCCTTCGCGGATCCTGAGCTGCGCCGGCTTCGCATCCTTCTGTTCGACGATCCTCTGGATCGCCTTGCCCCTGCGCACGATGCGGCCATAGCCTGTCGGATCGGCGAGGACGACCGTGAGCAGGCTCATCGCCTTCGGTCCCGCGACGGCGATGAGCGCGCGCAGAGTGTCGGCGCGGATCAGCGGGACGTCTCCGTAGAGGATGAGCACCAGCGAATCGTCGGAGACGGTCGGCATCGCCTGCATCACCGCGTGCCCGGTGCCGAGTTGTTCGGCCTGCAGCGCCCATTGCAGATTCTCGTGGGCGAGCGCGGCGCGAACCTGGTCGCCGCCGTGCCCGAAGACAACGTGCATCGAGGCGGGCTCGAGCGATCGGGCCCGGGTGACCACGTGCCAGAGCAGGGGGCGTCCCGCGAGCGGCTGCAGGACCTTGGGCAAGTCGGATTTCATTCGCTTGCCCTGGCCGGCAGCGAGGATGACGACGGCGAGTTTCATGCGCCGCAAGTTTAACGGTTTGCCGGCCGCGACGGCGGGCGGGCTGAAGCGCCGGCCGCGGGCGCCAGCAGCGCGTGGATCTTGCCCAGCGTCGACCAGTTGCGCGTCGTGCCCGTTTCTTCGAGTCCACCGAGCAAGGCCACGGCCGCCTTGCTCTCGAGGATGCCGTTCGCGCACCAGACATACGCCGCGTGCTTGCCGACGTGCACCTGCTCGGCGCCCCACTTCGTTTTCCCGAGCGGCCCGAGCGCGGCGAGCGCCGCGGGATCGTTCGTGAGGGCGACCAGCAGGCGCGAGCCGTCGGTGACGGCCCCGGCGATCGCGTTGCCGCGGATCGCGGCCGCGATGTCGTCGGCCGACTTCACGATGACCAGTGCGTCGACACCCAGCTTCCCGTGGACGGCCTTGCGGATGCGCGTCGCGAGCCTGCCGGCCGGCGTCGCGGCCGCCGAGAACACCGCATTGCCGCTGTTGAGAAGCGTCTTCACGTCGGTGTAGCCGAGCTCGGCGAGCAGCGTACGCAGATCCGCCATCGCGATGCGCTTCGCCTTGCCGACGTTGATGCCGCGAAACAGCGCGACGTAGCGGGGCATTCGTTACTCCCGGTTCGCCGCGTGCTTTTTGGCGAGGTGCGCGCCATAGAGCGCTGCCGGCAGCGTCGTCAGCACCCCCAGCAGGTTGAACCACAAGGGTCCGTCGCCCCACAAGACCACGCAGAGCACGAAGCCCAGGATGCCGATCGCGAGGCCGTTGTAGTACGGAAATTTCCGGGCGTACTTCGCGACGAAGAAACCGCCCGCGATCGTCGTGGCGGTGCCGCGGACGGCCGAGATCAGCAGGAATCCCGTGGTGCCCGCGATCACGTCGGTCACGGTCTTGATCTCGGCGTTCGACATCGAGTCGTTGATCGCGCTGCCGGCGTAGAGCACGAACAGCAGCGACTGGAGGATGACGTCGGCGACGATCTCCGCGAGGAAGACGAGCACGACGACCGGAGCGTTGATGCGATTCATCGGCGTCCGAACTCGCGCGTGGCTTGAACGATCGCCGCTTTCGTCGCGGCGTCCGTCGGCGGCGGGTCAAGGAAGACTGCATAGGTCTTCACCGCCAGTACCGCGATCTCCGCGGGTCGCGACGGGATGCGGCCGCTCGGAAACCGCACGGGATGCTGCCGCAGATACGCCGCGGCAGCCCGCACCGCCCGTTGTTCGTCCCGATCGGTGTCCGTCGGGTACTCGAACCGCCAGCGCGCCACCCGCGCGTTGATCACGGACTTGTCGTCGTCACCCGCGGGTATCCCCGCGGCGCTGAACACCCGGCAGTCGTACGTGCGGCAGGTATCGGGGCGGCGCGAGTAGATGGAGCAGCCGCCGCCCGCGAACATCGGACAGTGGCCACGCTCGTCGAAACCCATGTAGGAATCGCCGCGGTCGCCCGGCGCGGGCTCGAGAGCCACGCCACGCTCGCGCAGCGCCTCCCGCGCATCCGTCTCGTGAGCCCGCACCTTGATGTAGTACGACGACGTGCAGCACCCGACGCAGTCTCCGCAGGCGACGTCCATGCCGCCCGTACCGGCGAGCGCAGCGCGCATGGCGCGCAGCCATTCGGAGAAATTTCCTGCGGGCAGCTCGTTCAACCGCCGACCTCCACCAGGAAGCCGCCCGGCGCCGGTACGCCCGTCACCATGAGGTGCAGGTGTCCACTTTCATGCGCGCATGCTCGCGTGTCGCGAGGCGGCGCGCAATTGCCTCGTCACCCTTTCCGTTTTGTTAGGCGGCGCGCGGCCCCGCGTTGTCGAGCCACGCGAGCGCCGCGACCTTCGTCGTGAAGACGTCGCCCGCGACCCCCCGGTTTCGCGACCGGTCAGCCCACGATCTGATAGGTCAGGTCGAACACCCGGCTCGAGACGATGCCGAGGCTGCCGTCGCCGTAGTCGACCAGCCAGTCGCCGGGGCGTCCCATCAGCTTCGATTCGCCGTCCGACAGCAACACTTCGAACGCGGTGGTCATCGGCACCGCGAACACGCGGTTCGGCAGGCTGACGTACGCGCCGTCCGCGCCCGGCTGAGTCGACTCGGCGGGCCGGTACTTGTCGGGAAAGCGCTCCTGCGACACGCGCCAATGCTCGCCGTTGATGCCGGTGAGGATCGCGTCGCCAACGCGCGCCTGCACCAGGCCCTCGTTGGTCTGCACGGATTCCGCCGCGCGTGCGAACCGCACCTGGATCTCTCGCTCCTGCTTGCGGGCGACGACGCGACGCGGGTGGCCGCCGATCTCGTCGACGTAGCCCGGCCGGCCGCTGGACTTGAAGAACGGGATGTTGCTCATCGGGTCTTGCCCATCCATGGGTATCTGCCGAGCTGCGCGTCCGAGATGCGGTCGATCACATAGCGGGTGGCGAACAGGTTCCGGTACTCGCGCGGCAGGCCGCTGATGATCGTCGCCGATTCGCTCAAGAGCGCCTCGCGGCGCGGGCCGTCGACCAGCGCCTGCACGTACAACGCCGCGGCCAGCCCGAACCTGACGTCGCAGTCGCCGTGATTGCGCGAATTGACCTCGCGCCGGCGCGCCACCACGGGCGTCATGATCCCGGCGGCGTCGCCATTGCGCTGCTGCGCGACCAGCACCAGCGCGAGCTTCGTCCGCGCGAGGTCGAGCTCGAAGAAGTCGTGGGTCGAACCCTCGCCGATCTTCCGCCGGGCGTCGAGCGCCGCACGCGCGTACTTCTCGGCCGCCGCGAGGTCCCTGGTGTCGAGCGACGAGAGCGCCGCGATACCGAGGGTCGGCGGATCCTCGGCCCGCTCGTACGCGGACAGCGCTTCGCGAGCCACTTGCAGCGCCTCCGCGGGTTCTCCGCGGACGAAGGCGGCGTGGGCCAGCGTGCCCGAAATGATGCCATCGACTCTCGCCGGCAGCTCACTGCCCGGCGGCGATCTCGACTGCAAGTCCGCTCGCCGCCCTTTCATCTCGGCGACGAGCTTCGGGATGGCCGCCAGGTCGCCGGATTCCGCGCGTCGCCGCGCGAGACTCCACAGGTACTGCACGGCCGAGAACTGGAACTGCGGGCTGCCGTTCGCCGCGACACGCATGCTGACGACGGCCTGTTCCTCCGCGGCGATCGAGTCGCGGATGCGCCCCAGCGACCAGTATGCATCCGAGACACCGCGGCCCGCGGCCGCGACGTCGTGGTGGGCCATGTTGTTGGCGGGATTCATCGACACCCGCACCTGCTGCAGTTCCCGGGCGCGCAGCGCCCTCCTGAGTGCTTCGGCCGGTCGCATCTTGCCGCCCGACACGAGGGACAGGTTCGTCTCGATGATGGCCTGCGCGTGGACCGCGAGCTGGTTGCCCGGGCGAAGAATCCGCAGCTTTTCGGCGACCGCGATACCGTCGGCGCCCGCCCTCTCGGCCGCCGCATCGTCACCCTGCTGCGCCCCCGCTTGCGTGATCCAGGACGCCGCTTCGATGTACACCTCCGCCATCCGGACGTTCGACAGGTCGAGGGCTCCGTGCCGCGCGGCGATGTCCATCGCGCGAACCAGGTTCGGGATCGTCTGCCTGGGGTCCGCCTTGAACTGCTGCAGATACCCGAGCCGGGTGTACGCCTCGGCCTCCGCTTCGCGAACGGCGATGGAAGCATCGGGCTTCGCCGCGAGGGGCTTCACCAACTCGAGAGCCCGCTCTGCCGCGGCGAGATCCTCCGAATCGCCCTCGCTCGCCAGCACCGCGGCCAGCAATCCCGTGGATCGGGCCAGACCGATCGTCGTCGCCTCGGAGTTGTCCCCGTCCTTCTGCAGCTGCGTCAGCAGCGCGATGGACTCCTCGGCGGCCTCCCGCGCTTCCTTGAATTTGCCCATATCCTGCGACGCGGACCCGAACTGTTGCAGCGCCGTCGCGCCCATGCGCAGCGTGGCGGGACCCCGCAGTTCCGCGGGCAGCTCGTGGAAGTATTCGATCTCGCGCCGCGCGAGACTCTGCACCACCTCGACACGTCCGGAATTCTCGAGCTCGCGCCCGAACTCTTCGCTGAGGACGCCCAACAACTGTTCGGCCTGCGCGCGCGAGGCCTGCGCCAGTTCCGCGGCGCGCTGCGCGCGCTTGAAATTGAAGAACGCGAAGCCGGCGGCGGCGATGGCGCCGACGGACAGCACGATGCACACGGCGGCGATCTGGCGCGCGCGGATCAGCGCGGCGCGCGGGCGTTGCGCGAGCTCCTGCTGTTCTGCCAGCGATTTCTCCGCGGTGTCACGCGGCTCGTCGACCGGGGAGGCACTCTCGGGCAAAGGCTTCACCAATGCCTTGCCCGCGGGCGGATGAACGGCTCGCCATCGGGCATGTTGCGCACGCGGTGGTCCCAGGCGACGTCGTCGAGCAGGGTGTGCGGGATCAACGAGGGGGCGGTGCCCGGCAAGGCGTTCTTCTTATATGACCGGGGCCAGTCCCCGGCCCATTGTGGCCCAGGGAACCACCGTCATGCCACGGGCGCCCCGGCTCAGCCGCGCGGCTTGCGCAGCTTCTGGATCAGCTTGATCTGCTCGTTCATGCGCACCAGCTCCTTGAGAGCCTCGGCCTGTTCGAGCTTGTCCGTGGCCCCGCGCAGCGCATCCTCCGCGCGCTGCTTCGCGGCCAGTGCCGCGGCTTCGTCGAGATCCTTGGCACGCAGCGCCGTATCGGCGAGCACCGTCACCTTGTTGGGCTGGATCTCGAGCGCTCCGCCGCCGACGAAGAAATGCTGCTCCTGGCCGTCGGGCGTCTGCACGCGCACTTCACCGGCCTTCAGCAGCGTGAGCAGCGGCGCGTGGCGCGGGGCGATGCCGAGCTCGCCGTCCGATCCCGGCGCGAACACCATGGACGCCGCCCCGCTGAAGATCTCGCCTTCGGCGCTGACGATGTCGACGTGTACCGTGTTCGCTGCTGCGGTTGCCATGTTCTTGCCCTAGCTACTTAGTTCAGCGTCTTGGCT
>CADEED010000124.1 GCA_902826225.1 uncultured Pseudomonadota bacterium | reverse complement strand
TCGCTGTCGGGTATCGAAGCGAACGTCGCAATCCCCGCAGTCTCGATGCAGGTCGCGCCCGCGACGATGGACCTGATCTGGAAGTACGCGATCCAGTCGGTGACGGTCGTGGCCATCGGATTCGGCCTGATGTTCACGCCGCCGGGCCGCCGCGCGCGGCAGGAATTGCGCGCCTTTCTATAGGCTTCCGCATGGGATTCGCGGTCCCGCGAATCGGCCATTCGCTGCTATCATCCGCGCCGCGCGGCACTGACAGGCCGTGCGCCACCAGCCACGCGAATGTCCTATAACGCCAGCGATATCGAAGTCCTCTCCGGTCTGGAGCCCGTGCGCCGCCGCCCGGGCATGTATACCGACACCTCCCGGCCGAACCACCTCGCGCACGAAGTCGTCGACAACTCCGTCGACGAGGCGCTCGCCGGGCACGCGAGAGAGATCAACGTCGTCCTGCACAAGGACAATTCGCTGTCCGTCGCGGACGACGGCCGCGGCATGCCGGTCGACATCCATCCGAAGGAGAAAGTGTCGGGCGTCGAGCTGATCCTCACGCGCCTGCACGCCGGCGGAAAATTCAACGACAAGAACTACGAAGTCTCCGGCGGTCTGCACGGCGTCGGCGTCTCGGTGGTCAATGCACTGTCGAAGCAGCTCGAGACCTGGATCAAGCGCAATGGCAAGGAATACAACATCAGCTTCAAGGACGGCAAAGTCTCCTCGAAGCTGGAAGTGGTCGGCACCGTCGGCCAGCGGAACACCGGCACCACGGTACGCTTCTGGCCCGATCCCAGGTTCTTCGACTCGGACAAGTTCTCCGTCCCGCAGCTCAAGCACGTGCTCAAGGCGAAGGCCGTGCTGTGCCCCGGTCTCAAGATCACTTTCGAGAACGAGGCCACGAAGGAGAAGGACGAGTGGTACTTCACCGGTGACCTCGCCGCGTACCTGAAGGAAGAGATCGGCAAGGAGGATGCGCTCCCCGCCGAGCCCATCTTCGCGAAGAACGATCAGCCCAAGGTCAACGTGGTCGAGTACGCGCTGGTGTGGACACCGAATGCCGAGCGCGCGATGGGCGAGAGCTACGTCAATCTCATTCCCACCGCCGAGGGCGGTACGCACGTGAACGGACTGCGTGCCGGCATCGCGGGCGCCGTCCGCGAGTTCTGCGAGTTCAGGAATCTCGTGCCGCGCGGGCTCAAGCTCACGCCCGAGGACATCTTCGACAAGTGCTGCTTCGTGCTGTCGATCAAGATCCAGGAGCCGCAGTTCGCCGGGCAGATGAAGGAGCGGCTCGCCACGCGGGATGCCGCGTCGCTCGTCGAGAGCTTCGTGCACGACTCGCTGTCGCTGTGGCTCAACCAGCACCCGGACGCCGGCGAGCGCATCGCGCAGTTCGCCATCGAAAACGCGGCGGAGCGCACCAAGGCCGCGAGCCAGGTGAAGCGCAAGCGCGTCACCGCGGGTCCCGCGCTGCCCGGCAAGCTCGCCGATTGCACGAATCAGGACCCGAAGCATTCCGAGCTGTTCCTCGTCGAGGGCGACTCCGCCGGCGGCTCCGCCAAACAGGCACGTGATCGGGAAACGCAGGCGATCATGCCCTTGCGCGGCAAGATCCTGAACACCTGGGAGGTCTCGGTCGGCGAGATCAACTCCTCACAGGAAGTGCACGACATCTCCGTGGCCATCGGGCTCGATCCGGGCACGAGCGATTTGTCGAGCCTGCGCTACGGCAAGATCTGCATCCTGGCGGACGCGGATTCCGACGGTCAGCACATCGCCACGCTGCTGTGCGCGCTGTTCCTGCGGCATTTCCGGCCGCTGGTCGCCAATGGGCACGTCTACGTGGCCATGCCGCCGCTGTACCGCATCGACGCGGGCAAGAACGTCTACTACGCGCTCGACGAAGCCGAACGCGACCAATTGCTCAAGAAGATCGAAGCGGGCAAGGAAACGAAGGCGAAGCCGCAGGTCACGCGCTTCAAGGGTCTCGGCGAGATGAATCCCTCCCAGCTGCGCGAGACCACGATGGATCCGCGCACACGCCGCCTCGTGCAGCTCACGATCGCCGCGAAGGACGACAGCGACCAGCTGATGGACATGCTGCTCGCGAAGAAGCGCGCTTCCGACCGCAAGGACTGGCTGGAAGAGAAGGGCAATCTCGCGGAAGTCATTCCCTGACCTGACGGGATAAACACTGTGCAAGACGAAATGAACTTCGAGGGCGTGGAGAAGCAACCGCTCCGCACCTTCACGGAAAAAGCGTACCTCGACTATTCGATGTACGTGATCCTCGACCGCGCGCTGCCCTCGCTCTCCGACGGGCTCAAGCCCGTGCAGCGCCGCATCACCTACGCAATGAGCGAGCTCGGCCTCTCGGCCGGCCAGAAGCACAAGAAGTCCGCGCGCACGATCGGCGACGTCATCGGCAAGTTCCATCCGCACGGGGACAGCGCCTGCTACGAAGCCATGGTCCTCATGGCACAGGACTTCAGCTACCGCTATCCCATCGTCGACGGCCAGGGCAATTGGGGATCGATCGACGATCCGAAATCCTTCGCGGCGATGCGCTACACGGAGTCGAAGCTCACGCGCTATGCGGAGGTGCTGCTGTCCGAGTTGTCGGATGGCACCGTCGACTGGCAGCCGAACTTCGACGGCACGCTCGAGGAGCCGGCCTTCCTGCCTGCGCGCCTGCCGAACGTGTTGCTGAACGGCACGCAGGGCATCGCGGTCGGCATGTCCACCGACATCCCGCCTCACAACCTGCGCGAGGTGGCGCAGGCCTGTATCCACCTCCTCGACGAACCCGATGCGCAGACGCGCACGCTGATGAAATACGTGAAGGGTCCCGACCTGCCGACGGGCGGCGAGATCATCACGCCGCGTACGGACCTCCTGCAGATCTACAACACCGGCAACGGCACCTACAAGGCGCGCGCCGTTTACAAGGAAGAGGACGACGTCATCGTCATCTCCGAGCTGCCGTACCAGGTGTCGGGCAACAAGATCATCGAGCAGATCGCCGCGCAGATGCGCGAGAAGAAGCTGCCGATGGTCGAGGACATCCGCGACGAGTCCGACCACGAGGAGCGTATCCGGCTCGTCATCGAGCCCAAGAAGCGCGCCGACGTCGCCCAGCTCATGGCGCACCTGTTCGCGACGACCGACCTCGAGCGCAACTATCGCGTGAACCTCAACGTGATCACGCTCGAGGGCAAGCCCAAGGTCATGGGCCTGCGCGACCTGCTCAACGAGTGGCTGGTCTTCCGCACGCAGACGGTGACGCGCCGCCTGCAGTACCGCCTCGACAAAGTCGACAGGCGCCTGCACATCCTCGACGGCCTGCTCGCGGCGTACCTCAATCTCGACGAGGTCATCCGCATCATCCGCCGCGAGGACGAGCCCAAGCCGGTGCTCATGAAGCGCTTCAAGCTCTCGGACATCCAGGCGGAGGCGATCCTCGAGACCAAGCTGCGTCACCTCGCGAAGCTCGAGGAGATGAAGATCCGCGACGAGCAGAAGAAGCTGCGCGAAGAGAAGGAAGACATCGAGTCGACGCTGAAGTCGAAGGCGAAGCTCAAGAAGCTGATCTCCACCGAGATCGAGGCGGACGCCGAGAAGTACGGCGACGACCGCCGCACGAAGATCGTCGAACGCGAGGCCGCGGTGGCCATCGACGAATCCGAACTCGTCGCCAACGAGCCGGCCACCATCGTCCTGTCGAAAGGCGGGTTCGTGCGTTCCGCGAAGGGTCACGAAATCGACGCGCGCACGCTGCAATACAAGGCCGGCGACGAGTACCAGCACGCCGCCAAGGGCCGCAGCGTGCAGCAGGCCGTGTTCCTCGACTCGACCGGGCGCGCGTACAGCCTGGTGGCGCATTCGCTGCCCTCGGCGCGCGGGCTCGGTGAGCCGATGTCCTCGCGCGTCGATCCGCCGGACGGCGCCAAGTGGCGCGGCGTCATGATCGGCGAGCCCGACGATCTGTGGCTGGTCGCGAGCGATGCGGGCTACGGCTTCACCGTGCGCCTCAAGGAGGCGTATGCGTCCAAGAAGGCCGGCAAGACGTTGCTGAACCTGCCGGAGGGCGCGCTCGTGCTGCCGCCGTCGCCCGTGCAGGGCGACGACGCGCTGGTCGCCGTGACGTCGAAGGACGGCAAACTACTGGTGTTCCCGGTCAAGGACGTGCCCGAGCTGCCGCGCGGCAAGGGCAACAAGCTGTTCGACATCCCGTCGAAGAAGTTCGCGACGCGCGAGGATTTCATGACCGGCATGGTCGTGGTGCCCAGGGACAAGGGCCTCATCGTTCGTTCGGGCGAACGGAAGATGACGATCGACTGGAAGGACCTCAAGGACTATCGCGGTCAACGCGCCCAGCGCGGCGCGGTGTTGCCGCGCGGCTGGCGCACGGTCGATACTCTGGAAACGGAATAAGCGCCCGGCGAGGCGCGGGGAGCGAAGATGGCGAACAAGATGTGGATCCGCGGCCTCGCGGTGTTCATGGCCTGCGCGATCATTCCGGCGGCGATGGCCGCGCCGAAGCGAGCGCGGCTCACCGTCAAGGTGGACGTCGAGGGCACCGAGAAGGTGATCGGCAACGGCTCCGACCAGGCGACTGCAAAATTCCGCGAGGGCTACACGATCGTCACCGTGGTGGAATCCACGGGCGAACTCGCGCAGTACAACACCAAGGATCCCGAGTACGCACAGAAGATGATGGGCCTCTCGCAGAACGTGCATGCGCAGGTCAACGCCGCGCAGGGCAAGGCGCCCGTTAAGAAGATGACTCAGGCGGAGATCCAGGCCTACGTGCAGAAGAAGCAGGCCGCCTGCGGCGCGGACCAGGCCTGCCTCATGAAGCTCGCGTACGAAGCGCAGGACCTCATGGCGAACATGAACTCCGGCGGCGCAACGACCGCGGGCAATCCGGGCGCATACACGGGCGACGAACCGGAGCGCTATCTCGACTATTTCGGCTTCGACAAGTGTGGCGCGTCGGCCAGCTACTACGTCGACCGCACGACGCAAGGCACATACGGTGACGTGCAAGGTGCTGTGCCCTACACGGTAGTCGACAAGGCGGACTACAAGAGCAATCCCACCGAGGCCGGCTTGATCTGCAGTTCGACGACGCTGGTCGTCGACACCCAGGACAATTCCTTCTGGATGGATTCGCTGGCGGCACTCGCGCCGCGCGGCACGAGCATCAAGACCCAAGGCGGCGGCAAGCCAGAGCAGTCATCGGGCGAGGCCGCGATGCACGGCGAGTATCAGGACTGGGTGTTGCAGCAGCTCCGTCACGCGTCGCGTGCGGGTACCAAGACCACGTCGCTCAAGCTCGTCGTCGGGCCGAGTGCGGCATTGAGCTCGGGCAAGTACTCGGGCCAGGCGAACGTGACGCTCACCTGGAAGCTCGAAGACCTCGAATAGTCCGCTAGCGGGTGGCGACCACCACTGCCGCGCCCGCCATCGCGACGCCCGAGCTGCGGTTGAGCCGGCGCACGGCCTTCGGCGTGGTGAAGAGCTGGCGCGCCCTTGCGGCCAGGAACACGTACGCGAACAGCACGAGGGGCTGCAGGACGACGATGGCGAGCGTGATCTCGACGAACGTCAGCAGGTTCATCGTCGTGAGGTCGACGACGGTGGGCAGCAGCGCGAGGAAGAACAGGATCGCCTTCGGATTCGCGAGCGTCAGCATGAGGCTGGCGAGGAAAGCCTTCCAGCCGTGCTGGCCGCGCTGCTGCCCCTCGGTCACGGCGACGGTTGCCGCCGGCGCGACCCACAACTTCCACGCGAGATAGAGAAGATAGGCGACGCCGACCCACTTGATCGCGATGAACACGGTCTCCGCCGTCTTCGCGACGGCGGCGAGACCGGTAGCCGCGATGCCGAACCACACGAGATCACCGAGCAGGAAGCCCGCGACGAAGGCGGGCGACCCCTTGAACCCGTGCGCCAGCGAACGCGCCACGATCGCCGCGATGCCGGGCCCCGGCGTCGCGACGGCGAGCGTGTAGACGGCGCAGAACGTCAGGAGTCCGGCGAGCGTCATTGCCCGCCGAACTGGTAGTTGACCGTGAAGTAGATCGTTCGGCCCACCGAATCGAACCAGGACAGGTCGTAGTAGGGGTAGCTGCCGTACGTCGGATCCTTCACGGGATTCTTGTCGGCGAGATTGTTGACGGTGAGGCGCGCGCCCAGCGAATCCGCGATCTGGTAGTCGATCGAGGCGTTCATCAGGATGCTCGCGGAGATGTATCCGTCTTCATCCCAGTTCGGGAGGCGGTCCAGCCGCCGCGCGTGCAGCGTCGCGCTCCACGGGCCCGAGTCGAACGTGAGGCTCGCGCTCGCCTTGCTGCGCGGGATCACGAAGCCGGAATCTGGCACGAACTGGTCGATGATCGGATCACCGACGTATTGCTGCGACTCGTGGTTGAACACCTTGGTGTAACTCGCGCTGAAGGTCAGCGACGACACGTCACCGATCGGCTGCCGGTAGCGCAGGCCGAAGTCCATGCCGTCCGTGCTCTCCTTGGCGATGTTGATCGGGTTGACGCGTACGGCGGCGACTTCACCTTCCGACGGCGAGCCGGCCGCATAGCGTTCGACGCGCGCGATCGCATCGATGCACGTCGGCGAATTGACGTCGACCGCGTTGCCGTTCGCGGTTTCGCCCAGTCGGCAATCCGCTTCCACCTCGAGCACGTTGTCGACGCGCAGGTTCTGCACCTGGTCCTCGAGCCGCACGTCGAAGTAGTCGACGGAAATCATCAGGTCTTCGATGGGCGACCAGACGATGCCCGCACCCCACGACTTGCTGGTCTCCGATTCCAGCTCGCGGTTGCCATTGCGTCGCGCGATTACGCCCACGTCCGCGTAAGAGCAGTCGGCGATTTCCTCGTCGGGTTCCTCGGTTCGGCACAGGTAGTAGTCATTGCCGCCCGATTCCACGTTGCCTTCCCCGGCGAATACGTAATGCAGGTCGGGCGCACGGAATCCCGTGCCGTAGTAGCCGCGAATCAGCAGCGAATCCACGGGCCTGAACTCGAGGCCGAAGTTGTAGGTGAACTTGCCCGTGTCGTGACCCGCGAAGTGGTAATTGTCGTAACGGCCCGCGGTGCTCAGTTCGAGCATGCTCGCCACCGGCGCGCGGAATTCGTAGCTGCCGCTCCAGCGGTTGCGCGAGCCGTGCCCGTCCTGGTCCTTCCAGCTGTAGTAGTAGTAGCCGAGGGCGAGCGGATCGGGGTTGAGCTCGTAGGCCTGGTTACCCGCCTCGACGTTCGCGGCGAAGCCGACCGGACCGGCCGGCAGCTCGAACAACTCGGGGTTGGTCAGCGTGAACGACACGTAGTCGTTGCGGGACTTCGGGCGGTACACGGTGCGGGCGGCGATCGAGTCGTACTCCGCGCGCGTGAGCGGCGTGTAGAGGCGATCCGGGTCCGCGTCGAAGATCGGGAGGCCCGAGTCCTCGTCGACGCCCAATTGCGGCCCGAGGAACAATTCGTTGGCGGTCGCGGCGACGATCTGCGGCCAGCTCGCCTTCAGTTCGTATTGCGAGTGGCTGAGATACGCCTCGTAGTTCCAGCGGTCACCAATCGCGCCCTTGATGCCGGGCGTCACGGTGAGGGTCGTCTGGTCGCTGCGGATCATGCCGCGCTCGAGACCGCCCATTTCTTCCGGCGTGAACTGGCGATACCAGTTGTCGAGGTCACCGACCTGCAGGTTGAAGAAGTTGCCGTCCTCGTTGCCGACGGAGTCCATGAAGGTCCAGGACCGCACGTCCTGGAAGAGCTCGACCTTGCTGATGCCCACCAGCACGTCCGCGAACAGCGTGGTGGTGTCGCTGAGCTCGTAGTTGAAGGAGCCGAACGCCGTCGCGCCCTTGCGCGAACTCAGGATCGTGCCGTAACCGATCGATTCGAGGCTGCCGCAGTAGTGTCCGTCGCCGTAGTCCTCGAGCTCGTCGTCATACGGGCCCCAGCCTGGACGGGTGCCCCAGATCATCGTGCCCTTGTTCAGGCCGGAGAGCGCATCGCAGGTCGCCTGGCCCGGATCGATGTACACCTCTTCGTTGGGCTCGATGCGCAGGAAGTCGCGGCGAGCGATCGGGGAGTCGGTCGTCAGGTTGTCCGCGGTCGAATCCTGGATGGAGCGATCGAAGGCCCACAGCGGCCGTTGATCCAGCAGCTCGAGACCGAATACCGCGTGGAAGCGGTCGCGCGACCAGCCGGTCGACATTGAGAGGCGATGGGAATCGCCGCCGCCATCTTCCGTCGGTGTGCCGTAGCGGTAACTGATGTCGAAGCCGTCGACTTCCTTCTTGAGCACGAAGTTCACGACACCGGCGATGGCGTCGGACCCGTAAATCGCGGACGAGCTGCCCGACAGCACTTCCACCTTGTCGATCATGCCTATCGGGATGTTCGAGATATCGGTGAAGTTGCTGAGGCCACCGAGTGGCAGTGGAAAATCCGCGATGCGGCGGCCGTTCACGAGAACGAGGCTGTGATTCGGCCCGAGTCCGCGCAGGTCAACCTGTTCGGCGCCTGGGGTGAAGTCCGCCCCGCTGAAGGACTGCTGGCTTTGCGTCGCGCCGCTGTTCTGGGTGATCGTCTTGAGCAGGTCGGGGACGTTCGTGAGTCCGGCGTTCTCGATCTCGGTCGACGTGATCGTCGTGATCGGCGCAGGTCCTTCCTGCTTGAGCCGCGGAATGCGCGAGCCGATGACCAGGACTTCTTCGAGCGACTCGGCTCCGGATTGCTCCTGCGCGAACCCCAACGTGGACGAAATCGCGAATGCCAGCGTGCCCGCGGCGACCGCACCGATTCTCATGATTTTTCTCCCAAGGAACCAAAGACCCCGTGTGGATTCTAGACACGGAAACGTGCGCGCGTCAGCACGAGCCGACGACGTGGATTTGTGCAAAGCTGCGGGGCGGGGGTTTGGGCGTCTCCGGGGGGGCGGAATGATGAAGCGCTTGGGTTTTCTCGCGGTTTTCCTCGTCCTGGCGACGTCCGTGCACGCCGCATCGAAATCCGCCACCTACGATTACTACTCCGCCGGTGACCTCACCGGGGCGCGTCCCGGCCCGACCGCGGGCGCGATGATGCTGCTCGGCGGCGGCGACTGGCCCAAACCGGCCTTCCGCTGGTTCGTCGAGCGCATGGGTGGCGGCCACCTGGTGATCCTGAAAGCCTCCTATGGCGACGAGACGCAGAAGGAGTTTCTGGCCGATATTGGCGGCGCGACCTCGGTCCAGACGATCGTGTTCCATTCGCGCGATGCCGCCCTGGACGCGAGGGTCATCGACATCGTCCGGCGCGCCGATGGCATCTTCATCGGGGGCGGCGACCAGTCGAATTACGTGCGCTTCTTCAAGGGCACGCCGTTGAACGAGGTGCTCGACGCCCACGTCCGCGCCGGCAAGCCCATCGGCGGCACGAGCGCGGGGCTCGCGATCCTCGGCGCATACAGCTACGGCGCCATGGACGGCGGCAGCCTGGTATCCAAGGATGCGCTGAAGAATCCGCTCGGCAGCGGCGTCACGCTCGTGCGCGATTTCCTGCACATGCCCTATCTCGGCCGCGTGATCACGGATACCCACTTCGCGGCGCGCGAGCGTTTCGGCCGCCTCGTCACCTGGGTGGCGCGTCTCGCGAGCGAGGAGCGCGAACCCGGCGTCACCGGCATCGGCGTCGACGAGCAGGGCGCGCTGTGCGTAGAGGCGGACGGCACGGCGAAGGTGTACGCAAACGGGCGCGGCTTCGCATGGATATTCAGGCCGATGCGCGCGCCGGACGTGCTCGACCGGAAGCCGCTGAATTTTCGCGGCGTGCCGGTCGTCGGTCTCGGCGAAGAGAGCGCGATCGATCTCAAGAGTTTCGCGGTGACACGGCCCGCTTTCTCGATCACCGTGAACGTCGTGAACGGCGAATTCGACGCGGCGTCGTGGGCGGCGCTCAAGGCGGCAGCCGTCACGCCAGCGCCGGCGCCCGTCGCCGCGTCGCTTCTCGCCGAGGAGAGCGCCGAGCCCGGC
>CADEED010000123.1 GCA_902826225.1 uncultured Pseudomonadota bacterium | reverse complement strand
CGCTGCCGCACGGTGAGCGCGAGCGCGGAGATCTCGTTGAACGGCCCGCGATACATCGCGTGCGCCGTCGTCACCGGCTCGTGGCCGCCATCGGGTTGGTAGTGCTGCATGAGCCGCCGCTGCTGCGCGGCCAGCACTTCGGCGTCCTCGGACACCTCGGCATCGCATTCGAAGATCACCGTGCGGTGATAGGCCGTCGCGAACATCGCGTTCGTCCCGTGCACCCAGTGAGACGGAATCGTGCCGTGCAGCTCGTCGACCTCGAACGCGCACTTGCGGTTCGTGCGCAGGTCTTGCAGCTGCTCGTCGTGGCGATGCAGGTGGATCTCGATCGTCGGCCCGAGGAACAGGAAAGGATAGAGGCCGACGTGTGGCTGTCCGTCGACACTCACGGTGACGAACCGGCCCAGCTCCTGGTGGCTCACGAACTCGCGCAGCGTGTCTTCCGGCACGTCCGCGTAGTAGTCGTAGAACATCATGAGCGCAGTCTAGCGGCCGACCCCCACGCGAGACAGAGCCACCCGCCGAGAAGTGCCAGCCCACCGTACGGCGCCAGTCTTCCGACGACACGCAGATCGGTGAGCGTCACGGCATAGAGCGCGCCGCAAAACAGTACGATGCCGGCGACGAACAACCAGCCGCCGATCGCGAAGGCGCGATGCCGCCATTGCGAAAGCGCCCACGCTGCCGCGAACAACGCGAACGCGTGGTACATCTGGTAGCGCAGGGCGGTCTCGAACGTGGCGAACGCTTCCGCGCCGATGCGTGCCTTCAGTCCATGCGCGGCACCGGCCCCGAGCGCGACACCCAGTCCGCCGGCAACGGCGGCGCACATATATAAGAGTCGCTCCATCACCTGGGAATCCTGTCCAGCTCGATTCCTCACCGGGTATTCGTCTTTTCCTGCGCGGGCGGTGGTAGCGGCGCGGCGACGACGGTATCGAGGACCATCGCCGGCGGACCGACCGGGATCGCCCCACCAACCGCGACGCCGGCCGCGCGGAAGCGGCGCGGCCCCGGCCCCATGACGGGGAACTGCTCGCGCATTTCCTTCTGCCACTGTTGGTACTCGTTGTAGGCGCCGAGCTGTTCGGTGTCGAGGATGCCGCGGGCGCGCGACGCCGTGCGTTCGTTGTAGTCGTCTTGCCACTCGTTGAGGGCCTTCCCGAACGCTTCGCTGTCGCTGCCGAACTGCGAGTAGTCGGGCTGGGCCACGCGGCCGCGCTCCTCCGTCAACGCGCTGACGAGTCGCTTGCGCTGATCGTCGCTCAGCCCGGCGTCCACGCCATCCAGCTGCCGCGCAATCATCTCGACCTCGCTGCGGGCGGGCATGGACTCCTGGTAGTTCTGCAGCGCGTCGGCCCCGGAGGCGCCGAGCAGGTCGGCGAGCTGACGCTGCTGCTCGCGGCGCTGCTCCTCGAAATCGTGCGGCTCGAAGTTCGCCATCTGTTGTTCGGTGAGCAGGTCGTAGAGCGCGTTCGCCTGGTCCTTGCCGAGACCCTGTTGTGCGGCGAAGTCCGCGTACATGCGCTTGCTGTTGGCGCGCATCTGGACCTTCATCATTTTTTGCATCGCCGGCGAACGGTCGGGACGGAGGAAAGACCCGGCCGCCGTTCCGTCGAGCTCCCGGATCTCGCCTGGATCCGCCGCCGCGGGCGGTGGAGGCGGCGTCCCGGATCCGGTCATCGCCAGGTGGCCGGATGACCCGCGCGGATCCACTCGGCGTTGGGCGAACGCAGCCTTCGCCTGCTCGAGCTCCGAGAGGCGTGCGTTCAACCGGCGAGAGAGCTCCGTGACTTCATCCGCGCGGGCGCGTTCGGCGCCGACCTGCCGGTAGAGATAGAGCGTGCTGGCCGCAAAGGCGACGGCGGCCAAGGACAGACCCAGGATGGACCGATTCATTGTTTTTTCTCCCCGAGACCCTGGAAACAGACCCGCATGAAGCCGTCATGTTCCCCGGATGCGACGGGAGAGTAACCGGTCGCGGTCGTTACCGCTTCTCGGCCAGCATCAGGTCGAGGTACGCGCCCTCGACCAGCTGGTCACGCTGGATCCCCAACTTCTCCATGAGGTCGTCCGCCTCGCGGACGCCCGGCTCGAGGGGCTCGCCGTCCACCAGCATGACCTCGAGCTCGAGAAAATGCCCGAGACCTTCGACGCGGTCCAGATGAACGCGGGTCCGTCCGACCAGGAAAAGAGTGCGGTACTTGCGGATGCGGCCGATCTGTCCGTAGGCCAGCGACAGCGATTCGCGCAGGGTTTCGGGTGACGACGTGGGGGAACGTAGATAGAAGGATTCTTTCGGTCCGGCCTGGTTCACGCGCCGATAGAAGATCAGCTCCCCGGCGTCGTTCGAGAAGGCGCGCAGCTTGAGCCGGCCCGTCACGCAATTGAAGAACGTGTCGTCCTGCGCGATCTCGAGCGGCCCTTCGCTCGCGAGCGCGGCGACCCGGGACGTCAACAGCGCGACGCTCTCGATCCGAGCCTTGATCTCGATGTTGCGTGCCATGCCGTCACTTCTTGAGCCGCACGCCGCCGGCGGCGCGCGGAACATCGTTGGCTTTCAGCACGGCGTCCAGCGAGAAGCGGCCGGCGCCGTGGGTCGCGAGATACAGACCGATGCCCACGAGGGCGCCGGACGGGAAGACGCCGCGCATGCCGCCGAAGCGGTCGACCATCGCGATGGCGACGACGAAGTTGATCGCGCAAAGGACGCCGGCCCAACGCGTGAAGAGGCCGAAGACGAAGGCGAGCCCGACCAGCAGCTGCACATAGACCGAGAGGGGCGCCAGGATTCCGGGGTTCGGGAATTCGTTCTTGCGCAGGAACTCCACGAACTCCTGCATGCGCGCGGCGCTCGTGACGTTGTCCCAGACACCCCAGATGAGGAACAACCCGACGAACAGGCGCAGGAGGAGCAGTGCGAAGTCGCCGAAGCGCTGCGCGGAATTGAGGAACAGGAACTTCCGCATGATCTCGAAGCCTAGCTGCCGTCAGCGGCACGCGACAATCGCACGGTATCCGCATCGCGGCAACGTCCGACCCGTCGCCGGGCGGCGACGGCGGTCACCCGGGATCAGCGAGGGCCGGAGTAGGCGCGCTCCACCCGGGCCACGCGCGTCTCGAAATGCGCATACCACTTGCGATTGCCGCCGGCCTGCGCGACGCGGTGCTGGGCATTCGCCTTCCACGCGGAGATGGCCGCCTCGGACGACCAGTACGAGATCGTGATGCCGAAGCCGTCGGCGCCGCGCGTGCTCTCGACCCCCAGGAACCCGGGCTGCGTGGAAGCGAGCTCGACCATCGCGTCGGCCATGGCGCCATATCCGTCGTCGACCGCGGTGCGCCGCGACGAGAAGATCACGGCGTAGTACGGCGGCCCGGGAGTCTGCGCGAACCCTTCGCTCATGCGGCCGCGGCCGGGTTCGTCGCACCCTTCGGCAGCGCGAGCAGCTCGATGTACGCCGGCAGCGCCGCGATGCGCGCGATCCAGGCCCGGACGTGGGGATAGGGTTCGAGGCTGAGCCCGCCGTCGGGCGCCACGTGCGTATACGCGTACAGCGCGATGTCGGCGATGGAGTACCGGTCGTTCACGAAAAACTGCCGCGTGGCGAGATGCTCGTCCATCACCTTGAGGGCCGCTTGTCCTTTCTCGAGGCGCACCGGGAGTTCTGCCCGCCGCGGGTGGTCGGCGGGGAAGTGCCGACAGATGTAGCGTGGCGTCGCCACGTACGGTTCGTGGCTGTACTGCTCGAAGAACATCCATTGCAGCACCTGCGCGCGTCCAAGCTGCGTGGCGGGCACGAAGCGCGATCCTTCGGCGAGATACCACAGGATCGCGTTCGACTCGAAGAGATAAGTGCCGTCGTCGAGCTCGAGCGTGGGAATGCGGCCATTCGGATTCTTGCGCAGGAACTCGGGGGTGCGCGTCTCGCCCTTGTCGATGTCGACGTGGGTCCAGCGATAGTCCTGGCCGAGCTGCGCCAGCAGCAGGCGCACCTTGAAGCCATTGCCGGAGTCGAGATAGTCGAAGAGATGCATGACGGTTTCCCGGGCGTGCTTGTTTGGCCGGGAAGTATCCGGCGGATCGCGGAGCGTCGCGAGGCCCAAGGATTTTGGCTGAGGCTAAGTTATTCTTGCGCTCATGCGCCGCCGTCTGCCGCCGCTCAATGCCCTGCGTGCCTTCGAGGCGTCGGCCCGCCTCGGGAGTTTCGTGGCCGCCGCCGGCGAACTGCGCGTCTCCGCGGCGGCGGTGAGCCAGCAGGTACGGCGCCTCGAGGACTACCTCGACACGGCGCTGTTCCAGCGCCTCGCGCGCGGACTCGTGCTGACCGACCAGGGCCGTGACTATCTACCGGAGCTGTCGGCCGGCTTCGACCTGCTGGGGGAATCGACCGCGCGCGTTCGCGCCAAGCGCGCCGACGGCGTGCTCACGCTGACGACGCTCGCGGCCTTCGCGAACGGCTGGCTGTTGCCGCGCCTGCACCGCTTTCGCGAGCGAGCGCCGCGCATCGACGTGGTGCTGCGCACCTCGCGCGCCGTCATGGATTTCCGCCGCGACGCGATCGACCTCGCGATCCGGTTCGCACCGGCGCCAGGCCGCGGCCTGCAGGGCGAGGTGCTCTGCCCGGAGGAGCTGTTCCCGGTCGCGAGTCCGCAGCTGTTCCGCGGCGGCCGGGTCCCGGACACGCTGGCCGCCCTCGCCGACTATCCGTTGCTGCACGACATCGACGCGAATCCCGAGCAGCCCTGGCTGGGCTGGCGCGGATGGTTCGAGCGCGCCGGGCTGTCCACCGCGCCCGTGGGACGCGGACCGCAGTTCAGCGACTCCGTGGTGCTCATCGGTGCAGCCGTGGCAGGACTCGGCGTGGCGATCGGGCGCGGGCCGCACGTCGCGCCATTGCTGGCGCGTGGCCAGCTCGTGCGGCTGACGCAGGAGCAGTGGCTCGCGCCGTGGAGTTACCACCTCGTGGCGCCGCCCGCGCACTTCCGCCGGCCCATCGTGCGGACGTTCGTGGACTGGGCGCTGGAAGAAGCACGCGGCGATCAGCCGTTCGCTACTTCTTCGTGAAGACGCAGTGCGCAGTGCGCAGTGCGCAGTGCGTGTGGACACGGAGTTTCGCCATGGCGCGATGTCAACGCGCCCGTTCGAGCGCGCGACGCGCGGACGCGAGCAGGCCGCGTGAATACAGCTTGTGGAACCCGAGCAGCGCGCCGAAGCCCGGGCTCATGCGTTTTTCGCCGGTTTGCCGATTCCTTCGGCCGACGACGGCTGACCCGAAATAGAGCCGCGTCGTGGAGCCCGATGTCGCGACCATGAGCCAGGAGCGCGTGCTGCCGCGGAAGTCGCACAGCAGGAGCTGGTCCGGCGTGCGCGCTTCCACGCGCCAGGCGGCGAAAGTCTCGCCGCTGGCGTGGGCGAGTTCGCGCACGTCGTCATCCGTGGAGGGCTTGTTCACGAGGAGCGAGAGGATCCAGCGCTCGCAACGAAACAGGCGCGTGCGGTAGAAGGCCTCGACATAGTCGGCGTGCGTCACGGCGCGCGCGATCTCGGTGACATAGCAGTCGGTGTAGTCCCCCGCATGCGAGTAGGTCCGCAGCAGGGCGTCGTCTGGCAGGACTCCGCGCCGCACGGCCATGGCTAGAGCGACAATGGCGTCTCGAGATGCCGCGCGTACATCATGTCGCGGTGCTCGAGCAGTACGGGATCGAGGGCTGCGCGCGTCTCGTCGTCGAGCCACTCGAATGCCGCGCGGGCCGCGGGATGCATCCGGCACTGCGCCTCGGGCAGCGGCGCGAAGAGCGCCATGAACACCGCACTGTAGACGTCCACCGCGGAAAGTGCCCCCAGGTAGTAGCCGCTGCCGGCGGCGCGTGCTGCGCGCAGTTCCGCGGAATACCGGCCTAACAACTCGCGCACGCGCGGACCGTAGCGGGCCACATCCGCGGGAGAGTATCCGTACTTCGTGCCGAGGTATCCGGCGATGCGCTCGCTGAAGCCGCCGGTCTTCTGCAAGCCGGCGTGAACCATCTGCAGGCGCCGGTTCCAGCCGAGACCCGCCGGGCCGCACAGATCGTCCGCCATTTCGAGCGCGCGGGCGCGCAACGCGGGAGCGGACGGCAGCAGCGGCGGCTGGGGCGCGAGACGTTCGGCGAGCGCCAGGATCTCCCGCCAGCCCGAACGCGGCGGCTCCGCTTCCTGCATCACCACCGGGCCGCTCAGTTCTCCGGCCCACTGCGCGAGCTTCTCGTCGTCGTAGGCGAGACGCACCGCGACCCAGTCGAGGTTCTTCAGGTGGAAGAACCCTTTCGCCGCTTCACTCCATGGACTCGGGACGTTTCCGACCACGATCATGCGCAGTCCGGCGCGGTTGATGGCCGTCTCGGCGTCGACGTATTCGAATGGCATGGCCGCGAGGATCGCCGCGATGTCGCCGCGCATCAAGGCGGCTTTGGCGAATGCTGTCGCTCGTCTACGTTGACAATGAGGCGGCGATCAATGCGGCCTTGTCGCGCACGAGGTTCGCGGACTGACCGGTCTCCAGCAGCGTCTTGAGATCGCACAACACGATCGCGTATCCCTCGACCGTGGTGGCGATCTCGGCTGCCGCCCGATCACCCCTGAAGCCCGTCTCGGTCACGGCAACCCGCGTCGCATCCCGTCCGTGCGGGTCGAACGTCAGCACCACGTGGTGCCCGTCCGACCACTCCCAGCAAAGCCGCCGCGGTGGGTCGAACACGGTGACGGTCACGCCACTCTTCACGCCGGGAACCATGAATTCCCATTCGACGCGCGCACCCGCGGACAAGGGACCGGACGTCCGGCTCAGCCAGAACTGGGTGATCTTCCCGGTGCTGAACGCCAGGAACGCATCCACCGCCGGCCGGCGGATCAGGAGGCTCACGGAAGCGGAATCGGCGCCCATGTCCGCGATGATCGCCGCGACATCCATGCGGGCGCATCCCCACAAGTCGCCGGCTCGCTGTCGGAAAAGCAGCAGAAGATCGCGATGAGCGGGTGCTTTCACGATCGTGGCCGGGTTGCGGGACAGCGATTTCCGGTCCCTCGCGCCGGACCGGCCTCCGTCTCGCGCGCCTAACAAGCAGCATTCCGCGACCGACCCGGGTCAGCATTAGTTTGGCTGCATGCCGGGGTTAGAACTTCTATCTCTTTTGGGGACTATGCCGGCCAGCGTGTTCGGTTACTGTGTGGCTTCACCAGGGAACCCGACGCACCATGTCCAAACGTGGCTGGATACTATTTCTTTCTCTCGGCGTGCTCTGGGGCATGCCGTACCTCCTCATCCGGATCGCGGTGGAGGACCTGGACCCGGTGATCGTCGCCGGATCCCGCACCATCATCGGCGCGCTGCTGCTGTTGCCGGTCGTGCTCCACCGGAACGCGCTGGCACCCGCGTTCGCGAAGTGGAAATGGCTGCTGGCGTTCACGCTCATCGAGATCAGCCTGCCGTGGTGGTTGTTAGGCCATGCGGAAACGCGCCTCAACAGCTCCACCGCGGGCCTGCTCATCGCCGTCGTGCCGCTGTTCGCCGCGCTGATCGTCACGAAGCTCGGGCACGAGAAGCTCGAACCGCGGCGCATCCTCGGCCTCGTCGTGGGCTTCGCGGGCGTCGCCCTGCTCGTCGGCCTCGACATCCACTTCGATGATTTCGCCGCCGTCGGCGCCACGATCATCGTGTCGCTGTGCTACGCGATCGGGCCGATCATCATCGACCGCAAGCTCAAGGACGTCCCCGCCATGGGCGTCATCACCGGATCGCTGATCCTCGCGACGCTCATCTACCTGCCCTTCATGCCGTTCCTGTGGCCCGAGGCGATTCCGCTCGATGCCGCGGCTTCGGTGGTGGGACTCGGCGTGCTGTGCACCGCGGCCGCGTTCCTCGTGTTCTTTGCGCTCATCGCGGAGGTCGGGCCGGCGCGCGCCACGGTGATCACCTACGTGAATCCCGCGGTCGCCATCGTGCTCGGCGCGCTCGTGCTGAACGAGCCGCTCACGATCGGCATGGCCATCGGATTTCCGCTCGTGATCGTCGGCTCGATCCTGGGGACGTCTCGCAAGTCAGCGGCGCACTGACGCCGCCGCGTTCAGTGCGCGTGATGAAGCCCCAGCTGACCCTGGACCTTCATGACGAAGGGGCCGGTCGCGCGGTCACCGAGGTCCGCGTAGTCGATCAGCTCGTAAGCCCGGGACGGTGTGGGCTTCCACGGCGCGTCGGCCAGCGCGTGCACGCCCGCGAGGGTCGTGACGTGACGATCGCCTTTCTCCTCGCGCTCCACCTGCAACGGCACCATGAGATCGACACGCAGGGTGATGTTCCAGGCGACGCCGTCGACCTCGCCCTCGTAGCGGCGAAACGGGACATTGCCGCGCCATCCGCTCGCGGATTCGCGCAACGCTTTCAGGACGCCGGGATTCACGAGCAAGGTCTGCTGCGCCCAGGCCGGCGCGGCATCACGCACGCCCAGGTCGTCCGCGCGGAGCGCGATGCCCATCCGGTCGTCGTGCCAGAGTTTCGAATAGAACAGGGTCTTCCCATCGAGTTGCCAGCGTTCCCCGGTGCGATCCGCGGGATTCTCCGTGGTCAGTTCGTTGCCGTCGCGCCAGTATCGCCAGGTCGCCGTCCGCTTCCCGCGGTCGTGATCGACCGTCTCCGTCCGGAACTCGGCGGCGACATCGGGAAGCTTCTTCGCGAGATCGAGCGCGGGCACTGGGCGTTGGGGTGCGCAGGCCGTCGTCGCGATCAGCGAAAAGGCCGTCAGCCAGCGGAAAGTCTTCGTCATGTCACTCACGCGAAAACGGCGGGGCGCCGCGGCGCCCCGCCGTGAATCGGATCTGATCGATCAAAGGCCGAGCGCGTCCGCCATCACGTGGTAGATCACGTTCTGTTCGAGGACGCCGCGGACCAGATAGGAACGCGGCCCGCTGGCGTAGATGGCCACTTCCTCGCCCGCGTGTGTTTCCGCGGACATCGGGACCGCCGACTCCTGCAGGTAGTTGAGCCCGGCGACGTCGATCGTCGCGAGATTCGGGCGCAGGGCGCCACCGATATACGACGCCAGCACCGTGCCTTCACCGCCCGCGTTGGACTGCGTCGCCGCAAGTTCGCGCCGGACGAAGTTGCCGGTCCAGCCCGGGCCGTTGGCATACGACAGCGTGGTGTACGGCAACCCCAGCGAGTCGGTGAGCGGCGCACCGTCGATCGCCGCCAGCCCGAGGATCGGATTGCCGCGCGACGGATAGCCCGCCAGCGTGAACACGTGGCTGTGGTCGGCCGTGACGAGGATAAGCGTGTCACGATCGTTGGTCAGATCCTTCGCGGCCTGGACGGCCTTCGAAAGCTCGATCGAGTCGAGCAGCGCACGCGCCGCATTGCCGGCATGGTGCGCGTGATCGACCCGGCCGCCTTCGACCATCAGGTAGAACCCCTTGCGGTTCTTCTGCAGGACCTGGATCGCCTTCCTGGTCATCTCCGACAGGGACGGTTCGTCGTTGTAGACCACACGATCCGCTTCATAACGCATGTGTGAAGGCTCGAAGAGCCCGAGCAGCCGCTGCGTCTTGTGCGGATCGATCGCGTCGAACTGCTGACGATTCCAGACGTACTCGGACTTCGGCTGCGCCGCCCACTCCGCCGCCAGGTCGCGGCCATCGGTACGGCGACCCGCCTGGGTCGGGTACTCCGGATCCCTCAGCGTGTTCGAGAGGAAATACGTGCGGCCGCCGCCGAGCGCGACCTCGAGGCCGTCACCGGGAAATTCCACGAGCTGGCGCGCGATGTCCGGAACGCGCTCGGCCGGATTGGCCGGCAACACGCATTGCGTGCCCGAGCACGTGACGGCAGCTTCCCAATCGCGGTTGGACACGTGCGCGTAGTTCACCGCCGGCGTTGCATGCGTGATGCGCGCCGTCGAGACGACGCCCGTCGACATGCCGCGCTGCTCGGCGCGTTCGAGGATCGTCCGGACGCTCTTCGCCGCCGTCACGGCCGCACTCGGCTCGAAGCGCGTGATGGACTGGTCGACGGAGATCGCGCCGTCGTTCGTCTTGATGCCCGCGACCAGCGCCGTGGCGGTCGGCGCGGAATCGGAAGTCTGCTGGTTCGCACTCGCGGTCATCGACAGCGCCATGTAGGGAAACTTCTCGAACGTCAGGCGATTGAACTCGCCGTCTTCGCCTTTCAACTGGC
>CADEED010000122.1 GCA_902826225.1 uncultured Pseudomonadota bacterium | reverse complement strand
CCTGGAGCTAGGGCCTGAAGTGGCGCTTCGGCGCGTATGAGGGCAATCCGGGCGCGCAGAACGAAACAGAATTCGCGAAGTTCGACATGTCGGGCGGTGAGGGCAGCCTGCTCATCGGCGAAGTCGAGTACGCTAGCGACCGCGTCAACAAGATTGCGATTGGCACCTGGTCGTACACGGCGGCCTTCGAGAGAATCGACGCTGCGCTGACGAGCGCGCCGGCCTTCCAGCGCGGCAATCGCGGCGTCTATGCGCTGGTCGATCTGCCGCTGGCGCAGATTGGATCGGCGAAGATCGACGGGGCCCTGCGCTTCGGTACCGCCGATGCGCGCTTCAATGCGATCGATCAGTACACGGGGCTCGCGGTCACCGTAAGCCACCCCTTCGAAAATGGCGCTGCCCAGGCATTCGGCCTCGCCATCGCGCATGGCCGACTCGGAGCGCCGTATCTCGCGGCCCAGCGATTCGCAGGCGCGCCGGCGGCAAGCGCCGAAACATCGTTTGAGATCACCTATCGGGCGCCGGTCACGGACTGGCTGGCGCTCGCTCCCGCGGTCCAATTCGTCAGCAACCCCGGCGCCGATCGCGCGCTGCGCGATGCCTGGGTCGTCGGGCTGCGATTCGAAATCTCGCGGGAGAAGTCCTGGCAAACGACCGCGCAGCGCATCGTCCCTTCCGGTCCGGCGGTAGCGCGATCGGACGAGAAGTAGAGAGCGGGGGCGGAAATGGAGAATTTCCTTCAGCGGGCGCCGCCTGTCGATTTGGCGCCTTTTGGGACATGTGATCGGCACGCCGGAAGAGGTGGCCTCGCCTCATGCAAGGCCGACAGCGGCCGATACCGGGGCCATGCGACGGTTCGCGGGGCCCAGCAAGGCGCGCTGGCTCGGCCAGCCGTTCGGGGCAGTGACAGCGAATGAACTGGGTTTTAACGAGGAGATGAATCATGAGACAGTCGGCAGCGATCGCTGAACCGCCCGCCCCGGGCAGCGATGCCGCGGGCAGTTCACAGTACGTCACCTTCGTCTGTGCAGGCGTCGAATACGGCGTCGAGATCCTGCGCGTGCAGGAGATCAAGGGCTGGGACGGCGTCACGCGCGTTCCTTACACGCCCTCCTACGTGCTCGGCGTCATGAATCTGCGCGGTGTCATAGTGCCCGTCATCGATCTGCGGACCCGCTTCGGCCTCGAATCGAAGGCCTTCGACAGCTCGACCGTCGTCATCGTGGTGCGCGTCGAGGGATCTTACGGCGAGAAGACCGTCGGCATCGTGGTCGACGCGGTGTCCGAGGCCTACAACGTGGCCGCGGATGCCGTAAAGCCGGCGCCGGATCTCGGCGCCAGCGCCGATGCGGCGGGAGCACGAGGCCTGACCTCGGGCGACGACAGGATGGTGAGCCTGTTCGACATGAACCGGCTGGTCGCCTCGAGCATCGACCTTGGTTCGCCGCCGGCCGCCGACTGACATGAACGCGCCGAACGCTCCCAGCATCGCCGTCGCAGGCACCAGCGACTACGCGCTCACCGATGCGCAGTTCAATCGCATCCGCGAGCTGGTGCGCGAGCACACGGGCATCGCGCTGTCCGAAGCGAAGCGCCAACTCGTATATGGTCGGCTCGTCCGTCGGCTGCGCGCACTCAAGCTCGAGTCGTTCGGCGAATACGTCGCGTTGCTCGAGCGCGACATGGAGTCCGAGCTCGAGGAGTTCACCAACGCGATCACGACCAACCTCACCTCGTTCTTCCGCGAGCCGCATCATTTCGAATACCTGGCGAGCGACGTGTTGCCGCGCATTGCCGCCGCCGATACCGGCGCGCGGCGCATCCGCCTGTGGTGCTGCGCGGCGTCCACCGGTGAGGAGCCGTATTCGATAGCCATCGTCCTGCGCGAGTCGCAGCAGCTGCTGCATGGCTACGACATCAAACTACTAGCCACGGACCTCGATTCGGCCGTGCTCGCGACCGGCTCCAGCGGCGTCTACGACGCGGAGCGTCTGAAAACGGTGAGCGGTGCCCGCGTCGCCAAGTTCTTTCAAAAGGGGAGCGGAGCGCTCATCGACAGGTTTCGTGTTCAGGACGAGCTGCGCAAGTTGATCACCTTCAAGCAGCTTAACCTCATGCACGACTGGCCGGTCCGCGGCCCCTTCGACGTGATCTTCTGCCGCAACGTCGTCATCTACTTCGACAAGGAAACCCAGCGCGCGCTGTTCGCGCGCATGGCGGCTCTGCAGCGCCCCGGTGACATCCTGTTCCTCGGTCACTCGGAGAGTTTGTACCGAGTCAGTGACAAGTACGACCTGATCGGCAAGACCATCTACCGACGCAACGCTTCCTGAGACGGGCAGACTACGATGACGACGCAGAAGATACGGGTACTGGTGGTTGACGATTCCGCGCTGGTGCGGCAGATCCTCGTGGAAGTGCTGAACGCTGCGCCGGACGTCGAAGTGGTGGGAACCGCCAGCGATCCATTCATGGCACGTGACCGCATCAAGGCGTTGAATCCGGATGTGCTGACGCTCGACGTCGAGATGCCGCGCATGGACGGTCTCACGTTCCTCGCCAACCTCATGCGGCTGCGGCCGATGCCGGTAGTGATGGTGTCGTCATTGACCGAGCAGGGCGCCGATACGACGCTCAAGGCGCTGGAACTCGGCGCCGTCGATTTCGTCTCGAAGCCGAAGATCGATCTCGCCGGGACACTCGCGCAGTTCGGCGAGGAGATCCTCGCCAAGATCCGCATCGCCGCGGGCGCGCGTGTCATCGCGCGCAGCTCGTCGGTGGCCGCGCGCGTACTGCCGAAATACTCCGCGGACGCCGTGATTCCGGCGGGCAGCGGCGCGAAGATGCTGCGCACCACCGACCGCATCATCGCCATCGGAGCGTCCACCGGCGGTACCGAAGCGATTCGCGAGGTGCTCATGGGTCTGCCGGCCGACTGCCCCGCGATCGTGATCGCGCAGCACATTCCGGAAGCGTTCAGCCTGCCGTTCACGCGGCGCATGGATTCGCTCGCGGCGATGTCCGTGGTCGAGCCCAGCGACGGTCAATACATCATGCCCGGTCACGTGTACATCGCGCCCGGCAGCCGGCATCTGCTGGTTGAACGCGACGGCGCGCGGTATCGCTGCCGCCTCACTGACGGTCCGCCGGTCAATCGGCATTGTCCGAGCGTCGACGTACTGTTTCGATCGGTTGCGCAGAACGTGGGACCAAACTCGGTCGGCGTGATGCTCACCGGCATGGGTGATGACGGGGCACGCGGGCTGCGCGAAATGCTCGATGCCGGCGCGCGCACGATTGCGCAGGACGAAGCCACCAGCGTCGTCTGGGGAATGCCCGGTGCTGCGGTGAAACAGGGTGGCGTGCAGGAAGTCCTGCCGCTGGGGCGAATTGCGGAAGCGATCATGAGATTGGCGCAGGCCGTGGGGGCGCCGCCCGGCGCAGTCGTCGCGGCTGCGGCCGTCAGTTAAAAATTCTGGAGAGGCGAGATGGCAAGAATGATCATGACTGTGGACGACTCCACCTCGATGCGCCAAATGGTGAAAGCCACGCTGCAATCGGCGGGCTACGGGGTAGTGGAAGCCGCCGACGGACAGGAAGCGCTCGACTACGCGCGCGAGAATGCCGTCGATCTCGTGATCACCGACGTGAACATGCCGCACATGGACGGCATCACGCTGGTGAGCGAGCTGCGTGCGCTGCCTACCTACCGGCTGACGCCGCTGCTGCTGCTGACCACCGAGTCGAGCATGGAGAAGAAGATGGAGGGCAAGAAGGCCGGCGCGACGGGCTGGATCGTGAAACCCTTCAATCCCACGCAACTGCTCGCGACGCTGGCCCGGGTGCTCTAGGCACCGATGAGCGAGCTCAACAACACTCCCGTCGCCGCATTGCTGGAGCTGGCCGCGTGCCAGCTCGAAGTGGCGGTGCAGACGACCGAAGCGCAGGTGGACTCGCTGGCGAGTTCGATCGGCGCGCTTCTCACGCTTGGAGCGAGCCTGCGGCAGGTGAACGGTGCCGCGCCGCCGGCGCCAGCCGCCGTGGTGCATGAAATAGTAGAGAGGGCGCAGAACGCACTGGTCGCGATGCAGTTCCACGATCAGCTCGTACAGCGCGTGGCGCACGTGCGCGACGCACTGACCGGCCTCAACGACGCGCTGGCGTCTGCACCAGCGGCCGATGTGGATTGGGCCAGTGTGCTCGCAGGAATCCGGGAGCGCTACAGCATGGAAGACGAACGCATGCAGTTCGATCGCATCATCGGAGTCGACGCCTGTCCGGCGGTGGCCAGTCATGACGCGACACACGACAGCCTGCGCGGCAGCGTCGACCTCTTCTGACGGATCTCGATATGTCATCGCATCGAAAGTATCCCTCCCATTCGCGCCAGGTGCGCAGCGCGCCCGACAGCAGCATGCCGCCGCCGACACTCTCGCAGTTCGAGCACGTCAGCCGATATTGGGACAACGAGCACCAGTGCTTCGCCGCCCGGCTGCTGCCCGGCGAATACTACGTGACCACCGCGCAGGAAATGATCGCCACGGTGCTCGGCTCCTGCGTCTCCGCCTGCATTCGCGACACGCGAATCGGTGTCGGCGGCATGAATCATTTCATGCTGCCGCTCGACGCCTCTCAGGGTACGAGCGCCTGGGGTGAGGCCGCCAGCGCGGCGACGCGCTATGGCAACGTCGCGATGGAGCGGCTGATCAACGACATCCTCAAGCTGGGCGGCCGTCGCGAGAATCTCGAGATCAAGCTGGCGGGGGGCGGGCGCGTGCTCGCGGCGATGAGCACGGACGTCGGTGCGCGCAACATCGACTTCGTGCGCCAGTACGTGCGGGACGAAGGGTTCAAGGTTACCGGCGAGGACCTGGGCGACATCTTTCCGCGCAAAGTCGTCTACTTTCCGGACACGGGAAAGATACGCGTCAAGCGCTTCTCGGCGGCGACAGATCGTTCTCTGGAAGATCGCGAACGAAAATACCTGAGCGAACTCGACAGCAAACCGATCGGGGGGGACGTGGAGCTGTTCTGAACGGCACCTCGCGACGCCATGCAAACCGGAACCCAGGGAATCCCGACGAGCGGCGCGCGGCCGGAGTCGCGCGCGCGCGATCTCGCGGCCTCGCTCGAGGCGGAACTCGCCGGCGAGCACATCGACCTGCCGAGTTTTCCGGATGTGGCGCTCCGGGTCCGCCGCGCGCTGGCCGACGAGCAGGTGTCGATCGAGCACGTGGTGCGCATCGTCAGCGCTGAGCCGGCGTTGGTCGTCCGTCTGCTGCAGATCAGCAACTCGGCGGCGCTCAACGCCAGCGGCCGCCGCCTGACGGATCTGCGCGCGGCCATCGCGCGCATCGGCCTCAGCATGGCGCGCAGCGTCACCATCGCCTTCGCGATGTCGCAATTACGACGCGCGGACGCCTACCGCGGGCTGGAGAAGCCGTTCAACGAACTCTGGCAGTCCAGTACGCGCGTCGCGTCGATGAGTTTCGTGGTGGCGAAGCGCTGCTCCCGGGCCAACACGGAGCTGGCGCTGCTGGCCGGGTTGCTGCACGCGGTCGGCAAGCTCTATCTACTCACCCGGGCCGCGCGGGTCCCGAACCTGCTCAACGACGCGGCGCTGTACCCGGCATTGGAGCGGACCTGGCACGCCCGTATTGCCGAGGCCATCCTGCGCCACTGGGAAATGGCGCCGGCGGTGGTAGACGCGGTCAAGGGTTTCGAGGGATGCGATCGACCGCGGGATGGGGAGGGGGACCTGCCCGACCTGCTGTGGGTGGGGCGAGGGTTGGCGACGCTGCCGCAGACGGATGGAAAGGTGCCGCCCGAGTTCTTCGAATCCCATTGCGCGCGCCGCCTCAAGCTGACTCCGGCCGACGTCGACGCGATCCTGGGTGAGTTCGGCGGCGAGATCGAGTCGTTGCGCAGCGCCCTTGCCGACTGAAGCGACGCGGCACTCTGCTGCCGGGGGCAGCGATGTTTGACATATGCAGCTGGCTTTCGACCAAGTTCCGGAATCCCGCGAGATTTTCTCAATAGTCCGCTCCCCGGACCGATAAGTAATGAGACCCGAGAGGAACAGTCTGGTGTCGAGTTCACACATCCCGATGACGCGGAGCGTCGACTGTCAGTCGCCAATGGCTGAAATCGCCGCGGTGCGACGAGCGCTCGACGCATGAGCGACGCCGAAGTCACCAGCACGATCGAGGCGCGCGCGCTGCCGAGCACTGTCGTGTTCGGCTTCGTCAAGGCGCTCGCCAATGAGCTCTCCCAGGGCCCGGTCAATCTTCCGTCGGTGCCGGAAATCGTGGTCAAGATTCAGCGCGTGCTCGCGGACGAGAACGTGACCAACGATGCCGTAGTACGGGTGCTGGGGTCCGAGCCCGTGCTGGCGAGCAAGCTTCTCAACATGGCCAACTCCGTGGCCCTCAACACCTCCGGACGCAAGATCGCCGATTTGCGCATGGCCGTCGCCCGCGTGGGCTTCAACATCGTGCGCTCGGCCGCGTTGAACTTCGCGGTCGATCAGCTGCGCAGCGTCACGCAGTTCAAGCATCTGGAGCCGATGCTGGATGCGTTGTGGAAGCAGAGTGTTCACGTCGCGGCGCTGTGTCATGTGATCGCCCGACGGTTCACCTCGCTCAATGGCGACACCGCGTTGCTGGCCGGGCTCATGCACAACGTCGGGCGCATCTACATCCTGACTCGCGCGAGCACGCAGCCCGCGCTGTTCGCGGACAAGCTGACCTATCAATCCATCGTCCGCGACTGGCATACCAACGTCGCCAAGGCGCTTCTGGAGAACTGGCAGATCGCCGACGAAATCATCGAGGCCGTGAGCGATCACGAGGACATGCAACGCGAGGCGCGCGGCCCGGTCACGCTCACGGACGTCGTCGCGGTGGCGACGCGGCTCCAGCAGCACCTCTCGAATGGCGAGCTCACCGATCTGACGGCGCCGCTCGTGGCGGCGCTGAAGCGCCTGCAGATCCGCTATCCGGAGTGTCAGAGCGTGATCGACGAGTCGGCCGCGGAAATCGAGGCCTTGAAAGCCGTGTTGGGCGGGTAGAAGGATATGCCTACCACCGCGCTCGGAACGACCACGATCGAGAACATCGTCGCGCATGATGGGGCGGCGCTCGAGAAGGATCTCGCCCAAACCCGTACCGACGTGGCGATCTCGCTGCCGGGCGTGCCGCAGATCGTCACGCGGCTGCAGCAACTGATGAGCGATCCGGACGTGAGCATCCTGCAGCTGGTTCCGGTCATCAATTTCGAGCCGGTGCTCGTCGGCCGCGTGCTCCAGATGGGCAATTCGGCGGCACTCAATCCCACCCGCCGCATGGTGACGGATCTCAAGACCGCGGTGACGCGGGTCGGCTTCACGCTGCTGCGGAGCGCGACGCTTGCTTACGCATTGCGGCAGCTTTCGCAGGCCCATTCGGTGAAAGACATCCGTCCCCACCTCGAGGCTCTGTGGGAACGCAGCGCGTGGACTGCGGCGGTGTCGTACGTGATCGCGCGGAAGTTCACGTCGGTGAACCGCGATCTCGCGTTTCTCGGCGGGCTGATGCACGGTGTCGGCAAACTGTTCATCCTGACCCGCGCCGCGCACTATCCATTCGTGTTGCGCGACCGGACCAAGTACGGCGCGATCCTGCGCCGTTGGCACGCGCAGTTCGCGCGGAGCATCCTGGCCGGATGGAAGGTCAGCGACGAGGTCATCGAGGCGGTCGTCCAGTATGAGAACCTGAATCGCGAAGTGTTGGGTGACGAGCCGGACCTCACCGACATCCTGGCCACCAGCTACCTGGTGGTTGGTCACACCGGGCGCATGCACGACCTGTCGATGACCGTCGAGAAGATCGCCTCCTTCTCCCGCCTGCGCCTCGATGTCACCGCCGTCGAGGAGACGCTCGAGCAGGCGAAGGAAGAGATCGAGGATCTGCGGCTATCGATCAAGTAGAGCAGAATGATCCCGTCGGTGCCTGAAGAAGCTGGCGGACGCGACGCCGCCGGGCGACGCCGGTCGGAGTCGAAGGCCTGAAGGCGATCCTCCCACGTTGAGTGCGACGGATTGCTCCGCAGCCGCATCCAGGGTGCTTTACGGGGAGGCCCACATGTTGCCGCGACTCGCTTCATCGTTCCTATTGCTCGTCCTGTCGGCGTCTTCGGCGTGGGCGCAGTCCGTCACCGCACCGGACACGCCGGCCGGGCAGGTGCTCGCCGCGTGGATCGATGCGATCAACAGCAACGACCGCGCCCGCATGGAGCAGTTCGACGCGACTCACGATGGGCGCGTGCCCGACAATGCGGACACCCTTCAGCGCCTGCGCGGGCAAACCGGCGGCTTCGATCTGCTGAGCATCCGCGACTCCCGGCCGCATTACGTCGCATTCCCGGTGAAGGAACGTGCGTCCGGGCGCGAGGCGATCGGCATGATGGAGGTCTCGGATGCGAAACCGGCGCGGCTCCTCGCGTCGCAGGTCCGTCCCATGCCGCGTGGCGCGAAGGTCCTCGGCTTCGAAGTCGACGCGGTCACTCGCGAGCGCGTCATCGACGACACGCTCGCGAAGCTCGACGAGTTCTATGTCTTCCCCGACACGGCGAAGAAGATGGGTGCCGCGGTGCGCGAACGCGACAAGAACGGCGAGTACGCGAAGGTCACCAATGGCGTGCAGCTCGCGTCGCTGCTGACGGCCCATCTGCAGGAGGTCAGCCGGGACAAGCATCTGCGTGTGAACTTCAGCCCCGTCGCCGGGCGCATGCCGATCGGGCCCGGTCCGGGACCCGGCCCGCGCGGCGACCCCTGCGGATTCGAAAAGGCGGAGAAGCTCGACGGCAACATCGGCTACATCAAGATCAACGGATTTGCCGATCCGACCGACTGTCGCGACGCCGCGGTCGCCGCGATGGGCAAGATCGCCGGCGCCGACGCCATCATCTTCGACCTCCGCGACAACGGCGGTGGCCGTCCGCAGATGGTCTCTTTCCTGACGAGCTATCTATTCGAGAAGCGCACGCACCTGAACGACCTGTGGAACCGCACCACGGGCCAGACCGAGGAATTCTGGACCACCGAAGACGTGCCGGGACAGAAGTTCACGACCCAGCCGGTGTACGTGCTGACCTCGTCGCGCTCGTTCTCGGGCGCCGAGGAGTTCTCGTACAACCTCAAGACCCTCGAGCGCGCCACGATCATCGGCGAAACCACCGGCGGTGGTGCGCATCCGGTGGTGCCTCAGGAGCTGGACGAGCGCTTCGTCGTGATGGTTCCGAACGGCAAGGCGATCAACCCCATCACGAAGACGAGCTGGGAAGGCGTGGGCGTGGAGCCCGACGTGAAGGTGCCGGCCGCTGAGGCGCTGAACAAGGCGCGGGAGCTGGCGGGGAAGCGGGTGACTTCGCGATGACTCGCGACCTGAACCGGCTGTTCCGGCCTGCTCGGCGACACACCCCGAGGCGTCAGGGCGGCGGGTCTTTCGCGCGCGTGCGCGAGACGGCCATCATGATGCCGATGCCGGCGATGATCAGGCAGGTGATGGCGATATAGGCCACGGCAACGCCTGCGAGGACCAGCGCCCAGGCGATGCCGCCGAGGAGGATCGCCAGCCCGACCAGGTACAGCACGAAAGACATCTTGTGGATCCCCTGACTCATGGCCGACGTCGGCCGCGGCAAAGTATAGACCCGCGAAAAGGGGGATCGCGATAATCCGGCTCATGGCACCGGACAACGCATTCGAAGTCACTCTCCTGCGCGGCGGCGATGAGCCGATCGCCCGCGAAATGCTCGCAGTTTTCGGCCGCGCCTTCGACGAGCTGCCCACCTACACCGGCCACCAGCCCGATGATGCCTGGCTGCGCCGGCTGCTCGCGGGCGAGACGTTCGTCGCCATAGCTCGGCACCCGCGAGGACGTGCTGCATTTCGACATTTCGGTATATAAGAGTCCACCATGAACCCAGAAAATGTCCGCACTGCCGCCGACGCTCGCAAGATCGTCGAGGAACGCAAGCTCGAGCACGTCAAGGTCGGTGTTTTCGACAACGATGGCGTCATGCGCGGCAAATACATGGGCCGCGACAAGTTCTTCTCCGCGTTGGACAAGGGCTTCGGCTTCTGCGACGTGGTGCTGGGCTGGGACTCGAACGACCAGCTCTACGACAACGTGAAGTACACGGGCTGGCACACGGCCTATCCGGACGCGCCCGTGCGCGTGCTGCCCGACACCTGCCGCGCAG
>CADEED010000121.1 GCA_902826225.1 uncultured Pseudomonadota bacterium | reverse complement strand
CACGACTCCTCCCCCTGCTTGAGCTCGCCCCGCAGACGGGCGAGCGCCTCGGCGATCCTGATCTCGAGACCGCGCGCCACGGGGCGATAGTAGCGTCGATCGGGAATTTCGTCCGGTAGATAGCGCTCGCCCTTCGCGATCGCACCGGGCTCGTCATGGGCGTAGCGATATCCCTCGCCGTGGCCCAGGCTCTTCATCAGCCTGGTGGGTGCATTCCGGAAACGCATTGGCACCTCGAGCGTGCCGAACTCCTGCACGTCCGACTGCGCTTCGCCGAAGGCGACGTAGACCGCATTGCTCTTCGGCGCCACGGCGAGATAGACGACCGCATTCGCCAGCGCGAGATCGCCCTCCGGGCTGCCCAGGCGTTCGAACGTCGCCCACGCGTCGAGCGCGACCTGCTGGCCCCGCGGGTCGGCGAGACCGATGTCCTCGACCGCCATGCGCACGATGCGTCGCGCGAGGTAGTGAGGATCGCAGCCGCCGTCGAGCATGCGCGCGAACCAGTAGAGCGCCGCATCGGGATCCGTGCCGCGCACCGCCTTGTGGAGCGCCGAGATCTGGTCGTAGAACTGATCGCCACCCTTGTCGAAGCGGCGCCGACCGCCCGCGGCCACCTCACGGACCTGCTCCGCCGTGATGGCCGGCCGGCCGTCCTTCTCGGTGGCGAGATCGGCGGCGATTTCGAGCATCCCGAGCGCGCGCCGGCCGTCACCGTCCCCGCCGTGTGCGAGCGCGATGAGCGCCTCGTCGTCGATCTGCAGGTTCCGCTTGCCGAGGCCGCGCTCCGGATCTTCAAGTGCGCGGCGCAAGAGCTGGACGATGTCGTCGACGGCCAGCCCGCGCAGCACGTACACGCGCGCGCGGGACAGCAGCGCGCTGTTGATCTCGAACGACGGGTTCTCCGTCGTGGCGCCGATGAAGGTCAGCGTGCCGTCCTCGACGTACGGCAGGAAGGTGTCCTGCTGCGATTTGTTGAAGCGGTGGACTTCGTCGAGGAACAGGACCGTGCGGCGGCCGCGTTCGGCGCGCGCGGTCTTCGCGCGCTCGACGGCCTCGCGGATGTCTTTCACGCCGGCCTGCACCGCCGACAACTGCAGGAACTCCGCGTCCGCGCGGCGCGCGATGAGCCGCGCGAGCGTGGTCTTCCCGGTGCCCGGCGGCCCCCACAGGATCAGCGAATGCAGTTGGCCGCGCTCGAGCGCCTCGCGCAGCGGCTTTCCGGCTCCCAGCACCTGCGGCTGCCCGACGAATTCGTCGAGCGATCGCGGGCGCATGCGGTCCGCGAGTGGCCGCAATGCATCGTTCGGCGGGGCGTCGCGCAGGAAATCGGGTTGGTTGTCGGCGCGACCGGGACTCATCCCGGCCGCCGCGCATTCAAGATCTGGCGGGGAATCTCGGGCCAGCGCGCGACGCCGAAGCGAGCCGCGATCAGGCCGGACATGACGCCCAGCGCATTCGCCGCGACGTCGCGCACGTCACCGTGTCGGCCGAGACCCATCGTCGACTGGGCGAACTCGATCGAGATGCCGAGCGCGAGCAGGCACAGGAACAGGCGCCACCAATGTCTGCGCGGCAAGAGGCCGGCGAAATAGCCGGACAACGCGGCGTACGCGATGAGGTGATGCCACTTGTCGTTGAGCGGCGCGTCGGGCAGATCGACCTGCGGCACCAGGCACACCACGATGACGAGCAGGACCAGGAGCACGCCTACGGCCCACAGAACCCGCTCCAGCGTCATGACGCCGGCGTGCCGATCACATCCGCGCCCGCGGGCGGCGTGAACCTCACCTCGTCGTCGGCGACCGGCTGGTTGCGGACACTGGTCGAAAAATCGAGGCGGACGGTTTGTCCGAGCTTGTCCTTGAGGACCATGCGCTTGAGTTCGGTGCCGTTGCCGACGAAACCGATCTGCACTTCGCGGAAGTCCGCGTCCGCGCCCTTCGGCGTGACTTTCACCCACGTGAGGCCGTCGCGCTTGCCGGCGGAGGCCACGCGGAACACATCGTGGAAATTGCCATCGCCGGACAGCAGGCTCGCCGGCGTCGCGGTCAGTGCCGTGGCGGACGGCTTGACCGATACCTGCTCGAGATCGGCATCGTAGAACCAGAGGTTCAGGCCGTCGGCGATCATGAGCTGCGGTGAGGCTGGACTGTTCGCGACCGACTGCGGCGTGAGCTCCCACCGAAACTTGCCCGGGCGCACGATCACGAACTTCCCGTCGGCCTGGCTCACGGGCTGCCCGCGGCCGTCGGTGACGGACTGCGAGAACTCGGCGCGCAGCGTCTTCACGTTCGCGAGATAGGAATCGAGCGCGGTCGGCGCCGGCGACTGCGCGAGAGCGAGCGGTGCCAGGAACGCGACGGCGGCGGGAATGAGTCGTTTCATGCGGAATTGGACACGCGGAAACCGGCCGCGTTGCATCACCGTCTTACTCGTTGCCGGCGGGCGCCGGCGCCAGGATCTCGCGCGAGCCGTTCGGCTGCAATGGCCCCACGACGCCCGACGCCTCCATCGACTCCAGCAGGCGGGCCGCGCGGTTGTAGCCGATCTTGAGCCGGCGCTGGACGTAGGAGATGGACGGCTTGCGCTCGGTCGTGACGATCCTGACCGCCTCGTCGTAGAGCGCGTCCTGCTCGCCGTCGGCGCCGCCCTCTCCCGGCATCGGCGGTTCGCCGGAAATCCCGGCGAGCGGGATGCTCGGACCCTCGATGATGTCCTCGATGTAGTTGGGCGCACCGGCCCTCTTGAGCGCCTCGACGACGCGATGGACCTCGGCGTCGCCGACGAATGCCCCGTGGACGCGGGTCGGCACCGAGGTGCCCGCCGGTAGATAGAGCATGTCGCCGTGGCCGAGCAGCGACTCGGCGCCCATCTGGTCGAGGATCGTGCGCGAATCGACGCGCGCCGACACCTGGAACGCGATGCGCGTCGGGATGTTCGCCTTGATGAGGCCGGTGATGACGTCCACGGACGGCCGCTGGGTGGCGAGCACGAGGTGGATGCCCGAGGCGCGCGCCTTCTGCGCGAGACGCGCGATCAGCTCCTCGACCTTCTTGCCGACGATCATCATCATGTCGGCGAGCTCGTCGATGACCACGACGATGTACGGCAGCGGCACGAGATCGGTGATGAGCTTCTGGTCGATCGTCGGGTCGTTGGCGGCCGCCGCGGTCATGATCGGATCGCGGATCGGCTTGCCCGCCTCGTTCGCGTCCTTGACCTTGCGATTGAACCCCGAGATGTTGCGCACGCCGAGCGCGGCCATGAGCTGGTAGCGCCGCTCCATCTCCGCGACGCACCAGCGCAACGCGTTGGCCGCGTGCTTCATGTCGGTGACGACGGGCGCGAGCAGATGCGGGATGCCCTCGTACACCGAGAGCTCGAGCATCTTCGGATCGATCATGATCATGCGCACGTGCTCGGCGGTGCTCTTGTAGAGCAACGAGAGGATCATCGCGTTGATCGCGACCGATTTGCCGGAGCCGGTGGTGCCGGCGACGAGCAGGTGCGGCATCTTCGCGAGATCGGCCGTCACGGGATTGCCGCCGATGTCCTTGCCGAGCGCGAGGGCGAGCGGCGACACCACTTCGTCGTACGACTTCGACTTGATGATCTCGCCGAGCGTGACGAGCTCACGCTTCTCGTTCGGGATCTCGAGACCCATGACCGACTTGCCCGGGATCACCTCGACGACGCGCACGCTGATGGCGGACAGCGAGCGGGCCAGGTCCTTGGAAAGGCCGGTGATCTGGCTCACCTTCACGCCCGGCGCGGGCCGCATCTCGAAGCGCGTGACGACGGGGCCGGGTTGCACTGCGACCACCTCGACGTCGACGCCGAAATCCTTGAGCTTGAGCTCGACGAGGCGTGACATCGCCTCGAGAGCCTCCTGCGAGTAACCCGACTCGCGCGCCGGCGGATCGTCGAGCAGCTTCAGCGCCGGCAGCTCACCCGACTTCGGCGCATCGAACATCGGAACCTGGCGTTCCTTCTCCACGCGCTCGCTCTTCTCGACCACGGGCGCGGGTGCTTCGATGCGCGGCTTCGAGCGCACGGCGGTCTTCTTCTCCTCGACCTTCGCCGTCTCGACGCGCTTCTGCTTCGCTTCGAGGCCGATCGCGACATCGCGCGCGACGCTGCGGCGTGCACGGAACCAGCCGATGCCGTTCCAGATGCCCGCGCCGATCCTGTCGACGATGGTGAGCCAGGAAACGCCGAAGGCCAGCGAGATGCCGGCCATCCACGCGGCCAGCATGAGCAGCGTGGCGCCGAGGAACTTGAGCCCGGACTGGAGCGCGGTGCCGATGTGACCGACGACGCCCCCCGCGCTCGCCGGCAGACCGTCGGCATCCCAGTGCAGCGTCGCCAGCCCGCAGCTGGCGATGAGCATCAGCGAGAAGCCGCCGATGCGCACCGCCGTATTGAACCGGGTGCGTCCGTCCTCGTCCTGCGGCTGTCGGAACATCACGAAGCACGCGACGCCGAGCATGATCGGCAGGAGGTAGGCCGGCTTGCCGAACAGGAAGAGCAGCAGGCTCGCGAGATATGCGCCGAAGCGGCCAATGCCGTTCTGAACGTCATGGCCGCCGTCGCCGGTCGACGAAAACCCCGGGTCGCGCGCATCGTAGGTGAGCAGCGCGATCAGGATCACGAGGGCGATCGCGCCGATCGCGAGCACCGCGCTTTCTCGCAGGCCGCGGGAGACCGCGGCGGTGAAGCGCTTCTGGGGCTTGGTTCGATCGTACGTAGTTTCTGCCATCTCTCGCTAAGCTATTGATTCGTCGCCGCGGATGTTAACTCATCAAGGCCGGATGAGTGACCTTGCCGCCCTCGACGTTGATGCCGCGGACCATACCGGGATCGTCTCTCCAGTCGCCATCCGCAAGGCGCACGGCGAACGGGGCAATGGCGGCCGACAGCGCCTGGGACGACGTACGCGGCACGGAGCCCGGCATGTTCGTGACGCAGAAATGCGTGACGCCCTCCCAGACATAAGTGGGCGCTTCCCAGGTCGTCGGCTTCGTGGTCTCGATGCAGCCGCCCTGGTCGACACTGATGTCGACGATGACGCTGCCCCTCTCCATCGTGCGCACCATGTCGGCCGACACCACGTGCGGCGCGCGCGCGCCGGTGACGAGCACCGCGCCGACGACCACGTCGGCTTCGCGCACGGCGTCCGCGACGTCGGCGACGTGCGGGTACAGCGCCGTGACGTTTGGCCCCATCGCACGCGCGGCCACCATCTTGTCGCGATCCTTGTCGAACACGATGACCTCGGTGCCGAGTCCGGCGGCGACCAGCGCGGCATTGCCGCCGGCCACACCGCCACCCAGCACCACCACGCGCCCTCGGCGCGCGGCGGGAACGCCGCCTAACAAGATGCCCTTGCCGCCCTGCGGCTGGTGCAGCAGCGTCGTGGCGCACTGGATCGAGAGCCGGCCCGCGATGTCGCTCATCGGCGCCAGCAGCGGCAGGCGGCCGAGGCGGTCTTCCACCGTCTCGAAGGCCACGGCCGTGAGGCCGATGTTGCACAGGCTGCGGGTGAGATCGGGCAGCGCCGCGAGATGCAGGTAGCAGAACAGCAGGTGGTCCTTGCGGAGCCGCTTGAGATCCGGCTCGATCGGCTCCTTCACCTTGACGATCATCTGCGCCTTCGCGAACAGTTCGTCCGCGTTGGGCAGCACCGTCACGCCGACATCACGAAAAGCCTGGTCGTTATAACCGCTCTTCTCGCCCGCCTGGGTTTCGACGAAGACTTCGTGCCCGCCGCGCACGAGTTCGACGCAGGCGGCGGGAATGAGGCCGACGCGGCCCTCACGGGGCTTCAATTCTCGGGGGATGCCGATACGCATGGAAGTTGACCAATCGCTCGCGCACTTGGCCGCGGCGAGCGCCTTTCTTAACATGGGGCCCGGTCGAGGGAAGCAGTGCGCGCTGCCCGACCCGAAGCAACTGTGTTTTCCAACTTGAAACGGGCGCGCCACGCGCAATTAATGAGCCCAAACGCCCGTCGAATGGCCAAAATTATACATGACCACCTCTCGCCATAATCCGCTCGTCATCCTCGGTTCCGGCCCCGCCGGTTACACGGCCGCGGTGTACGCGGCGCGCGCCAACCGCAAACCCCTGTTGATCACCGGCATCGAGCAAGGTGGCCAGCTCATGACGACCACCGAGGTCGACAACTGGCCCGGCGACGCGCACGGACTTCTCGGACCCGCGTTGATGGAACGCATGAAAAGCCACGCCGAGCGGTTCAACACCGAGATCGTGAACGACCACATCCACACCGTGGATTTCTCGAAACGTCCCTACACGCTCTCCGGCGATTACGGCAACTACACCTGCGACTCGCTGATCATCGCGACGGGCGCGTCCGCGAAGTATCTCGGGCTGCCGTCGGAAGAGAAGTTCCGCGGCCGCGGCGTCTCCGCCTGCGCCACGTGCGACGGATTCTTCTACAAGGGTCATCGCGTCATGGTCGTCGGCGGCGGCAACACGGCGGTCGAGGAGGCGCTCTATCTATCGAACCTCGCGAGCCACGTCACGGTCGTCCACCGGCGCGACAGATTTCGCGCGGAGAAGATCCTGCAGGACCGGCTGTTCGCGCTCGAGAAGAGCGGCAAGGTGCGCGTCGTCTGGAATCACACCGTCGACGAGATCGTGGGCGACGACTCCGGCGTGAACGGCGTGCGCATCAAGCCCACGCAGCCCGGCGGCACCATCGAAAACGTCGGCGTCACGGGCGCATTCATCGCCATCGGCCACACCCCGAATACCGGCATCTTCGCGGGCCAGGTCGACATGCGCGACGGCTACATCGTGATCAAGAGCGGCAGCGAGGGCGCGGCGACGGCCACCAGTGTTCCGGGCGTATTCGCCGCTGGCGACGTCGCGGATCACGTGTATCGTCAGGCCATCACATCCGCGGGATCAGGATGCATGGCTGCGCTCGATGCGGACAAATATCTCGACCAGCATTTCGGGCATTGATCCCGCCGCCTGGGATGCGCTCGACGCCGGCGGCTCTCCGTTCCTGCGCCACGGGTTCCTGTCGACGCTCGAATCGACCGGCTGTGTGGGCGCCGATGCCGGCTGGCTGCCCGCCCCGATCACGCTGCACGATGAACGCGGCCTGGCCGCCGCGGCGCCCGCTTACGCGAAGGTGCATTCATACGGCGAATTCGTCTTCGACTTCGCCTGGGCGCGCGCGTACGCCCAGCATGGTCTCGACTACTACCCGAAGCTCACCATCGCGGTGCCCTTCACGCCGGTGAGCGGCCCGCGGCTGCTCGTGCGTCCGGGGGTCGACGGCACCGCGGCGCGTGGCGCCTTGATCGACCGGATGCGTGAGCTCGCCGAAACGCGCGGCATCTCCTCCATCCACGCGCTGTTCGTCGACGACGCCGACCGCGCGGCGTTCACGGCCGCGGGCTGGCTGCCGCGCCGCGACGTGCAGTTCCACTGGATCAACCAGGGATACCGCGATTTCGATCACTACCTCGAGAGTTTCACGTCGGAGAAGCGCAAGAAGACTCGACGCGAACGCCGACGAGTCATCGAGGAAGGCATTGCCTTCGACACGCTGCAGGGGTCCGCGATCACGCGGGTGGTGATCGACGAAGTGTTCGACCTGCATCGCGACACGTTCCTGCGCAATGGCGGCGAACCGTACTTGAATCGCGAGTGCTTTCGCGCACTGCCCGGGGAGCTGGGAGAGGACTTCATCGTCATCCGCGCGCGGCGGGCCGGCGAGACACTCGCCGCGGCGGTGTTCCTGCGGGGCGCCGATGTGCTCTACGGCCGCTACTGGGGTGCGTTCGAGCAGCATCACAGCCTGCATTTCGAAACCTGCTACCACCAGGGTATCGAGTACTGCATCGCGAACCGGATCAGCCGGTTCGAGTCCGGCGCCCAGGGCGAACACAAGGTCAGCCGGGGCTTTGCCCCCGCGACCACGTGGTCGATGCACTGGATCGTCGACACGCGTTTCCGTGCGGCCATTGGCGAGTATCTCCAGCGCGAGGGCGAAGACCGCGAGGACTACGCCCGTTCCATCGAAGCCCATGTGCCGTATCGAAACGCCCGGCGCACCCCGCGGGCTCGTTGATCGCATGAACAAGACGATTACCTGGCTCACGCCCGACGGCGACCGCGAGTGGTTCCCGCCGCTCGACCAGGCACTTGACGAGCCGGAGGGGCTGCTTGCCGCCGGGGGCGATCTTTCGCCCGCCAGGATCCTGGCTGCCTACCGGCGCGGAATCTTTCCTTGGTATTCGTCAGGCCAGCCCGTCCTGTGGTGGTCGCCGAATCCGCGCGAGATCCTGCTGCCCCGGGAGTTCAAATGCTCGCGCAGCCTGACGAAAACTCTGCGAAATCGAGGCTTTGAGATCGACTTCGACCGCGACTTCGCCGGCGTCATCGCCGCCTGCGCGGCCCGGCGCGAGCATTCGACTGGCACGTGGATCACCCCTGAGATGACCGCCGCGTACTGCGACCTGCACGCGCGGGGGCGCGCGCACAGCGTGGAAGTGCGCCGGGACGGCGCGCTCGTGGGCGGGCTCTACGGAGTACTCATGGGCCAGGTTTTCTTCGGCGAGTCGATGTTCAGCCGCGAGCGGGACGCCTCCAAGGCCGCCCTCGCCCGGCTGGTCCAGCGCGGAATCGTTGCGGGGCTCCAACTGATCGACTGCCAGCTACCTACCGCGCACCTGCGATCTTTGGGCAGCCGCCCGATCCCGCGCGGCGAATTCAGCCAGCGGGTCGCGCAGCTCGCGGCAAGCGCCGACGTGCCCTTGTTTTCGGAGGCCTGAATTTTCGCGGACTTGCGCCTTTCCGGCGACTTTTCTGGCAGAATCCGCGGCCTTCCGGGTGACCAGAGTCTTGGATGTCGAAAGAAGATGCGATTCAGATGGAAGGCGAAGTCGTCGAGACTCTGCCTAACACGACTTTCCGCGTGAAGCTCAAGACGGGTCACGTCGTGACCGCGCACATCTCGGGAAAGATGCGCAAAAACTACATTCGCATCCTGACGGGCGATCAGGTCACCGTCGAGATGACTCCGTACGATCTCTCCAAGGGCCGCATCGTCTACCGCGGACGTTGATGGTCGCCGCTTCGACGGCGATCAGGGGTCGCCGCGCAGCGGCTGAGTATTCCCGGCGCCTGCACGCGGTGATCGATCACATCGATCGACACCTCGACGACAAACTCGATCTGGCGACCCTCGCCCGCGTCGCGAATTTCTCCGACTTCCATTTTCATCGCCTCTTCCACGCCCTCACGGGTGAGCCGCTCGGCGACTACATCCGAAGGCGGCGCGTCGAGCTGGCGGCGATGCGCCTCCTCTCGCAACCCGGGCTGGCGATCCTCGACGTGGCGATCGCGGTCGGCTTCGGATCGAGCGAGGCTTTCGGTCGCGCCTTCCGGGCGCGGTACGGCTGCACGCCGAGCGCCTGGCGAAAGAGCAAGCCCGGTCTAGCGGGGCGCAAGGCGAGTCAGGCTTCCCGGATCGCGGCCCGCGAAACTGGCGTCTCCTCGAAACAGGAGACCGCCATGACCCCCCCGAAAGTGAAAATCATCGATCGCGACCCGGTGCACGTCGCCTACCTGCGTTACACGGGTCCCGTCGGACCGGCCATCGGAACGTTCTGGATGCAGACTGTCGCGCCGTGGATGGACACCAACAACCTCCTCGGCCGGCCGCGATTCGGCGTCAGTCTCGACGACCCGACCGTGACGAAAGACGGCAACATCCGTTACGACGCCTGCGTGGCAAGCCCACGCGAGGAAGTGCTCTCCGGAAATCCGCAGCGCAAGGTGATCGCCGGCGGCAAGTACGCCGTGCTGAAATTCAAAGGCACAGGCGCCGAGATCGGCGATGCGTGGTTCGCGCTGCTGCGCGACTGGCTGCCGAAGAGCGGCATGCAGCTCGACGCACGGCCGTTCTTCGAGCATTACCCGGTGGATGGCGAGTACGACGAGAAGACGGGCGCGTTCACCTGCGAGATCTGCGTGCCGATCGCCCCTCTGCAGGCCTGATGGCCCCCGCGGAACGTCCGCCCCGAAGGGGCGGCGTCCATTCGGCAATGGACCTGCGGTTACTGCAGCGTCGCGGGAAGCGCCGGCGCTTCCACCGGCAGCGTGATCAGCTTCAGCTCCTTGCCGTCCGCGCTGACACTGATCTTCACGGTGCCGCCGGCGACCAGCTGACCGAACAGCAGTTCTTCCGCGAGCGGTCGCTTGATCGACTCCTGGATGACCCGCGCCATCGGGCGCG
>CADEED010000120.1 GCA_902826225.1 uncultured Pseudomonadota bacterium | reverse complement strand
AAGCCATCTACCGGCGGCGGCTCTTCGTGCTGTTGTTCATCGGCGCGATCCACAACACGTTCTTCTGGGCCTGGGACATCTTGCATCTCTACGCGCTCGCGGGACTGCTGCTGCTCGCATTCCGGCAACTGAGCAATCGCGCATTGCTCATCGGTGGCCTGGTGCTCGCGTTGTTCGGCCGGACCGTGGTGAAGTCGCTGCTCGAGCTCTCCGCCGGCGAAGGCGACGGGACCGGATTCGCGATGTACTCGGACGAAGCCGCGTTGATCCGGCAGGAGTTGTCGGAGAACGGCAGCTACTTCGGTCTCGCGGCGCATTTCGTCGACCTGACGATGTCCGACTACGTGCTGACCGGCTTCATGGCGGGTTGGCTGCTGTACGCGCTCGGTCGATTTTTCCTGGGCGCGTGGGTGGGAAGGCGCGGCTGGATCCAGAACGCGGCGCGATTCGCGCCGCAGTGGCGAAGAGTCATGCGAGTCGCGTTGCTCGCGGGGCTGTTGGCGGAAGGCATCGCGGTATTCGTGCTCGAGGCGACCTGGTTGCCGGAGTTCGCGCATCGCGAACTGTTTGGCTGGAGCGTGCACCTGGTGGCCGTGCCGATCCTCGCCACGGGCTACGGCGCGGCGATCATCACGGGTCTGCAGGGCCGGCTCATGCGACGGCTGCTCGCACCGTTCGCGTACGCCGGGCGTATGGCGCTGACGAACTACCTCACGCAGAGCGCCATCTACGCGTTCGTGCTCTTCGGCGTGGGCCCGGGGCTCGCGCTCGCGGGGAAGATCGGCGCGACGGCGGTGTTGGGAATCACCGTCGTCCTGTACGCCGTGCAGGTGCTGATCAGTCGCTGGTGGTTAGGGCGCTTCCGGTACGGCCCGATGGAATGGGTGTGGCGCGCGCTGACGTACGGCAAAATGCCGACGATGAGGATCCGGCCGGAGAGGACGACATGAAATACGCCTGGCTCGCGCGATTCACCGGCGCTGCTCTCGGTCTCGCGGCGACGACGGCGCACGCGGATCTGTATGGCGCCTTAGAGGCCGCCGAGGCGCAAGACTATCCACGCGCGTTCGAGTTGTATCGGGAGATCGCGGAGCTGGGCCGCCTCGAGGGCCAGGAGAACCTGGCGTCCATGTACGTCAACGGCGAGGGCGTGAAACGCGACAACGTGCTCGGACTCGCCTGGGCGAAGATCGCAGCCGAAAACGGATCCACGAACGTCCGGAACATCATCGACCAGCTGACGCCGCACGTGACACCGAACGCGAGCGCGCGAATCGACGCGGTGTTGGCGAAGTTCGGCGCGGCCGCATTGCAATCGACGCTGTTGCCCGAGAAGGGTTCGCCGGCCGACAGCAATCCCTGCAAGCTCACGCATCCCGCGAATCCCGACGCCTTCTATCCCCAGACCGGCGTCGACAAATCCATCGGTGCGAACCTCGTCGTGGATTTCGAAGTTCAGCCCGATGGGCGTGCGCATACGGCGCGCATCGTGCAGTCGACCACGCCCGTGCTCTTCGACGAAGCGGCCCGCGCCGTCGTCATGCACAGCGGGTTCTCGCCGCCGAGAATCGCCGGTGTTGCGGCTCCCTGCGCCATGCGAATCAAGATCAAGTTCCTGCCGAGGCCAGGCAACCCCGTGCCGGATGCGATCGAGGACAAGCTTCCGGCGACGAAGGAGCGAGCGGAGGCGGGCGACCCGCAATCGCAGTTCGTCTACGCGCTCGTGCGACTCAAGTACTCGGAACTCAACACGCCAGGCGAGCCCGTTCTGCCCTGGGCGGTCAAGGCGGCGCAGGCAGGAATCACGGACGCGCAGTTCTTCGTCGGTACGCACGCGCTGTACGGCATGGAAGCGCGCAAGGACGAAGCGAAGGGCGTCGCGTGGCTGCGTCTCGCGGCGAAGGCGGGGCATCCACTGGCGCAGGTCGAACTGGCCAACTACCTCGTTACTCGTCGTGGCGATTCTGCCGCCGAGCGTGAAGCGGTCGACCTGCTCGAGCGTACGGTCAAGACTGGCTACTACGCCGCGAAATATTCGCTCGCCACGTTGCTGGCGACGTCACCGACTGAATCGATCCGCGATCCGAAGCGTGCACTGGAGCTGATGGAGGCGGTGATTTCGATCGGACGATACGACCCGGTTCCGCACCAGGTCGTCGCCGCGGCTAAAGCCGCGCTCGGAGAATTTGAGGCCGCGGTCAGGAGTCAGAAACTGGCGCTGCTCCGCGCCCGCAAGCTCGATTGGGACGTGGCGCCGCTCGAAGCGCGCCTGCGGAACTACGAGGAGAAGAAAGCGTGGACCGGCAACCTGCTGGAGAAGTGACCGCCGCCCGCTAGCTCGTGCGGTCTTGCGCGAAACGCGCGAGCCCGGCGAGCGCACGGCGGTGCGGCGTGTCCGGCAGCTCGTTCAACGCGGCCAGCGCCTGCGCCGTCTCGCGCTGCGCGAAGCTCGCGGCGTAGTCGAGTCCGCCCGTGGTCTCGATGGCCTCGACGATCGGGCCGAGCTGCGCGAGCCCGCCTTGTTCGATCGCGAGACGGATCAGCGCACGCTGTTCGTCGTTGCCGTGGCGCAGGGCGTGGAGCAGCGGCAGCGTCGGCTTGCCCTCCGCGAGGTCGTCGCCCAGGTTCTTGCCGCGCGTCGCCGGGTCGCTCTTGTAGTCGAGCACGTCGTCGACGAGTTGATAGGCCGTGCCGAGATGCTTGCCGTAGCGCGCGAGGGCCGCCTGCTGCGCGATCGGCGCATTCGCCAGCACGGCCGCGACCTCGGCGCCGGCCTCGAACAAGCGCCCGGTCTTTCGGTAGATCACCTCGAGATAACGCTGCTCGGTCGTCTCCGGATCGTGTGCGTTCATCAGCTGCAGCACTTCGCCCTCGGCGATCACGTTCGTGGCGTCCGCCATGATCTCCATGACGCGTTGCGAGCCGACCGTCGCCATCATCTGGAACGCGCGCGAGTAGACAAAGTCGCCGACGAGCACGCTCGCCTGATTGCCGAAGATGTTGTTCGCGGTCGCGCGGCCGCGACGCTTCATCGAGCCGTCGACGACGTCGTCGTGCAGCAGCGTGGCGGTGTGGACGAACTCGATGAACGCGGCCGCCTCGACGTGCTTCTCGCTGTCGATGCTGCAGGCGCGGCCGGCGAGCACGCAGAGCAGGGGGCGCAGGCGCTTTCCGCCGCCGCCGATGATGTGCTCGGCGACCTGATCCACCAGCGGCACCGCGCTCTTGAGCCGGGCCCGGATCATGGCGTCGACGGCGTCCAGATCGGCGCGGACGAGCGAGCGGATTTCCGCGAGCGACATGGCCGGGGCGTCCGCTGCGCGAGGCGCGGTTCGGGAGGTGGGCAGTTGGGTGACGTTGGAGGACATTTAGGGCGTTGATTCTAGTGATTTATTTAGGCTTTGACCGGCCTTTGGTGCCTGCGTAGAATGCCGCTCCCTTCGAAATGGCACAGTGCTTAAGGCGTTGGTTTCGCAAGGTTTTCCGGAGCAATCAAGATGTACGCGGTCATCACCACGGGCGGCAAGCAGTATCGGGTCGAGAAGGACACCGTCCTGCAGGTTGAAAAATTGGACGCCGAAGTCGGCGCCACGGTCGAGTTCGGTGAGGTGCTCCTCATCGGTGACGGCAGCGACATCAAGGTCGGCGCTCCGCTGCTCAAGGGCGGCAAGGTCGTAGGCCTCGTCGAGAAGCACGGCAAGGGCGAGAAGAAAGTCATCGTCAAGTTCCGCCGCCGCAAGCACTACCTGCGCCAGGGCACGCATCGCCAGCACTACACGCAGGTCAAGATCACCGGCATCAGCGCCTGAGCGCTGGCCTAGCTACTACGGAGCCGATACCACATGGCACATAAGAAGGCAGGCGGCAGCACCCGCAACGGTCGCGAGTCGCACAGCAAGCGTCTGGGCGTGAAGAAGTTCGGCGGTGAGGCCGTTCTCGCCGGCAACATCCTCGTCCGCCAGCGCGGCACGACGATGCGCGCGGGCACCAACGTCGGCATCGGCACGGATCACACGCTGTTCGCGCTCAAGAGCGGCCACGTGAAGTTCGCCAAGAAGGGCGCCGAAGGCCACACCTTCGTGAGCGTCGAACCTTCCGAGAAGCTGAATTAACGAGATCGGGGACTGTCCCCACCGGGGACTGTCCCCCTTTCCGACCCGACGGTCGATTTCACGAAAACCCGGCCCAGGCCGGGTTTTTTGTTGGAACCCGCAGCCATGAAGTTCGTCGATGAAGCCCGCATCAAAGTCCTCGCCGGAAACGGCGGGCGTGGCTGTGTGAGCTTCCGCCGCGAGAAGTTCGTGCCGTTCGGCGGTCCCGACGGCGGTGACGGCGGCGACGGCGGCAGCGTCACGCTGCGCGCAAAGGATGGCATCAACACGCTCGCGGACTTCCGCATCGTGCGCACCTTTCGCGCCCAGAACGGCCAGCCCGGCGGCGGCCGCGACATGACCGGCCGCGGCGGCGAAGACAGCACCATCGACGTTCCGGCGGGCACGATCATCCGCGACAGCGACACCGGCGAAACGCTCGGCGATCTCGCGACCGCCGGGATGGAGCTGCTCGTCGCCAAGGGCGGCAAGGGCGGCTGGGGCAACCAGCGGTTCAAATCGAGCAAGAACCGCTCGCCGCGCCAGTACGGCTCGGGCATGCCCGGCGAATCGCGCGAGCTCGAGCTCGAGCTGAAAGTCATCGCCGACGTGGGCTTGTTAGGCTTGCCGAACGCGGGCAAGTCGACGTTGATCAGCGCGGTGTCCGCGGCGCGCCCGAAGGTGGCCGACTATCCGTTCACCACGCTGTACCCGAACCTGGGCGTAGTCGCCTGCGGAAACCAGCGCAGCTTCGTGATGGCGGACATCCCCGGACTCATCGAAGGCGCGGCCGACGGCGCCGGCCTCGGCATCCGCTTCCTCAAGCATCTGCAGCGCACGCGCGTGCTGCTGCATCTCGTGGATATCCTGCCGGTCGATCCCGATGCGGATCCGGTCCGCGACGCGAAATCGATCGTGGGCGAGCTCGGCAAGTTCAGCGAGGATCTGCTCTCGAAGCCGCGCTGGCTCGTGCTCAACAAGAGCGACCTGTTGCCGCCGGACGAAGCGGTTGCGAAGGCCGTCGCCATCGCGAGGGCGTTGAAGTACGCCGGACCCGCATTCCTGATCTCAGGCGCCACGCATGCGGGCACGACCGACCTGTGCGAGGCGGTGATGCGCTTCCTCGAAACGGGAGAGGCGCCGGCGCGCGGCAATCTCGAACTACCGGTGGCGCCGAAGCGCGCGGCCGGGAAGACGAAGTCCGCGAAGCCGAGTGCCAGGGTCAAGCCGAAAACCAAGACCAAGACCAAGACCAAGGCCGGCCAGAAGGCGCGCCAGAAGCCCAAACGAAAAACCCGGCGCTAGGCCGGGTTCTGCGTGCTCCGCGCCTGGCTTCTTGCGAAGCCTGGGGCGCCAGAAGACTTGTTCCTACTTGAGCGCCTTGATGCGCGCGGACAGCGCGCTCTTGTGGCGGGCGGCCTTGTTCCGGTGAATCACGTTCTTGTTCACGAGCGAATCGATCAGCGGCTGGGCGTCCTTCAGGGCGGCCGTGGCATCGGCCTTCTTGCCGGAGGCGAGCGCGTCGTTGACCTTGCGCAGCGCGGTACGCATGCGCGAACGCAACGCGATGTTGCGGGTGCGGTTGGTCTCAGCTCGACGGGCGGCTTTTTCAGCCGACTTGGTATTCGCCACGCAGATCTCCAGGAAACCGGGTGCTTGAAAAGGGCGCGTAGTGTGCTGAGGGCCCCCCACCTTGTCAACGCTTCCCAACTACGCGCGATGGGCATCCGGTATAGTGCGCGGCTCCGGGCGTTTTTCCCTTATTTTCCGGGTGTTTGCGGATTGAGCGGCAGGATCTTCAAGAGCACGGCAGTGGTCGGGATTTCGACCCTGATCTCGCGCATCACCGGGCTGGCGCGCGACATCGTTTACTCGGCGATGATCCCGGTCGGATTACTCGACGCGTTCCTCGTCGCGTTCAAGATTCCGAACTTCCTGCGCCGCCTGTTCGCGGAAGGTTCCTTCAGCCAGTCCTTCGTTCCGGTCGTCAGCGAGTACAAGGTCAAGCGTCCCCACGACGAGGTCCGCGAGCTGGTGGACGGCGCGGCCGGCACGCTCGGCACGATCGTGTTCCTGGTGTCGATCGTCGGCGTCATCGCCGCGCCGCTCATCATCCTCGCGTTCGCGCCCGGCTGGCACGACGAGCCCGCCAAGTTCTCGCTCGCCGTCGACATGTTGCGCTGGACTTTCCCCTACCTGTTCTTCGTGTCGCTGACGGCGCTCTTCTCCGGCGTGCTCAACAGCTACGGCCGGTTCGTCGTGCCGGCGATCACGCAGGTGATCATGAACGTCGTGATGATCGCCTTCGCCGTATGGATCGCGCCGCACACGGACGACCCCGGCGTCACGCTCGCAGTCGGCGTGTTCGTGAGCGGCGTGTTGCAGCTCGCATTCCAGCTGCCCGCCGTCATCAAGCTCAAGCTGTTCCGCCTGCCGCGCTGGCGGCCGGCCGCCGAGGGCGTGCGCCGCATCGGCAGGCTGATGCTGCCTGGCATCTTCGGATCCTCAGTCGCACAGATCAGCCTGCTGCTCGACACGCAGATCGCGTCCTTCCTGATCACCGGCAGCATCGCGTGGCTCTACCTCGCGGATCGCATCATGGAGTTCCCGCTCGGCGTGTTCAGCATCGCGCTCGCGACGGTGATCCTGCCAGGACTCTCCCGGCACCATGCCGAGGCGTCGGCCGATCATTTCTCCAATACGCTCGACTGGGCGCTGCGTCTGGTCGTCGTGCTCGTCTCGCCCGCGACGGTGGCGATGCTGGTTTTCTCGGGTCCGCTGACGGCCACCATCTTCGGTTACGGCGAGTTCCGGCCGCACGACACGGTCATGGCGAGCTACGCGCTCATGGCCTACTCGTGGGGACTGCTGGGCTTCAGCCTCGTCAAGGTGCTGGCGCCCGGTTACTTCGCGCGCCAGGACACGAGGACGCCGGTGCGCATCGGTCTCATCGCCCTCGGCGTCAACATGTTCATGAACGTCGCGATCGTGTTGCCCGCGAAGCACTTCGGCTTCCCCTATCCGCACGTGCTGCTCGCGACCTCCACCTGCACGTCCGCCGCGGTGAACACGCTGCTGCTGTGGCGCGGGCTGGTGAAGCAGGGCGTCTACCGGCCGCGAGTCGGCTGGGGTCCGCTGCTCGCGCGGATCCTGTTCGCGAACGCCGTGATGGCGGTGCTGCTCGTCTGGTTGGGCGGCGACCTGCAGGGATGGCTCGACCTCAAGCCACTGCCGCGCGCCGGGCGCCTCGCGCTGTGCATCGTCGCCGGCGCGGCTGCCTACTTCGCCGCGCTCTTCCTCTCGGGCGCGCGGATGCGCCACGTGCGCAACGCCGGCGGGGCATAATGGAATACGTCCGCGGACTGCAAGGGCTCTTGGAGAAGCATCGGGGCGCCGCCATCACGGTGGGCAGCTTCGACGGCATCCATCTCGGGCACGGCGCGCTGATCGCGAGTACCTGTGGCATCGCACGGGCCTTGTACAAGCCCGCGATGATGCTGACGTTCGAGCCGCTGCCGCGCGAGTACCTCATGAAGCAGGACCCGCCGGCGAGGCTCACGGATTTCCGGGAGCGCTGGCGCGTGCTCGAGCGCTCGGACCTGCACTACCTGTGCGTGCTGCGGTTCGACGAAAAGCTGCGGTCGCTGACGGGCGATGAATTCGTGGCGTTGCTGTCGGATCGCTTCGCGGCGTCCGCGGTGGTCGTGGGCCAGGACTTCCGGTTCGGGCGCGGCGGGGCCGGCAGCGTCGGGCTACTGCGGGCGGCCGCGGAATCCGGCAAGTTCGCGCTCGAGCTCGTGCCGTCGGTGTGCGTCGATGGCGTGCGCGTGAGTTCGAGCGCCGTGCGCGCCGCGCTCGCCGCCGGTGAATTCCAGCGCGCGCGCGATCTGCTCGGGCGCGCGTACGAGATGCGCGGGCGGGTGGTGCGGGGGCAGCAGCTGGGTCGCAAGCTGGGGTATCCCACGGCGAACATCCTCATGCGGCGGCGCAAGCTGCCGTTCACGGGCATCTTCGCGGCGCGCGTGCGCGGCGTGGACGCGAATCCGCACGCCGCGCGCGACGCGGTGGTGAGCCTCGGGTTTCGGCCCACGGTGGACGGAACCGAGCCGCTGCTCGAGGTGCACGTGTTCGATTTCGACGGCTCGCTCTATGGAAGCGAGCTGGACGTGGAGTTCGTGAAAAAGCTCCGCGACGAGGAGAGATTCGCGAACCTCGACGCGCTGGTGCAGCAGATGCACCGCGACGCGGCCGGGGCGCGTGAAGTATTGCAGGCGAGAAGTTAGGCAGAGGCGAGCAGTGGCGGACTACAAGAGCACGATCAATCTTCCCGAAACCGGCTTTCCGATGAAGGCCGACCTGGCGCAGCGCGAGCCGAAGATGCTCGACGCGTGGGAGAAGAAGGACCTGTACGCGAAGATCCGCGCGAACTCGCGTGGCCGGCCGCGCTTCGTGCTGCACGACGGCCCGCCGTACGCGAATGGCGCCGCGCACCTCGGCCACTTCCTCAACAAGGTGCTCAAGGACATCGTCGTGAAGTCTCACCAGATGGACGGCTACGACTCGCCGTACATCCCCGGCTGGGACTGCCATGGACTGCCGATCGAACACCAGATCGAGAAGAAATTCGGACGCGTGGGCAACAAGCTTTCGGCGAAGGAATTCCGCGCGGCATGCCGCAAGTACGCCGGCGAGCAGGTGGACCTGCAACGCGCGGACTTCAAACGCTTCGGCGTGTTCGGCGACTGGAACCGGCCCTACCTCACCATGGACCCTCGCTTCGAGGCGCAGCAGGTGCGCGCGCTCGGAAAGGTCATCCGGAACGGACACTTATATAAGGGCGCCAAGCCGGTCTACTGGTGCCTCGACTGCCGTTCCTCGCTCGCCGAGGCCGAGGTCGAGTACGAGGACAAGGTGTCGCCCGCCATCGACGTCGCGTTCCGCGTCGTCGATCCGGCCGAGCTCGCGCGCCGCATCGGCGTCAGCTTCGACGCGCTGGGTCCGCAACCGGCCTCGCTCGTGATCTGGACGACCACTCCCTGGACGCTGCCCGCGAACGAAGCCGTGGCGCTGGGACCGGACTTCGAGTACGTGCTCGTCGGCATCACGCGCAATGATCACAGCCAGTGGCTCGTGCTCGCCAACGAGCTCGTCGATGCCTCGCTCGCGCGCTACGGCGCGACGAAGGGGCACGTGCTCGCGCAGTTCACCGGCAAACAACTCGAACACCTGCAGCTCGAGCATCCGTTCCTGACGAAGCGTGTGCCCGTGATCGTGGGCGACCACGTGACGCTCGACGCCGGCACCGGCGCCGTGCACACCGCGCCCGCGCACGGCCAGGAAGACTTCGTCGTGGGACTCAAGTACAGCCTGCCGGTCGACAACCCCGTGATGGGTGACGGCCGCTTCCGCGAAGGCACGCCGTTCGTCGCGGGCATCAAGGTCGACGAGGCCAACAAGATCCTCATCGACGAGCTCGAGAAGCGCGGCCGCCTGCTCAAGCACGAGGCCTACAAGCACAGCTATCCCTGCTGCTGGCGTCACAAGACGCCGCTGATCTTCCGCGCGACGCCGCAGTGGTTCATCAGCATGGACCAGAAGGGCTTGCGGGCGAACGCGCTGCGCGACATCCCGAAGGTGCAGTGGTACCCCGCGTGGGGCGAGCAGCGCATCTTCAACATGATCAAGGATCGCCCGGACTGGTGCCTCTCGCGCCAGCGCACCTGGGGCGTGCCGATCACGCTGTTCGTGCACAAGGAGACACAGGAACTGCATCCGCGAACGCAGGAACTCATCGAGGAAGTCTCGCATCGCGTGGAGAAAGACGGCATCGAAGCCTGGTTCGATCTCGACCCGAAAGAGCTGCTGGGCCCCGACGCGGAGAAATACGAGAAGGTCAACGACGTCATGGACGTCTGGGCGGACTCGGGTCTCTCGCACGAGTGCGTGCACTACACCCATCCGGACGAAGTGAAACCACCCGTCGAGATCTACCTCGAAGGTTCGGACCAGCATCGCGGCTGGTTCCATTCCTCGCTGCTGATGTCCGAGGCGCTGTATGCGCGCGCGCCGTACAAGGGCGTGCTGACGCACGGCTTCACGGTCGACGAGAAGGGACGCAAGATGTCGAAGTCCCTCGGCAACGTCATCGCGCCGCAGAAGGTCATGCAGAGTCTCGGTGCGGACGTGCTGCGCCTGTGGGTGGGCTCGACGGACTACGCCAACGAGATCAGCGTATCGGACGAGATCCTGAAGCGGATGTCGGATTCGTACCGGCGTATCCGCAACACCGTGCGCTTCCTGCTCGGCAATCTTGCCGGGTTCGATCCGGCGCGTGATGCGGTACCGGTCGACCAGCTGGTCGCG
>CADEED010000119.1:9483-10482 GCA_902826225.1 uncultured Pseudomonadota bacterium | reverse complement strand
TCGAAACCACGATGGCGCGTGCGCCCGTCACTCACGTTGAAGCCGTTCGTCTCGCGCAGGATGAGGTCGCGCTTCTCCATCGCGAACGCGGCGGTGGTGAGCGAGAAGCGCTCGGTGCGCCACTTCCAGCCGGCCTCGACGGACTCGAGACGCTCGCTGTCGAGATCGGCGGCCGCCTGTTGGCGTTGCAGCCGGTACAGCTCCGTCATCTCGGGCGGACGGTAGCCCGTCGACCCGCTGACATAAAGAAGCGAGCGCTCTCCGGGCTGCCAGGCGAGCGTGAGTCGCGGCGCAAAGTTGTCGAATTCGTCGGTGCGGTCGGCGGGTCGCGAGAAGAGGCACCCTCCCACGCACGCGACACCGTCAGCCGCCGTGTTGCCCGTCAGCATGCGATTGTCGTAGTCGTAGGTGGTGCGGTCCGCGCGCAGCGCACCGGACAGCGACCAGTGGTTCGCGAATCGCAAGTCGAGGGCGAGCGTGGCGCCGACCGTGTCCGAATCCACCGTGTAGTCGTAATGCATGCCCGCGGGGCGGATCGCGTTGGCGGCCGGTGCGCCATCCGTGGCCGGGCCCTGCTGGAACTCGGTGAGCTCCGAGTTGGCAGTCTCGGCGTCGACAGTGACGCGCGCTTCGAGAACATTCGACAGGAAGTTCATTGCGAGCGTGCTGCTCAGCAGGTAGCTGGTCTGTGCATTGTGTTCGAGCGGCTTTCCGATGAGGAAGTGCTGCAGGAAATCCATGCGCGAGCGGCGGTATATCCCCGCGATCTCGAAGCGGCAATTGAGCGCGAAGCAGTTCTCGCGCTGGAAGTGGCCGGAGACGCGCGCGCTGGACGCGTCGCGGAACGCCTCGGGGTTGGGGTTGCTGCGCGCGCGCGAATCGTCACGATAGGTCCCCGGGCCCTGGACGAAGCCGGCAGTTTCCTGGTTCAGCACCGTGCCGGCGGCGCGGATGCGCAGGGTGCCTCCCGCGACCTCGCTGTCCGCCAGCAGGTTGATC
>CADEED010000119.1:0-9473 GCA_902826225.1 uncultured Pseudomonadota bacterium | reverse complement strand
TTCGTCGACGCCGGATGCGTCGCGCCAGCCGGGTGCGCGCGTCGCGCTGCCGTAGCCGCCGACGTCCCAGGCAGCGAGTTCGCGCGAGAAGCCGAGGCGCACGCGCCTGAACGAATCCGAGCCGCCTTCCACGCCGGCCGAATACGCCGGCAAGTCGGCGACGCGCGGCGTCAGCACGTTCACGATGCCGTGGACCGCGCTCGCGCCGTACAGCGCCGAGCCCGGTCCGCGCAGGACTTCGATGGAGCCCGCCTGCTCATAGTTGAGCTCGAACATCTCGTTGAGGTTGCAGAACCCGACGGGGCGGATCGGCAGGTTGTCCTCGGCGATCAGGAACGCGCCGCAGGCGCCCGCGCCCGTGAGCACCGGCGAGCGGATGGCGCCCAGGCTTTCCGCGCCGCTACCGCGCTGGATGTAGACACCCGCGCTGCGATTGAGCGCGTCGGCCTGGTGCTTGGCGCTGAGGGCGCCCAGTTCGTCGCCGCCGATGCGCGACACACTGGCCGGAGTAGTCAGTGCGTCGCGTGGCTCGCGCGTGGCAGTGACCACGACTTCGCCGGTAGTGTCGCCGATGCGGCGCAGATCGTCCGTCACGCGCGGGTCGAGGTCGCCCGCGTTGACGATGGCGGGGTCCGGCACGTACTGGGTTTCGCCGGACGCGAACACGGCCAGCGGCAACAGGGCTCCGATCGAGAGGAGGGCACGCATTGTGGTGGCCGATTATCACTGCGAACGACTATCCTTGCCATCGCGGGAATGAACGGAAAAGTCAGAAAAACCAGATTCTTGGGCGCGTCGCTCGCCGTGCTGGCCCTAACCATGTCCGGCACTGCGCCGGCGCAGGAGACGGCGTCGCCCGGCCCGAAGGCCCGCCCGCGCATCGGATTGGTGCTGTCGGGTGGCGGCGCCCGCGGCGCCGCGCACATCGGCGTGCTCAAGGTGCTCGAGGAGTATCACGTCCCCATCGACGCGATCGCGGGCACGAGCATGGGCGCCGTCGTCGGTGGCCTGTACGCCTCGGGATTGAACGCCGCCGACGTGGAGCGCGTGATGACGTCGCTCGACTGGGAGGACGCCTTCCGCGACCGGCCGCCGCGCACGGACCTCAACTTCCGCCGCAAGCTCGAGGACCAGAGCTTCCTGGTCAAGTTTCCGCTGGGTCTCAAGGGGCGGAAATTCCGCCTGCCGCGGGGCCTGGTGCAGGGACAGAAGCTCACGCAGACACTGCGCTCTCTCACGCTGCCGGTCGCCCAGGTACAGCATTTCGACGACCTCGCGATCCCGTTCCGCGCCATCGCCACCGACATCGTGACGGGTGAACGCGTCGTGATGGATCACGGCGATCTCACCACCGCGATGCGCGCGAGCCTGTCGGCGCCCGGAGTGTTCTCTCCCGTCGAGACGGAAGGACGCATGCTGGTGGACGGCGGACTGTCGTCGAACCTGCCCATCGACGTCGCGCGCGAGATGGGGGTCGACATCCTGATCGTCGTCGACTGCGGTTTCCCGCTGCTCGAGCGCGCGAAACTCGATTCCGTCGCGACCGTGTCCAACCAGATGCTCGCGATCCTGATCCGGCACAACGCGAACACGCAGCGCAAGTCGCTCACCGATCGCGACGTCGTGATCGACCCCGCGCTCGGCGATTTCTCGTCGCTCGACTTCGGCGAGCACGAGAAAGCCATCCGCCTGGGCGAGGCGGCCGCGCGAGGCGCCGCGCAGCGGCTGGCCGCGTTGTCGATTTCCGCGGAAGAATTCGAGCAGCTCGCCGATACGCGCAGCGCGGTGCGCAAGGACCTGCCGCGAGTCGAGTTCCTGCGCGTCGATCCGGGTTCGGAACGCTACGCCGGCGCCATCGAATCGCTGTTCGGCGACCAGATCGGCCAGGTGGCCAATGGCGAGCGGCTGTCGCGCCGCGTTGCCGAGCTCTACGGCCAGGGCAATCTCGAGATCTTCGACTACCGTCTACTGCAGAGCGACCCCGTGCCGGGGCAGCCGCCGGAGTACGGGCTCGCGCTGACCACGCGACGCAATTCGTGGGGTCCCAACTACCTGCGGTTCGGTCTGCAGCTGCAGAACGATTTCGAGGGAAACTCCTCGTTCAACGCGGCCGCCCGCGGCACGCTCGCCGAGATCACGAAGTACGGCGGTGAGTGGGTATGGGACCTGCAGATCGGCGAGACACCGCGCGTCGCGACGGAGGTCTACCTGCCGGTCGGCTACCGCTCGCGCTGTTTCGTCGCGCCACACGCGGAGTTCCAGATCCGCACTCTGCCGATCGTGGACGACGAGGAGCGCATCGTCGCCGAGTACCGGGTCCGTACCACGGACTACGGCATCGACCTCGTGCGAGAGCTCGGGAACTACGGCGAGGCGCGCGTCGGCTGGAGCCGCACCTTCGGTACGGCGCGCGTGCGCGTCGGAGATCCCGTGCTGCCTCCGGCGGAGTTCGACTCGAGCAACTTTTTCGCCGAGTACCGTTTCGACAGCGTCGACGACGTCAACTTCCCGAAGCGTGGCAGCACGTTCGAGCTCGGGTGGCGCGGCGAGCGAGAGGTCAAGGGAGCCGACGGCAGCAGCGCCGATCTGCTCGTCTACGACCAGCTGTGGGCGCATTCATGGGGCCGGAATACCGGCATCCTCTGGACCAGCGCCGGCACCCGGCTCGACGACAACATCGATGTCGTTCGCTCGTACTTCTCGCTGGGCGGCTTCCTCAACATGTCGGGCGTCGCGCCCGAGACCCTGAACGGTCCGCATTTCGCCATCGTGCGCGGCATCTACTACCGGCAGGTCGGGACGCGCGGCGGGCAGGGGTTCCTCGACGTTCCCGTGTACATCGGCGCGTCCCTGGAGAAGGGCAATGTCTGGGATTCGCGGCGGGATATCGCCTTCAGCAGCGCGCGGACGAACGGAAGCCTGTTCGTCGGCCTGGATACGCTGCTGGGTCCTGTCTATTTTGCGACCGGGTTCGATGACGGCGGGGGCTCGGCCTACTATCTTTTCCTGGGCCGGACTTTTTGACGGGCTTGCGCCCGAAACGAAGGCATACATAACCGATAGGGGCGGGATAGCTGACGCATCTGTGAACAAGTACGCCGCCACCCTCAGTTTCCTGTTCTTCCTCGTGCTCATCGATCTGATGTTCATGGGGTTCCACGCGCTGCACATCTGGTCGCCATGGCTCTCGAGCGGGTCGTTTTCGATCGAGCTCGATGGCGGGCGGGCGGAACAGTTCCAGTACATCAAGCAGATCTGGTTGTGCGCCGCGCTCGGGTTGTTGTGGATCATCACGCGTGGCCGCAGCTTCCTCGTCTGGGCGCTGTTCTTCTTCTTCCTGCTGCTGGACGACGCGCTGCAGCTCCACGAGACCACGGGCGTGAAGATCAGCGATGCGCTGGATCTCGGCCCCGCGTTGGGGTTGAGGCCCGACGACTTCGGCGAGCTCATCTTCGCGGGCGCCGTCGGCGGTTCGCTGCTGCTGTTCGTGGTCTACATCGTGCGGGTCGGAAGCGACCAGGCGCGGCAGTTGTCGGCAGACCTGCTGTGTTTCGTGGCCGCGCTCGCGGTGTTCGGTGTGTTCATCGATACGCTGCACACCATCACCTACTTCCGCTGGCCGTCGGTCGCCCCCGCGCTCGGGTTGCTCGAGGATGGCGGCGAGATGCTCGTCGTGAGTTGCATCGCCGCGTATGCGTTCGATGCGCTGAATCATCGCGGCGACCTGCGGATTCCGCTGTGGCCGAGCTTGCGGGTGCGCTTGGGAGTGGGAGCGCCCAAGGTGGAGGAAGTCCGCCCCTGACGGACGCTCCGGGGGGCGTCAGAGGCCGCGCGATTCGTGCAGCTTCTCGACCTTGTCGAACTTCAGCGCCGGGCGATCGCCGGGGCGCGAATACTCGTGTTTGCGTGACATGTCGATGAGCGCCGCATCGCGTTCCGCCGACGTGCCAAACCAATGGGTCTTGTTCCAGTCCGCGCCCAGCAGCTTGCGGAACGGGTCGCCGACCTTGAGCGTGATGCGCACGCCGTAGGGACGCTGGATGCCGGCATCGGGACGGCGCAGGTTGTGAGGATGAACGATGGCCATGGCGCAGAGGGTACGAATCGCGCGGATGGCGCGCAAGGAAAACCCTGACGGGACGCGAATCGCGTTGCCTGCACCGACGCCCGCCCCATAACATCCGTCGCAGATGACCCAAAAGCGCCCCACCGTCACCGTCCGCCCGGTGACGCCGCAGGACTTCGAAGGCTGGAAGCCCCTGTGGGACGAGTACAACGCGTTCTACGAACGGGTCGGACCGGCCGCGTTGCCCGAAGAGGTGACGGAGACGACGTGGCGGCGCTTCTTCGACGCGAACGAGCCCGTCTACTGCATCGTCGCCGAGCGCGACGGCAAGCTGTTAGGCCTGTGCCACTACATCTACCACCGCAGCACGTCGCGCCTCGAGCTCGTGTGCTACCTGCAGGATCTGTTCACGGCGGCGGACGAGCGCGGCCACGGCATCGGGCGGGCGCTGATCAACCGCGTGTACGAGATCGCCAGGAACGCCGGCTGCAAGCGCGTCTACTGGCAGACGCACACGACGAACACGCCCGGTCGCACCCTGTACGACAAGGTGGCGAAACACTTCGGGTTCATCGTCTACGCGAAGGACGTCGAGTGACATGAGCAGCGATTGCCCGACCGGCCCCGCAGGTCCGTCCATCGCCTGACGGCGAAAGGTGTCGCGCATGCGCGGGAGCAGTTCGACGCGTGCGACGAAGCGGGCGCCGTCGCGTCGTGCAGCGTCCTGCTGTTCGGGGCGGCCGGCTTCCCGGCCGGGACGACATGGCGCTGCTGTAGTCGCTCCTGCCCGCGGCCGGCGACGACCGCGACGGAGCCGCGTTTCACGTTTCTCGCGAGCGGTCTCCTGCGCCCTCACGGTCGCTCCAGCGGAGGATCCTGCGCGTGACGAATAGATAGATGCGTTTCCCGCTGGCCATCCAGGCACGGCTGAACAGCGAAGGTGTGGCGAGGATGCGCTGCTCGCGGGCCGTGAGCAGGGCGGGAAGATACGTCCGCTTGTGCTTGAGCAGGTGGCGGACGTCATCATGGCCGAGCGCCCGGGCGAGCGCGCTGCGCTTGCGGCGCCCGGGGGCGCGCGATTGCCGCAGCGTCATCGCGAGCTGAAAGTCGACGAGCGCGGGGAGCCCGTCGGGCGTCACCAGCCAGTTCGTCTCCTTCGCGAGATCGTTGTGGATCACGTTGGCCGCATGCAGGCGGCGCACGAGGCGGGATGCCGCCCGGAAGTAGGCGGCATCGCGCGGCTGTGCGACCTGCATCGGCGTCGCCTCGATCCAGCTCCGGGTCAGCAAGCCCGATTCCATGTCGAGGGCCCGTGGAACGCCCTCGATGCCGAGTCCCGATGCGAGGCGAGTCAGTGCGCGGTGTTCGCGGCGCATGAGATGCCGGGCGAGTGCGCGCGCCCAGGGGCGCGCGGCATGGGCGTCGCGCACGACGGTGTCGTTCAGGCGCCGGATGCTGCCGAAGGTATCGGCCTTCAGCAGCTGCCCGATGAGAGAGGGGGCGGAAAAGGGGTCAGACCTATTTTCCGGGACGGAAAATAGGTCTGACCCCTTTTCCGGATCTATTGCCACTCGCCGCGCAGTCCCGAGACGATCCTCTGCAAGCCGGTCGCGCTCGCATCCTCTCCGCGTACCGGCGCCGTCACGATCACTTCGAGGCGCGACCAGAACCGCTTCGGCGGCTGCGTCATCGCAGGCTTGCCGTCGCGGTGGCTGAAGAAGCTGCCCCACAACCCGCGCAGCGCGATCGGCACCACCGGCACCGGCCGGCGCTCGAGGATCATCTCGACTCCTTTCTTGAACTCGTTCATCTCGCCGCTGCGCGTGAGCTTGCCCTCCGGAAAGATGCAGACGATCTCGCCATCCGCGAGTTCGGCGTCGATGCGATCGAAGGCGGTTTGCAGCAGCGTCGCGTCCTCGCGTGCAGGCGCGATCGGAATCGCGCGCGCCGTGCGGAAGATGAACCCCATGACCGGAATCCTGAAGATGTTGTGGTCCATGACGAAGCGGACGGGCCGGCGGACGCTGCCGCCGATGACGAGCGCATCCATGAAACTCACGTGGTTGCTCACGATCAGCGCCGGACCCTGCTCCGGAACGTGCTCCAGTCCGCGCACCTTGATGCGATACATGAGGTTGACGAGCACCCACGACAGGAACCGCATCAGGAACTCGGGGACCAGCGTGTAGATGTACGCCGCGACGCAGGCGTTCAGGATGGCCGCGAGAATGAACAGCTCGGGGATCGAGAACTTCAGCACTTCGAGCCACAGGATCGCGAGCAGTGCCGCGATGACCATGAAGCCCGCGTTCAGGATGTTGTTGCAGGCGATGATCCGCGCGCGATGACTCTCGGCGCTGCGCTGGAGGATCAGGGCGTACAGCGGCACGATGAACAAGCCGCCGAACACGCCGATGAGCGCGCAATCGAGCACGATGTCCCACCCGCCGGCCTTGATGAACGGCAGCCACGACACGACGGCCTCACCCGCGGGGTGCGCGCCGGGATGTTCGAAGTAGAGGTCCAGCAGGCATACGGTCATTCCGATGGAGCCCAACGGCACGAGGCCGATCTCCACCTTGTGGCCGGACAGCTTCTCGCACGCGAGCGATCCGAGCGCGGTACCGACCGAGAATGACGCGAGCAGCAGGGTGTACACCGACTTGTCGCCGCCGAGCACGTCGCGCGCATACGCCGGCAGCTGGGCGAGGATCAATGCGCCGACGAGCCAGAACCAGGAGATGCCCAGCAGCGAGAGCAGGATCGCGCGCGTCTTTCCCGCGACCTTCAACACCTGGACCGTGGCGCTCAGCGGATTGAAGTCCACCGACAGTGCCGGGTCCGTCGCTTCCGCGCGCGGGATCTGCCGCGAGATGAGCCAGGTGGCAACGGCGACGACCACGAGCACGGCCGCTGCCGCGACATTCGCGTCGCTCGAGCCGCGGACGGCGTGTTCGACGGGCGATTCCGGGACGAGCAAACCACCGGCGATGGTGCCGATGAGGATAGCCATGAACGTGCCGGCATCGACGAGCGCATTGCCGCCGACCAGCTCGCTCTGCCGCAGGTGTTGCGGCATCAGCGAGTACTTGAGCGGCCCGAAGACCGTGGCCAGAACGCCCATCAGGAAAATGACCGTGAGCAGCGACGGCACGTGCTGGAAATACAGCGCCGCCGCGCCGGCGAACATCAGCAGGACCTCCGCGAAACGTGTGCCGCGGATCAGCCGGCTCTTCTCGTATTTGTCAGCGACCTGGCCCGCGATCGCGGAGAACAGGAAGAACGGCAGGATGAACAGACCCTGGGCGACGTTCGACAGGATGCCTGCCTGGCCGGCCGCAGCCGTGGCGCCGAAGGTGATCGACACCACGAGCGCATTACGGAACAGGTTGTCGTTGAACGCGCCGAAGAACTGCGTGAGGAAGAAGGGCAGGAATCGCCGGGTGGTGAGCAGCGCGAACTGGGAGCGCTCGGCGCCCGACACGGGTTCAGGAAGCGGCATGCGTCCTTATATAGCCTGCCGACCGAAGCTGGCCAGTGCCCGCCCGGCGGTGGAACCGGACGCTACCCGGCGTCGCGCAGGTTCAGGCCTTCGTCGGCCGTCGCCGGCGATCGCGCATCGCCGCCTGGGCGTGCTGCTCGACCGCCTCGCGGCTCTTGCGGAGCGTCGTGGAATTGGGCGCGAGCGCGAGCCCGGCATGGACGTCCGTCATCGCGAGCTCGTACAACTGCAGCCCCACGAACACCGCCGCGCGATTGTTGAACGTGCGCCAGTTGTTGCGGTCGAGCGCGATCGATCGATTGCAGTGGTCGAGCGCCTCGGTCCAGCGCTTGAGCGCCGCGTAACCCGCGCACAGGTTCGAGTGTCCGGCCGCCTGATCCGGAAGATTATTAGGCACGTCGAGGCCGGCGTGCGTCATGCGAATGCCCTCCGCGTACTGCCCGGCGGCGAGCGCCGTCGCGCCGTCCGTGAGGAGCTGATTGGCGTTCCCGAGCACCGTGGCCGACTGGGCCGCGGCGAGCGCGGGCGAGAGGAGCAGGGCGGCCAACGACCCGGTGCGAAGCATGGAGTCGTGTATAGACCTGTCGGCCTGCCCACGCCAGCACGGACCGCCAACTTCGGCGTGCGGAAAAACGCTACAGTCGGTCCATGACGCGTCTACCGGCGATTCTCGCGTTCCTGGCCCTCGCGGGATGCACGACGTACAAGCTCTGGACAGTGCACGACGTGACCCCGGAAATGGGACTGGTCGAGCTTTCGTACGAATTTCGCAAGTTCGAAAGTCCGCAGGTGGACGAGCGCGCCGGGCTCGAGATGGCGCGGGAACGATGCCGCGACTGGCGCTTCACCGGCGCGCAACGCAAGGGCGAGGACCGGCAGTGCCTGGACGGCACGGAGTCCGACTGCGGGAAGTGGCGAGTGGTCCGCGAGTACCGCTGTACGCAGTAGCCGTCCTCACGCTGCTTCGAAGGTCGCCGCGGCCTGGCCGCGCTCGTCGAACAATTCCAGCGTGCGCCCGGTGATCTTCCAGCGCATCACCGACATCAACGCGTTCATGAAGCCCTGTTCCAGCTCCATGCGGCCTTCGCAGGCCATCTTGGTCCCGCCGAGCCCGTCGAACTTGAGCATGTCGTTCTCGAGCGCATAGCGGCCGAACATCCGGTTGCAGCCCGAGTTCCCGGTCACGTTGGTGTTGCCGGCCTGCAGCGTGATATGCACGTCGCGATCACCGGACGGATTGTCGATCATGCGTCCGCCGAGATGCGTGAGACGCCAGTGAGTGCCGAGCAGCGTGGTCGGCGTCGCTGCCGCGATGACGGGCGGCGGATTCATGAGCGAACAGCCGCCGAGGGTTGTTAGGGCGAGCAGCGCTGCGATGCCGCAAAGCGCCGGGATACGCGTCTTCATGGCGCCAGCCTACACGGCACCGCCCGCGCCGCAATAGGCGGAGGCCGAGTCAGGCCGCCAGGCGCCATTCCGTGGCCACGGCCACGAGCAGCCACAGCAGGAAGAAGGAAGCGCTGTCCAGGAACGACTTCCAGAACACGACGGGCCTCACTTCGATCTTCTCGGGCGCGGACCGTCGCGTGGGTGAGGGCCACCACTGGTTCGGGGTCGCGGCGACGTAGGCCTTGAACCCGTCAGGGAACTCGTCCGCCAGGAACTGCTCTTCGCCGGCGGCAGCGTAGACGAGCAGTGCGGCGATCAGCGCGGCGACCACCGCGGTCAGCAGCAAAGAGCGGGTAGTGAGGCCGAGCCCCAGCGCGCCGATGAACGACCACGCGTAGAGCGGGTGGCGGCAAAGCGCGTAGGGTCCGGTCGTGACGAGCATCTCGTCCTTGTGGCCCGCGATGAACGCCGAACACCAGATGCGCCCGAGACAGGCCAGTGTGACGCACAGGAAGC
>CADEED010000118.1 GCA_902826225.1 uncultured Pseudomonadota bacterium | reverse complement strand
GCGTCGAGGTCAACGTCCTCGGACTCAACTTCGGCGTGGATCCGAAAAGCCTGTCGCTCAAGCTGCCGATCGTCGGGCGCCTCGGGCCACGTGGGAAACCGGAGCCGACGCAGATTCCGCTGGGCGAAGGCGAGGTGGCCGCTCAGTCGCCGCCACAACCGCCGGAGCAGCCACCGGAGTCGCCTGACGTGCAGCCCAACCCGTCCGTCGAGCCGTCGACGCTGGAATCGCCGAAGGCCTCGGCGCACTGAGTGCCGCCTGCGGCGCCCTGCGCCACGTCGCGCGGCGCGCGGCGGCAGTCGAGTTCGTAGACGAATCCTCCAGGGATGGCGAGCTTCCTGTCGATCGCGAACAGCAGCGGCAGACGGGTCGCCTTGCGCGGGTCGATGTTCTCCTCGAGACAGCTGAACCACCAGACCCGTCTCAACCCTTCGTTGTCCGCCTTCACCCGGCCGAGTTTCACGGCGGGCGTGTGGTGCAGGAACTGCCCGAATGCCTTGTCGCAGAACCTCTGGTAGTCGCGTGTGAACAGGATGAACTCGTGCCAGAGATCGTCCGTCACCTGCGTCGGCATCGCGACGCGCCGGCAGCCGCCCTTGAGCCACGCGAGGAAGAAGTGCCGCAGCGCACGGGCGACGAGTTGCTGATCCTTCACCTCGAGACCCGGCCGAGCCGCGTGGAATTTCTGGAACACGCCGGGCGGAAACATGTACGCACGGATGAAGCGCTCGCGCACGACCCGTTCGCGCCACATCGCCAGATAGCCCAGCAGAGCGGACACGATGAGCCCGATGACGATCGCCGCGACGAGAAATTCCACTCACGACCTCCGGATGCGAAGAGGGGCGCGCCGCTCGCACGACGCGCCCCTGGTGTCGAACGTCCCTCTCGAATAGCTAGGCGTGACCCTTCTCGCCCTTGCTCAGCGCGAACTCTTCCTCTGGAGACAGGATGAGCTGGTGACGGCCGTAGATCGCGAAGTACAGGATGCCGAGCGCGTAGAACGCGGCCACGGCGAGCACCGCCTTCTGATAGACCGGGTCCTGCAGCTGGTAGTACAGCGTGACGACGGCGACCACGATCGTCACGACGGCGCCGGGGATGCCCACGGGGCTGCGATACGGACGGACGATGTTCGGCATCTTGTTGCGCAAGACGATGAACGACAGGCCCTGCATCGCATACGAGATCATCGCGCCGAACACCGCCATGTTGAGCAGCGTCGAACCGATGATCGCGCCGCCCTTCTCCGAGCCGAGCATGAACCAGAGGATCATCATCGTCGAGAATCCCAGGATGGTGCCGGCGAACAGCGCCATGTGCGGGATCTTCCGCGCGTTCGTGAGCGACATGAACGGCAGATAGTAGCCCGCGCGCGCCAGCGAATAGATCTGCCGGCCGTAGGCGTAGATGATGGTATGGAAACTCGCGATGAGCCCGATGACGGCCAGGAACGCGAGCGTCTTCGCCGCCCCACTGCCGTACAGCACCCGGAATCCGTCCAGCAGCGGCTCACCCGATGTCGACAGCGAGAACGAGCCATGCATGCCGTCCGCCTTGCCGATGCTCGAGTTCAGGAACGTGATGAGCAGCGCCGAGATCATCAGGGTCAACATGCCGGAGATGAGGCCCTTCGGCATGTCCTTCTTGGGATCGGCGGACTCTTCCGCCGCGAGTGGCAGCTGCTCGATGGCGAGGAACAGCCAGACCGCGAACGGCAGCGTCGCGAGCACGCCTTTCCAGCCGAACGGGAACCACGAACCGCCGCCGTTCTCGAGCTCGACCTTCGCACCGTCGGCGCCGACACCGATGTTGAGCGCCCAGCGATCGAAGTCGATCGCGGGAATCGCGCTCACCCAGAAGATCGCGAGGATCAGCAATGCCGCCACGGTCACGATGACCGACACGCGGAACGACAGTTCGACGCCCAGCAGGTTGAGCAGCAGGAAGACGATGTACGAGAACAGCCACCAGGCGGGTTGCCATTCGGGTGGAGTCTCGAAGATCGAGCCCATGTACGAGCCGATGAAGAACACGATGACAGCGGGGGTAAGGACGTACTCGATGCTCTCGGCCAGGCCGGTGAACATGCCGCCCCACGGACCCATCGCGCTGCGCGCGAACGAGTACGCGGCACCCGTGTGCGGCAGCGCGGGCGACATCTCGGCGAGACTGAAGATGAGGCCCCAGTACATCGCGGCGATGATGAACAGCGCGACCAGCATCGAGCCCCAGCCATTCGCGAGGCCGAAGTTCCAGCCGGAATAGTGACCCGAGATGACGGCGCCGACTCCCAGCGCCCACAACGACCAGACCTTGGCGTAGCGCTTGAGACCGCGCTTGTCGAAATAATCGGCGCCGACCTGCTTGTAGCTGACGCCGCCCGACGGACCTTGCTCGTTCATGCGTGACTCCCCGAAAAGGGGTCAGACCTATTTTCTGACTCCTCGTGTTCTTCTTTTGGTCTTCGATCGAAGGGGAGTCAGAAAATAGGTCTGACCCCTTTTTCGGGGCCGAGTATAGGCTTGCCTCTCACGGGGGCGGCAAGCGAAAAGACTGTTGCGCCAAACTGCCGCGTCGGCAACGCTTCGGCACCGCGTCAGTGCGTCGGCGCAAGCAGTTGTTTGCCTTGGACAATCCGCTTCCGCGGATGCAGGTGCCCGAAGAACTGCTCCGTCGCGGCGCGCCAGGTGAAGAGCGAGGCCCGCGCAAGTGCATCGTCGCGCCGCAACTTCAGCGCTTCGAGGCAGGCGACTTTCAGGTCATCATGCATCACGCCGGCCTTCGAGTCGCCGAGCACGTCTCGCGGCCCCGTCACGGGATACGCGGCCACCGGCAAACCGCAGGCCATGGCCTCGAGCAGCACGAGACCGAATGTATCCGTCTTGCTGGGGAACACGAACACATCCGCAGCGGCGTACACCTTGGCCAGGTCGGCGCGCTCGAGCACCCCGAGATAGTTCACGGACGGGAAGCGCGCCTTGATCCGGCCGAGCGCGGGGCCGGTGCCGACGACCCACTTTGACCCGGGCAGATCGAGCTCGAGGAAGGCCTCGACGTTCTTCTCCACCGCGACGCGCCCGACGTACAGGTAGATTGGCCGCGGACTATCGAGCCGCTGGCTCGGCTGCGGATGGAAGATGTCGGCGTCGACGCCGCGCGACCAGAGCTTCACGTTCTGGAAGCCGTTGGCCCGCAGATCGTCGACGACGACCTGCGTCGGGGCCATCACGCTCTTCGATTTGCCATGGAAGTGGCGCAACCATGCGTAGCTCCATGACAGCGGCAGGCGCAGCCGCGCGTGCACGTACTCGGGAAAGCGCGTGTGGTACGCGGTGGTGAACGGAAAATCGTGGCGCAATGCGAACCGGCGCGCGGCGATGCCGAGCGGGCCTTCCGTCGCGATGTGCAGCGCGTCGGGATCGAAGTCGCGAATCCTCGCGTTCACGCCCGATTGCGGAAACAGCGAGAGGCGGATCTCGGGATACGTGGGGCACGGCAACGTGCGGAACTCGAGCGGAGTGAGGAAGCGCACCTCGTGGCCCATCGCGGTGAGTTCGCGCGCGGTCGTCTTGAGCGTGCGGACGACGCCGTTGATCTGGGGCTCCCAGGCATCCGTGACGAGGAGAATTCTCACGGAGCGGCAGTTGACCGCAGTTCGATTGCAACGCCGTGACAAAGGGGTCAGAGCTATTTTCCGACGGAAAATAGCTCTGACCCCTTTATGACCCCCTCATTCCTCCAGGAATAGCCTGTGCAGCCGGGCCGACTCGTCGCGGCCCATTGCCGCCAGCAGCTCATCGAGGGGCTGCGGGTGGCCGTAGGCGTAGCCCTGCGCGTAGTCGACGCCGAGCTTTCGCAGCGCTTTGGCAAGCTCTTCGGTCTCCACGAACTCCGCGACCGTCGTCATGTTGAGCGACTTCGCGAGTTCCACGATGCCGCGCACCGTGCCGCGCGACTTCGTGTTCGTCAGCATGTCGCGCACGAACATGCCGTCGATCTTGAGGCAACCCACCTGCAGGCTCTTCAGCGACGCGAGGCTGTTCGCGCCCGTGCCGAAATCGTCCAGCGCCACGCGGCAGCCGGATGCCTTCAGCGATTCCAGGAAATTGCCCGCGCGTGCCGGGTTCGACACGGCCGCCTGCTCCGTCACCTCGACGCACACGCTGCCGTGCGGCAGCGATGCTGCGCGCATCGCGCGCGAAAACTGGTCCGCGAAGGATTCGTCGCCCAGCGACTGTCCGGAAATGTTGATGCCGAAGTACAAGCCGCTCGTCCGCAGCACGCCGCGATATGGCGCGAGCATTTCGAACGCGTGCTCCGTGACCCAGCGATCCACTGACGGCAGCAGCTGGTATCGCTGCGCCGCGGCGATGGTCGGGCCTGGCGACGTCAGCGAGCCGTCCGGCCCCCTGAGACGCAGCAGGATCTCGTATCCGCCCGGCTGATCGAGATCTCGCAACGGCGCGATGCGCTGCGCATAGAGCACGAGGCTGTTCGTCCGCAGCGCGTGACGCAGGCGGCCGACCGCCGCCACGTCGTCCTTGCGTCGCATGATGCTGCTGTCCTGGACGGCGTATATCTCCACGCGATCGCGCCCGCGATCCTTCGCGGCCTTGCAGGCAATCTCCGCCGCGGCGAGCGCCCGGGCCAACCCTTGCGGGATGTCGACGAGATCCGCGACTCCGCAGCTGACCGACACTTCGATGCTGGTATCCGGGCCGATCAGAATCTTGTTGGCCGCCGCGCGCACCTTGTTGGCATGCGCGGCGCCGGCGATCGCGTCGTCACCCGAGAGCACGACGGCGAACCGGTCGCCCGAGATGCGCGCGCAGATCGCGCTGTCGGGCAGCACCGGTGCACCGAGCAGGCCACCGATGCGGACGATGAGCTCGTTGCCGAGCTCGAACCCGTGGAGTTCGTTCGCGACGTGCGTGCGGTCGACATCGAAGTACAGCACGCACCGCGCCAGATCCGGCGCGATCGACAGCGCCTGCAAGTAGGCCTGCTCGAGACCCGCGCGCGAATAGAGCCCCGTCATGAGATCGAACTGCGCCTCGATGAGCGACGCGGTCTGGCGACCGAGATGCCGCGCGAGATAGACGTGCTTGTCTTCGAACGAGGCGCGGCTCAGCGGGTTGAGGAACGCCAGCAGGCCGATGACGCGACCGGTGGACAGCACCACCGGCACGCAGAGGATCTTGCAGGGCGAGCGAGCGTTCTCCCTGGACCCGTTGACGACGAACGGCCGGTTCTTGCGCCGGACCCAGTCGAAGAGATCGTGGCCGTTGCGGTCGAACGCCGCGCGCAGCCACTCCCCCTCCGTGGTGCTGGCGAGGTGATGGATCCACAGGCGCTTCTCGGGAATCAGCAACGCCGCGAAACCGCACTGGATGCGCTGGCAGGCGGCCACCAGCAGCTCCTGCAGCACCCGCGCGTCGTCGTTCGCGCCCTGTACTTTCTGCGTGATCTTGAACAGCCACTCGAGTTCATGCGTGCGGTCGCTCAGCGCATGCTCGCGCGAGCGCTTGGGCGCGCGCGGCGGGCTCGCAAGCTCGCGTCGCAAACTGTCGCTGACCGGCTGGAGACGGCGTGCGACTTCGCCGGCGGGGCGTGACTCGGCGCTCGCGACCTGCGCGCAGAAGGCGCCCAGGAATTTTCCTCCTCTCCCGCGGATCGGCATGACGACGATGCGGTCGCCGCCGTGCAGGCGTTTCGAGAGGTGGTCGAGGTCCTCGTATCCCGGCTGTTGACGCAGCCAGGCGGCCACCGCCGCGCCGCGCATCGTGCCCGACTGCCCGCGCACGTCGAGGTTGGCGTCGAGCAGCGCCGTACCGGTCAGCGTATCGAGGATCGCATGGGCGATGTCCGCGTAGGACGTGGCCATCGAGCCGGATACGGCCGATCGTGACGTCGTTGCAGCACCATCGGAAGTCATCGCGGAACTCTAAGGCTGCACTGCGTATCTCGCGCGGTAGCCCGTCTCGCTTGGAAAGGGATCGATTCGGCCAGGTTTACGCGCTGAAAAAAAGACTCAAGTTTTCACCGCGTCGGCCGATACCCCTGCGTCCGTCGGAAATCCTCCGGAAACGTCAGAATCCCGGCGCTCAGCGGAGGACCTGCTTCTCCAGCCAGTTGCGCAACTCCGCGAGCTTGATCGCGGGGTCGGTGATCGAGGCGCCGACGCCGAACCGCCACGCGAGCCGCGCGTCCTCCGGATGGTCGTGCAAGGCCTGCAGATCCGCGGCGAGAGCATCGAGCTCGGCACGATCGTTCACGAGTCCGTCGCGGATCAGGGTCTCCGCGTAGCGCCGCGCCATCGCGCCGATCTCCGCGCAGCTGTACTCCGGGTGGTACTGCACGCCCCAGAAAGTGGCGCCGTTCTTCAGCTTGAACTCGGCGGCCTGCAAGCCGTGGTCGTTGTGCGCGAGCGGCGTCGCGCCGGGCGGCAGCGACTCCACCGTGTCGACGTGCACCGTGCACGCCTCGAAGACTTCGGGCTTTCCCTGGTACATCGGGTGATCGCGACCCGCATGCGTCAGCGCGATGCGCCGGCCGAAGCCGAACTCGCGCCCGCGGGGATTGCGCACGACAGTGCCGCCCGCCGCGGTCACGCCGACCTGCAGGCCCCAGCAACTGCCGAAGACCGGGATGCCCGCTTCGAACGCGGATTTCACGATGTCGAGCTGGCGCACGACGCCGGGAGAACGGTCGTAGACATTGAGCGCGGAGCCGGTGATGACGGCGCCGTTGTAATCCTTGAGCGCGACGCCGGCCGGTAGTTCGGGCTCTTCGTCCGCGGGCCGGACCACGTCTGTCTCGATGCCCGGCTTGAGCCGCTTCAACGTGGCCGCGTAACCGTCACCCGAGTCCGTGCCGCCGACGGACACGTGCCTGGCGCGCGTGGCGGCTTCATTTCCATCGATGACGAGGATGCGCGTCATGGTCCGCTGCCCGCGGGCCGACAGGACTCACCTTCGTGGTCCGCGTACCGTTCGTCGAGCGAGATACGCTCGCAGAGGTTCCGCCACCCCTGCGCGAACGAATCGTCGATCATGACGTCGTAGACGATCAAGCTAACTCGCAAGAGACAACTCGCCCTTCACCGCCGCGCGGAAGATCCGTTCGAGTGTCGGCGCATCGACGGGAATCGGATTGCCACCGGCGCATGGGTCGATCGACGCTTCCCTGCCGATTTGTTCCGGATTGTCGAGCGTCACGCCGATGTCCGCGAGCGTGTGCGGGATTCCGAGTTCCTTGCGGAACGCCAGCAACCACTCCATCACGCCATCCATGCCCGGCTTGGGCAGATCGAGCACGCGCGCGAGCAGGTTCATGCGCCCGGCGATCGCCTCGCGGTTGTGGACGACGACGTAGGGGGTGATCACGGCATTGGTGAGTCCGTGATGCGTATTGAAGAATGAGCCGACGGGATGCGCGATGGCGTGGATGCCGCCGAGTCCCTTCTGGAATGCCGCCGCGCCCATGCTCGCTGCCGTGAGCATTCGCGACCGCGCCTCGATATCGCCGCCGTTGCGGGTGGCGCGCGGCAGGAATTCCTTGATCAGCCGCATGCCCTCGAGCGCGATGCCGTCGGCCATCGGGTGAAAGCCGGGCGCGCAATACGCTTCGAAACAATGCACGAAGGCGTCGAACCCGGTCGCCGCGGTGATGTGCGCGGGCAGACCCACCGTCAGCTCCGGATCCGAGATGACGATCGCCGGCATCATCTGCGGATGGAAGATGATCTTCTTCTGGTGCGTCTCTTCGTTGAGGATGACGCCGGCGCGGCCCACCTCACTCCCCGTGCCGGCCGTGGTGGGCACGGCGACCACGGGCGCGATGCCTTTTGGATCGGCGCGCATGTACCAGTCGCCGACATCCTCGAAGTCCCACAGCGGGCGCGTCTGGCCCGACATGAACGCGATGACCTTGCCGGCATCGAGCGCCGATCCGCCGCCGAAGGCGACGACGCCGTCATGGTTGCCCGCGCGATACGCCACGAGACCCGCCTCGACGTTGGCCGCTACCGGATTGCCGCGTACTTCCGCGAAGAGTCTGGCATTCGGCAACGACGCCAGCGCGCTGCGGATCATCGGCGAGTCCTTGAGGCCCGTGTCCGTGACCAGCAGCGGCCGCGACATGCCGAGCGACTCGCAGGCTTTCGGCAGTTCCGCGATGCGGCCAGGGCCCGCGAACACCTTGGTCGGGTAATTCCAGTTGCCCTTCATCGCGATGTTCATGTCGTTCTCGTGCGCAGATGGAATGACTTCGGCCGCGTGAGGTGTTCGTAGCCGACGACGGACAATGTGCAGCCCCGGCCTGAATCCTTGACACCGACCCAGGCGAGCGCCGGGTCCAGGTAGTCGCAGCGGTTCACGAAGAACGTACCCGTGTTCACGCGCTGGCCCAGCGCGAGCCCGGCGTCGGCGTCCTCGGTCCACACGGCCGCCGTGAGGCCGAAATCGCTGTCGTTCATGAAGTCGACGGCTTCGTCGTCCGACGTCACCTTCATGATGCCCGCAACGGGCCCGAAGATCTCCTCGCGCATCACCGGCATCGTATGGTTCACCTCGAGGAGCACTTGCGGCGCGAGGTATGGCGTGCCGGCCTTCGACCGGCCGAATGCAGTCTCCGCAATCGGCGACTTGGCGCCGGCGGCGATGGACGCCGCGATCTGCGTGCGCACGCCATCGGCCGCGGCCGTGCGAACGAGCGGGCCGAGCGTCGTCGAGGCCTGCGTCGGATCGCCGAGGTCGTACTTGCGCGTGAGTGCGATGAATCCTTCGGCGAACTTGTCGTAGAGTTTTTCGTGCACGTACACGCGCTGCAGACCGCAGCAGGACTGCCCTGAATTGAAATACGCGCCGTCGACGATGTTCTCGATGGCGTGGTCGAGGTTCGCATCGTGGCGCACGTACACCGGATCGCAGCCACCGAGCTCGAGACCGACCCCGATGAAGCGCGACGATGCCGCGCGCTGAACGGCATGGCCGCCGGCGACGGAGCCCGTGAACGCGACAAAGTCGATGCGCGGATCGCGGATGATTCGGTCGGTGTCCTCGTGCGACGCATGGACGACCTGGAAGACACCTTCGGGCAGTCCCGCGGCCTTCAGGCACTCGGCGAATCGTTCCGCGCACAACGGTGTCTGCGCTGAATGCTTGAGGACCACGGCATTGCCGGCCATCAAGGCGGGCACCACGGAGTTCACGGCGATGAGGTAGGGGTAGTTCCACGCGGCGACGGTGAACACCACGCCGAGCGGCTCTCGCCTGACGAAACGCCTGAGGTCGTCCTTCGGGCCGGCGTCGATGTCGCCGAGCGCCTGCGGCGCGATCGAGATCATGTGCCGCGCGCGTTCGAGCGTGCCGCGTACTTCATTGGGCGCATAGCGCACCGGGCGCCCCATCTGCCACGTGAGTTCCTGCGCGATCGGGTCGCGGCGCTTCTCGAACTCGTCGCAGAAACGCGTGAGGATCGAGGCGCGTTCGGCCAGCGGCACATGCCGCCACGCGGCCTGCGCGTGCCGCGCAGCCCGCAGCACCTCGTTGATGTGCGCGTGCGACGCCAGCTCGCGCTCGACGTACACACGGCCATCCACGGGGCTGATGGTCTTCTGCAGGTGACCGGCGACTGTGACCATGATGGCTAGATGATCTCGAAATAGCGGGCGAGTTCCCAATCCGTGATCGCACGCTTGAACTCGCGGTCTTCCCACTCGCGGCTGGCCGCGAAATGCTCGACGAAGGCATCGCCGAACAACGCGCGTCCGGCACGGGACTTCTCGAGCCACTCGGAGGCCTCGGTGAGCGTCCGCGGCAGCGAACGCTTCTTCGGGAAGGTCTTGTCGTATGCGTTGCCCTGGACCATCGGATCGGGCTCGATCTTGTTCTCGATGCCCCAGAGGCCCGAGCCCAGCGCGACCGCGATGCCGAGGTACGGATTGACGTCCGCGGCCGCGATGCGGTACTCGACGCGCTGGCTGTGCGGGCCGCCAGGGATGACACGCAATGCCGTGGTTCGATTCTCGACGCCCCACGTCGCGGACGTCGGCGCCCAGAAGCCCGGGATGAGACGCGAATACGCATTCACCGTGCTCGCCACCATCGCGAGCAGCTCGGGCATGAGCTGCTGCTGACCGCCCACATACCAGCGCATTTCGTCGGACATCGTGTGCGGCTTCTTCGCGTCGTGGAAGACGGGCTTGCCCTTCTTGTTCTGCAATGACGTGTGGATGTGCCCGCTTTGACCCGGCCAGTCCTTCGACCACTTCGCCATGAACGTGGCCATCATGCCGTTGCGCTGTGCGAGGATCTTCGTGAAGGTCTTGAACAACGCGCCGCGATCCGCGGCTTCGAGCGCGTCGCAGTACTGGATAGCCGCTTCGAGCACGCCCGGGCCGGTCTCGGTGTGCAACCCTTCGATGGGAATGCGCATGTCGGCGCAGAGCTTCAGGAGCTGGTGATAGAACTCGGAGTGCACCGTCGAACGCAGCACCGAGTAGCCGAAAAACCCCGGCGTCATCGTCGTGAGATTGCGATAGCCTTTCTCGCGGATC
>CADEED010000117.1 GCA_902826225.1 uncultured Pseudomonadota bacterium | reverse complement strand
ATGTCGATGAGGCTGCCCATCGCGGCGCGGCTGCCCCACTGGCTCTGCATCTCGTTGTGATACAGCGCCTGGCTGTACAGGAAATCGAGTCGCAGGAACGTGCGCATCCGCTCGTTGAGCGGTTGCTCGAACACCAGCGGCGCCGTCGCCGCGACGGGCGTTGGCGCGGCGGGCGGGTTCGCCGGATCGGGTTGTTGCTGGGCTTCCTCGGCCATCGGGCTATTCTGCGCGACGCCGGCCGCCTGCGTAAACCGCGCTGCCGCTTCCGTGATGCCGAGCACGGTCAGATCCGCGCGTTCTCTGATTGCGCGCGCGCCGTCGCCATGTACCGATTGTGCAGCGATTCCACCTGGTCGCGGAGGTGGGCGATGTCGCCATCGTTGTAGATCACGTCGTCGGCCGCCGCCAGGCGCTCCTCCCGCGACGCCTGCGCCCCCAGCATCCGTTCGGCCGCGGCGCGCGTCATTCCGTCGCGCGCCTGCAGTCGTGCGAGCTGCAGCTCGGGCGCGCAGTCGACCACGAGTACGCGTGAGAACCGGTCTTGCCCGCGGGTCTCGACCAGTAGCGGAATGGCGACGATGACATAGGGGCCCGGCGCCGCGGCGCTGCGCGAATCGGTCAATTCGCGAATCGCGGGATGCGTCTGCGACTCCAGCCAGCGGCGCTCGGCCTCGTCCGCGAAGATCCTGTCGCGCAAGGCGCGTCGGTCGAGGCTGCCGTCCGCGGCGATGACGCCGGCGCCGAAGTGCCCGGCGATGCGCGCCAGCAACGGCGAGCCGGGTGCGACGACCTCGCGGGCGAGCACGTCGGTATCGACGATGGTGACGCCCAGGGCTCCGAACAGGTTGGCGACGGTGGTCTTGCCGCTCGCAATCCCGCCGGTGAGCCCGACGCGAAAGCTCGAGGTCATGGACGCGGCGCGGCGAACAGGCCGAGGTAGCGGTCGACGATGTCGTGCCCGGCGACCAGGGCAAGCCAGCCGGCGACGGCGAGGAACGGACCGAAGGCGATCTGCGTGTCCTTGCCCTTGCGCTGCCGGATGAGCACGACGATGCCGAAGAGCGCGCCCACGCCAGAGGCGAACACGATCACCGGCAGCAACATCTGCCAGCCCAGCCAGGCGCCGAGCGCGGCAAATAGTTTGAAATCGCCGTACCCCATGCCTTCCTTGCCCGTGACGACCTTGAACAGCCAGTACACGCACCAGAGACTCAGATAGCCCGCGGTGGCGCCGATGATGCTGTCGCGAGGGGTCAGTGGCTCTGCGCCCGGTGCCCACACGGGACTCGTCAGGCTGACGAGCAGCCCCAGCCACAACAGCGGATAGGTGAGCTGGTCCGGCAGGAACTGCGTATCGAAGTCGATCATCGTGAGCGCGATGAGCAGCCATGTGAAGGCGAGCGCTGCCAGCGCGGCGCCGCCGAAACCGAAGCGCCACGCGATGAAGCCCGAGAGTACGCCGGTGACGAGCTCCACCAGCGGGTAGCGCGCGCTGATGGGCGTCCGGCAGCTCGCGCACTTGCCGCCGAGTGCGAGCCAGCTCACGACCGGCACATTCTGCAGCGCGGTGATCGGCGCCTTGCACTTCGGACAGGCCGAGCGTGGCACGACGAGATTGAAGCGCGGGACGGCCGCGGGTTCGCCGCCCGCGAGCTCCGCGCATTCGGCGCGCAGTTCGTTCTCCATCATGATCGGCGTGCGGTAGATCACCACGTTGAGAAAGCTGCCGACGATGAGTCCCAGCGCGACGCATGACCCGATGTAGAGGGCGGGGTAGGCGGCAAGGACGGCGAGAAGCTCCATGATTCCCTATTAGAAATGAAAACGCCGCGCCATACGAATACGGCGCGGCGTTTCGGGGGTCGACCGGGACCGGTTACACCACCGCGCCCAGTTTGAAGATCGGCAGATACATCGCGATGACCATGCCGCCGACGAGGACGCCGAGGACCGCCATGATGAGCGGCTCGAGCAGGCTCGACATCGCGTCGACCGCGTTGTCGACTTCTGCCTCGTAAAACGTGGCGACCTTGCCGGACATGGTGTCGAGCGCGCCGGCTTCTTCACCGACGGCGATCATCTGGATGACCATGTTCGGGAAGATGCCGGTGTTTTCCATCGCGCGCTGCAGGCGCTGGCCGGTGGCGACTTCGTCGCGCATCTTGAGCACCGCATCTTCGAACACGATGTTGCCGGTGGCGCCCGCGACGGACTCGAGCGCTTCGACGAGCGGCACGCCAGCCGCGAACATCGTCGACAGCGTACGCGCAAACCGGGCGATGGCGCCCTTGTACATGATGGGCCCGATGATGGGGGCCTTGAGCGTGATGCGATCGAGGAACTCTCGCATCGGTCGCGAGCGTTTCTTGAAGTACACGAAAGTCCATACGGCGCCGGCGATGATGCCGAAGAAGATGTACCAGTTGTTCTGCAGCCAGCGCGACATGTTGATGACGAACTGGGTGAACGCCGGCAGGTCCGCGCCGAAGCCCTTGAACAGCTCTTCGAACTGCGGGATCACGAACAGCAGCAGGATGACAGTGACGATGACGGCGACGACCATGACCGCGGCGGGGTAGAAGAGCGCCTTCTTCACCTTCTTCTTCAGGGCTTCCGTCTTTTCCTTGTACGTGGCGATCTTGTCGAGCAGCGTTTCCAGCGCGCCGGCGTGTTCGCCAGCCTCGACGAGGTTCACGAACAGATCGTCGAAGTGCAGCGGATGTTTCGCGAGCGCCTCGTGCAGCGACGTGCCGCCCTCGACGTCCTGCTTGATGTCGAGCACCAGCTTCTGCATGGCGGGCTTTTCATTGCCCTGACCGACGATCTCGAACGACTGCACCAGCGGAATGCCCGAGGCCAGCATCGTCGCGAGCTGGCGGCTGAACACGGCGATGTCTTCGGGTTTGACCTTGCCGCCGGCCTTGAACGCATTCGACTGCTTCTTGACGCGGCTGACGGCAATGCCCTGACGGCGCAGCTCGGCGCGCAATGCGGGTTCGTCGGGCGCGAGGCTCTTGCCCGTGACGCGATTTCCCTTTTTGTCCAGGCCTACCCAGGAGAAGGGAATGTCGCGCTTTACGCTCTTCGCGCCAGCGCTTGCTACTGCGGTTGCCATGCTCGCGTGTCCTTGAGGTTCCGGAAACTATTCGATGGTGACGCTGTTGACTTCTTCGAGGCTGGTCAAACCCTGCTTGACCTTCTCGAGACCGGAGCGGCGCAGATCCCACACGCCTTCCTTGTCGGCCTGGTCTCCGATCGTGATCGCGTTGCCGCCTTCCATGATGATGCGGCCCATCTCTTCGGTGACCGGCATCACCTGGTAGATGCCGCAGCGGCCCTTGTAGCCGTCGCTGCAGTTCGAGCACCCCTTGGCGGCGTAGATCTTGATGCCGGCCTTGATGTCGGCTTCGCTGAAACCTTCCTTGAGCAAGGCTTCCGCGGGGATGTCGACCAGCGCCTTGCACTGCGAACAGAGCTTGCGCGCGAGTCGCTGCGCGATGATCAGGCTCACCGACGTGGCGATGGCGTAGGGCTTCACGCCCATGTCGACGAGGCGCGTGAGCGTCTGCGGCGCGTCGTTGGTGTGCAGCGTGGAGATCACCAGGTGGCCCGTCTGCGCGGCCTTGATCGCGATCTCCGCGGTCTCGAGGTCGCGGATTTCGCCGACCATGACGACGTCCGGATCCTGGCGCAGGAACGCGCGCAATGCCGCCGCGAAGGTGAGGCCCACCTTGTTGTTCACGTTGACCTGGTTGACGCCGGGCAGATTGATTTCCGCCGGGTCTTCCGCGGTCGAGATGTTGGTGTCTTCCTTGTTCAGGATGTTGAGGCCGGTATACAACGACACCGTCTTGCCCGAGCCGGTGGGGCCGGTGACGAGGATCATGCCCTGCGGCTTGGCGAGGTACTTGAGATAGATCTCGCGCTGGAACGGTTCGTAGCCGAGCGAGTCGATGCCGAGCATGGCCGACGAGGGATCGAGAATACGGCAGACGATCTTCTCGCCGAAGAGCGTCGGGCAGGTGCTCACGCGGAAGTCGATCGCGCGAGTCTTCGACAGCTTCATCTTGATGCGGCCGTCCTGCGGCACGCGGCGCTCCGCGATGTCCAGGCGCGACATGACCTTCAGGCGCGCGGACATCTTCTGCGAGAGCTGTACCGGCGGCTGCGCGATCTCCTTCAGCACGCCGTCCATGCGGAAGCGGATGCGGTACATCTTTTCGTAGGGTTCGAAGTGGATGTCCGACGCGCCGCGGCGTATGGCGTCGAGCAGCAATTTGTTGACGAAACGGACGATCGGCGCGTCTTCGACATCGTCGCGCGATACGCCGCCGCCCTCGTCTTCTTCGCCGCCGGAGACGTCGAGATTCTCGAGATCGAACCCGGACTCGTCGTCGACGAGATTCGGCATCGCGGTATCGGCCTGCTCGACGGCCTTGTCGATGGCCTTCTGCAGCTTGTCGTCTTCGACGACGACCGCCTCGATGCCCATGCCCGTCTGGAACTTGATCTCGTCGATCGCGTGCAGGTTCGTCGGATCCGCGACGCCCAGGAACAGGCGTTTGCCGCGACGATAGAGAGGCAGACAGCGATGCTTCTGCAGCAGCTTGTCCTGGACGAGCTTGAGGATGTCGAGATCGACCTGGTGCGAGTCGAGGTCGTAGAGCGGCACGCCGAATTCGGTGGAGGCCGCGATGGCGATGTCGCGCGCCTTGGCGGCGCCCGCGGCGATGAGCTGGGTGACGAAGCTGGACTTGCGGTCCTTGGCCGATTGCAGGGCCGTGAGCATGGCCGCTTCTTCGACCACGCCATCCTGGACCAGGCGCTGCGGCAGACCGCCGAGCCCGGAGCGATTTCCCCCCAATGCCAGAGATGCGTTGTCGTTCATGTGGTTACGTGCGAGCGACCAGACCCGCTGCGGCTAGTCTACTCAGGCACCGCAGGCAGGCAATTGTTAAATCTGCGTCCAATGGTCGCATAGGCGGGCCGCCGCTCGCGTGACCCTGCTCCCAAAAGGAGAAGGCCCAAATAGAGAAAGCCCCTCCGAGGAGGGGCTTTCATATCGCATCGAGCGAACCCGCAGTTTACGTGCGGCAGTTCGACGGACGGTACTTCTGATCGACCGTACCCGCATCCGGAACGGCGCCGACAACCAGAATCACCGCACCCGTCATCGGGTGCAGGCCGCACCGCCACGACACGTCGCCGTTCGGGCTGGTATACGGCGTGAAGACCAGGGTCTCGCCGGTCACTTCCGGGTTGACATCATTGCCGTACAGCACCGTGATGTTACCGAAGGTGCTCACCGTGACTGACTGGACGTACTTGCTGCGGATGTCCACAGCCGCGCCCAATCCCGCGGCGGTGTTGTTCGACGGCCAAATGCCGCTCGAGATGAAGGTGTCCGAGACCGAGGTCTTCGCGGCGGCCGCGAAATTCAGGCCTTCAGTGACCTGCGAACGGACCGTGTAGTCGCGGTACGCCGGGATGGCGATGGCCGCGAGGATGCCGATGATCGCGACGACGATCATCAGTTCGATGAGCGTGAAGCCCTTTTGCAATTTCATTGAGTGAACTCCTGAGAAAGAAACCCGAAAAACGAAACTTGTAGTTGGCGCACCAGGCGCCAGACGACGCCAGTTGGGAGAATAGGGAGCAAGGCCTGTGCCAGCAGGAACCCTAGCCGACCAACTCGCTGATTTGCAGGCACATATTTGCCGGAAGTTTTCCGATTTGACGTAGTCTTGTCGGCCAAATCGCACGCCGGGCGCCGCACGACGTCACAAAGTGACGTCGTGCGTCACATTACGTCACTCGATCCCGAGCTTCTTGATGCGGTACCGCAGCGCGCGGAAGGTCATACCGAGCGCCCGCGCGGCCGCCGTCTTGTTGTAGCGCGCCGCCTCGAGCGCATTGACGATGGCCGCGCGCTCCACGTCCTCGAGCTGCTCGCCGAGCGCGGACACCGAGCGCTCCGGCGGCGCGCTGCCCGGCGCGCGCATCTGCGCGATCGTGTCGGCTGGCGGCGGTGCCGCATTCTCGGCTCGGGGCACGGCGCGCAGCTGCAGGTCGGCGATGTCGATGCGCTTCTGGTCGGAGAGCGCGAGAGCCCTTTCGAGCACGTTCTCGAGCTCGCGCACGTTGCCCGGGAACGGAAAATTCACGAGCACGTCGAGCGCTTCGTCCGTGAGATCGGGCGACTCGATGCCCAACCGCCGCGAGAGCTTGTGGAGAATGGCGTCGGCGAGCTCGGGGATGTCCTCGGCGCGCTCGCGCAGCGGCGGCACGCGCAGCTCGATGACGTCGATTCGATAGAACAGGTCTTCGCGGAAGCGCGCCTGCGACACGAGATCCGCGAGGTTCTTGTGAGTGGCCGACAGGACGCGCACGTCGACGGGGGCTTCACGCTGCTCGCCGATCGGCCGCACGGTCTTTTCCTGGATGACGCGCAGCAGTTTTACCTGCATGTGCAGCGGCAGGTCCGCCACCTCGTCGAGGAACAGAGTGCCGCCTTCGGCCGACGGAATGAGGCCCACCTTGTCGGTGACCGCGCCCGTGAAGGCGCCGCGCTTGTGGCCGAAGAATTCGCTTTCCATGAGCTCGGACGGGATGGCGCCGCAATTGACCGGCACGAAGGGTCCTTCCGCGCGTGGACCGGACGCGTGGATCATGCGGGCGACGAGCTCCTTGCCCGTGCCGGATTCGCCGAAGATGTGCACCGGTGCCTGGCTGCGCGCGACGCGCAGGATCATCTCCCGCAACCGGTCCATCGCCACGCCTGCGCCGATGAGTTGCGTGCCCGTGCGCGTCGACTGCGCCGTCTGTGCGGACTGCGAGAGCTTGAGGGCGGTCGAGACGATGCGGCGCAGGACGCCGAGATCGAGCGGCTTCGACACGAAGTCGAACGCGCCGAGCTTGAGCGCGCGGACGGCGGATTCCACGTTGCCGTGCGCGGTGATCACCGCGCAAGGAACGCCAGGGCAGTGGATTGTCATCCACTCGAGCAGGTCCAGACCGTTCCCGTCGGGCAGCCGCATGTCGGTGAGACAGAGGTCGAACGACTGCGCCTTGAGCAGTTTCTTCGCGGTCGCGACGTCGCCGGCGGAGGCCGTCTGCAATTGCATGCGCGACAGCGTCAGCGTCACCAGCTCGACGAGATCGGGTTCGTCATCGACGACGAGTACGAGCGGTGATGCCATGGGAACGCGCGTCAGGCGACCCAGCGTTCCGGATCGCGGAAGACGATGCGAAACACACTGCCGCCGCTGGTGCGGGGCTCGTAGAGGAGGGTGGCGCCGTTCGTCTGGGCGAGCTCGCGCGCCAGGAACAGCCCCAGGCCCGTGCCGCGCTCGTTGCCCGTGAAGAAGGGCTCGAAGATGCGCTCACGGTGCGGGACGGGGATTCCAGGGCCGCGGTCGGCGACTTCGAGGAACGGCCGCGCAGTCGAGGCGAGGCGCCCGATGCGCAGCTCGATCGACTCGTTGCCCGGGCCGCCGTTGCCGTACTTCACCGCGTTCTCGCACAGGTTCCAGACGATTTGCCGCAGCTGCGAAGGATCGACCTGCACCTCGACATCACCGAGCAGCGCGCTGACTTCGAGCCGCTCGGGCGGCAGCTGCATGGTCGCACAGAACTCGTTGCGGAAACCCTCGAGCCAGGTCGCGAGGATCAGGCGTTCGGGGCGCGAGGCCTCGCGTCGCGCCATCGACATGACGTTTTCGATGATCTGCCGCACACGCTCGCCGTTGGTGCGGACGATCTCCGTGAGCCGCTTGTCCTCGGCGGAGAGCGAGGCGGACTCGCCCAGGAGCTGCGCGGCGTGACTCATCGCGCCCACCGGGTTGCGGATTTCGTGCGCGATGCTCGCCGAGAGGCGGCCGAGGCCTGCCAGCTTCGATTGCTGGATCTTCGCCGCCAGCTGCTCGGTGTCCTCCAGGAAGGCGATCACGGGTGCGGGCTCCGATCCGCCGAGCGACGCGAAATGCGGCTGGAGCACGTGTCCGCCGTCCGCCGCGACGAACGTCTGCGAAGGCGTCGCGACCCCGGTGGCGCGGGCGCGCCACGTCTCCAGTAGATAGAGGAGCTGCGGAGAAGCCTCTCCGAGCAGCGCGCCCGGATAGGCACCGCGGTCGCCCAGGAACTGCGCGGCCGATTCGTTGATCAGCCGGATGCGGTTCTCGTGGTCGACCACCACGATGCTCTCGCGCAGGTGCTGCACGATGTATTGCGAGAGCTGCGCGAGATTGGCCATGTCCACCTGCTGGCGGCGGACCGTGGCCTCCGAGTCGCGCAGCCGGTGAGCCACCGGCCAGGCGAGCAATGCAACCAGGAAGACGATGCCTCCCAGGATCCCGGCGCTCGGGTAGTCGGCGGTGCCGGCGGTTCCGAGCGCGTGACCGGCGATCTGCTGGATCAGCAGTGCCAGCGTGGCCATCGCCGCGAGCAGGAACGCATCGCGGCTGTCCGCCAGCAGGGCCATCGCGCCGACGGGCACGACGAACAGGATGCCCAGGCCGCTCCCGACGCCGCCGCTCGCGAACAGGATGAGGCTGATGAAGACGGCGTCGATCATCGCGTGCACGAACGTCGTCGCCCGCAGATTGGGCAGCAGGCGCCGGCCGCCGACGACCACCGCGATTCCCATCGCGAAATAGACGATGCACACCCAGAAGAAGAGCAGCGGGCGGGCGGAACCGATCGCCGTGGTGGCGCCCAGGTACCAGTAGAGCCAATACACGGACGGCGGAATCAGCAGCCGGTACAGGTTCACCAGCCCGATGACACGCCAGGCCAGATCGGTGGGGGCGAGGGGAGCTGCGGCGACAGGCGACATCGGCCGGGACTGTAGCAGTTGCACCGGGGCCGCAGAAGTTGCGGTGCACGGTGCAACTGGCGACTGCCGCACGATTTCGGGAGAATACCGGTTCTTTTTCGCCACTGAAGCCACCCGATGAATCTCCACGAATACCAGTCGAAGGAAGTGTTTCGCGAATTCGGCATTCCGGTGCCGCAAGGCCTGCCGGCGAGGAGCGCCGACGAAGCTGTTAGCGCGGCCGAGAAGCTCGGTGGAAAACTCTGGGTCGTGAAGGCGCAGGTGCACGCGGGCGGTCGCGGCAAGGCGGGCGGCGTGAAACTCGCGCGCGATCTCGACACGGTACGTTCGGCGACGCAGGACATGCTGGGGCAGCGGCTCGTCACCAAACAAACCGGTCCCGAAGGTCTGCCCATCGAAACGGTGTACGTCGAGTCGGGCTCCGACATCGAGCGGGAGATCTATCTCTCGCTCACGCTGAACCGCGAGAAGAGCAAGGTGGCGGTCATCGCCTCAGCCGCGGGCGGCATGGACATCGAGGAAGTCGCCGAGCACGAGCCTTCGAAGATCCTGCGCGTGGACATCAGCCCCACCGCCGGCCTGCAGGGTTACCAGTGCCGAAAGCTCGCGTTCGGCCTCGGCTTCAAGGGTCCGCAGATCGCAAAATTCCAGCAGATCCTCACGGCGCTGTACCGCATCTACCTCGAACGCGACGCATCGCTGCTGGAGGTCAATCCGCTGATCGTCACGAAAAGTGGCGACCTCGTCGCGCTGGACGCCAAGATCAACATCGACGCGAATGCCATGTTCCGCCAGAAGAAGCTGGCCGAGATGCGGGATCCCTCCCAGGAGGATCCGATCGAGCGCGAAGCGTCCGAGCACGACCTCAACTACGTATCGCTCGACGGAGACATCGCCTGCATGGTCAACGGCGCCGGTCTCGCGATGGCGACGATGGATCTCATCAAGCTGCACGGCGGCAACCCGGCGAACTTTCTCGACGTCGGCGGCGGCGCCACGGCCGAGCGCGTCACCGCGGCGTTCAAGCTCATCCTGTCCAACAAGAAGGTGCGCGCGATCCTGGTGAACATCTTCGGCGGCATCGTGCGCTGCGACCTCATCGCCGAAGGCGTGATGATCGCGGTCAAGCAGGTGGGTGTCTCGGTGCCCGTGATCGTGCGCCTCGAGGGCACGAACGCCGAACAGGCGCGCGAGATGCTGGCGCACAGCGCGCTCGCGATCACGCCCGCTTCCGATCTCACCGATGCGGCCAAGAAGGCCGTCTCCCTCGCCAAGGGCAAGTAGACAATCATGAGTATTCTCGTCAACAAGCACACCAAGGTGATCTGCCAGGGTTTCACGGGCCAGCAGGGCACGTTCCACAGCGAACACAGCATCAAGTACGGCACGAAGATGGTCGGCGGCGTCACGCCCGGCCGCGGCGGCGAGAAGCATCTCGGGCTGCCCGTGTTCGACACCGTCGCGGATGCAGTCACCAAGACGGGCGCCACCGCGAGCGTCATCTACGTGCCCGCGGCCTTCGCGGCCGACGCGATCCTCGAAGCCGCGGATGCCGGCATCGAGCTCGTCGTGTGCATCACGGAAGGCATCCCGATCAACGACATGGTCAAGGTGAAGGCGACGCTCGCCAACACGGGCACCCGGCTCATCGGGCCCAACTGCCCCGGCATCATCACGCCGGGTGAATGCAAGATCGGCATCATGCCGGGCTTCATCCACAAGAAGGGCCGCGTGGGCATCG
>CADEED010000116.1 GCA_902826225.1 uncultured Pseudomonadota bacterium | reverse complement strand
ACGGGGTCGACGCGCGGCTCGAGGCTCTTCACCGCGATCTTGGCGCGCACGCCGGGATCCCGGGCCGCCCCCAGTATTTGAATCAGTCCCTGACCAACCTCGGGAACCTCGAGCTTGAAGAGCTCGATGAGGAACTGACGATCCGTGCGCGACATGAACAGCAGCGGGCCGCGCTGCGTGTCGACGGCGCTCTTCACTTCCTTGAGCAGCGCCTTGATGCGGTCCTGGCTCTTCACGATCTCGCGCGGAATCATGTCGGTGCGCGGGACGAATCCCTCGGCATTGCCACCGAGGTCGACGTAGATACCGTTGCGGTCGACGCGCTTCACCACGCCCGACACGAGCTGGCCGACGCGATCCTGGTAGGCCTCGACCACCTGTGAGCGCTCGGCTTCGCGCACCTTCTGCACGATGACCTGCTTCGCCTGCTGCGCGGCGATGCGGCCGAAGGCCACCGACTCCATGGGCTCTTCGACGTATCCACCGACGACGGCGGACTTGTCGACGTCCAGCGCGTCTTCGAGGCGCACTTCACGCTGCGGCACTTCCATCTCGCGCGAATCGTCGGCGAAGACCTTCCAGCGGCGGAACGTGTCGTAGTCGCCGGTCTTGCGGTTGATGGCGACGCGTACGTCCCATTCCTCGCCGTGTTTCTTGCGGGTAGCCGAGGCCAGCGCCGCCTCGAGGGCGCCGAAGATGATCTCCTTGTCGACGCTCTTCTCGTTGGAGACGGCGTCTACCACCAACAGGATTTCTTTGTTCATGTCTCTAACTACCCTCGAATTTCACAACGGGGCCAATCGGGCCCTGCCGATCTCCGCGAGCCGTATGCTCACGGAAAAATTGTCCACTTCCAGCTCGATGCTCTCGCCATCCGTCCGCCGCAGCATGCCCGTGTAACGCTTGCGGCCATCGCGCGGAACCTGCAGTTCCACCTTCACGCGGTTGTCCACGAAGCGCGCGAAGTGCTCGGGCGTCCGCAACACCCGGTCGAGACCGGGCGACGACACCTCGAGCGAATACGACGCGCCCGGAAACGGATCATCGACATCGAGCAGTTCCGAGATCACCGGGCTCGCCGTGCTGACGTCATCCATGTCGATGCCCTCGGGGCTGTCGATGTAGATGCGTAACGTCGCGCCACCCTGACCCGTCGTGAATTCCACTTCGACGAGTTCGTATCCCAATTCCGCCAAAACCGGTTCGTACCGGGCGATGAGACGGTCGTGCAATGCCGTATCCATTCGCCTTCCAACAAAAAAGGGCCCTGCAGGCCCTCCCAAAATGTCCGGTGACCTTAAGTGACACCGGGCCAAAAAAATTAAAGCCCCATCGGGGCCTTAACTCAGTCTGGGAGGTCTCGCGGCAATCCGCCCTACCCACCGTGGGCGCGGATTCTATGCCAGGAAAAATCCCGTTGACAGCCATGTCTCACTCAAGTACCTTGCGTGCCCAAGGTAGCTGTTTAGAACCATGGACCCAACCGAAAAACTCGCGCCCCTCCGCAAAGGCCTGCTCGAATTCGTGATCCTCAAGATCGTGGCGGGCGACAAGGTCTATGTCGCGGACATGCTCAAGCTGCTGGGGCCCACGGAATTCTCCACCCAGGAAGGGACGCTGTATCCCCTCCTGAGCAAGCTGCGGCGCGAAGAACTGGTGGATTACGAGTGGCAGGAGTCGGACGCCGGCCCGCCCCGCAAGTATTACAAGCTCACGCCCAAGGGCCGCACCCAGCTCACGACGCTCAACGATTACTGGAAGAACCTCAACCGCACCCTCGCCGATTTCGGGAATTAAAAGCCATGCAAAAAGTGGTCAGCATCAGTCTCAATGGAAACTCCTACCAACTGGAGGAGCCCGGCTTCGAACAGCTCCGAAGCTACCTCGAACGCGCCGAGGCGCGCCTCAAGGACAGCCCGGACCGCGCGGAGGTCATGGCGGACCTCGAGCAGGCGATCGGCGAGAAGTGCCGCGCCACGCTCGGTCCGCACAAGACCGTCGTGAGCACGGTGGAGGTCGAACGCTTTCTCACGGAGATGGGACCCGTGGAGGCGGCCGACGCGGACGCGTCCAACCCCGCCGGCGGTGGCGCCGCCGCAGCGGCCGCCTCCCCGGCCTCCCAGCCGCGCAAACGGCTCTACAAGATCCGCGAGGGCGCGATGTGGGGCGGCGTCTGCAATGGCATCGCGGCCTATGCGGGTCTCGACGTGACCTGGGTGCGCATCGGCACGGTCGTGCTCACGCTGTTCACCGGCGTCACGCTGCTCATCTATCTGGCCATGCTCGTCATCGTGCCGTACGCGGACACCGCCGAGGACCGCGCTGCGGCCTTCGGCGTGCCGTTCAACACTGAAGACATCATCGGGCGCGCAAAAAAAAACTTTGACGAGTCCAACCAGACCTGGCACCGCGAGTGGCGCCGACAGCAGAAGCACTGGAACCGACAGTTCAAGCACATGAACGAGCAGCTCCGCATGACGGCCTCCAACGTCGGCCAGAACATGTCGCCCGCCGCGCGCGGCGCGATGGCGGTCTTCCTGCCGATCGCCGCCATCATCGGGGCCGTCGTGTTCATCGCCTGGATCGTCGCGCTGCTGCAGCTCCTCACCAGTCACTCGATCTTCGGCTGGGCATTCCCGCATCACATCCCGCTGTGGGTGGGCATCGTGGGTCTCGTGGTCGCGTATGCGATCATCTCGGCGCCGTTGAAGGCGGTGCGCAATGGCGGCATGCATGCGAACGGTGGGTACCACCCCGGCTGGCGCACCCTGCACGCCGTGTTGTGGATCGGTTTCGTCGTGGTGCTCGGTTGGGTCGTGTACAACTGGTTTCCGGGCGTGCGCGAGATCATCAACAGCTTCATGTGGGCCGCGAACCTCACGGTCTCCACGATCACGGACACCATCGTTTGAAACTCGAGACCGTGACCGTCGAGACCGGACCCGATCCGTCGTTCTCGATCATCTGGATGCACGGACTCGGCGCCGACGGCCACGACTTCGAGCCGCTCGTGCCCGAGCTCGTGCAGCCGGGGTCGCCAGCGCTGCGATTCGTGTTCCCGCACGCCCCGATACGACCCGTAACGATCAACGCCGGTTACCAGATGCGCGCGTGGTACGACATCATCGCGATCGATCGCCGCTCGGCCGAGGACGCCGCAGGCATCCAGGCCTCGGCCGAAGCCATCGGCAATCTCGTGAAGAATGAAAACGCGCGCGGTGTGCCGACGAATCGCATCGCGCTGGCCGGCTTCTCGCAGGGCGGCGCCATGGCGCTGCACGTCGCCACGCGTCATCCCGAGAGGCTGGCCGGGGTGATCGCCCTCTCCTGCTATCTACCGCTCGCGCGGCAGTTCGCGACCGAGCGCACGTCGGCCAACCTTTCGACACCGCTGTTCCTCGCACATGGCGAGCAGGATCCCGTCGTGCCGTTCGCGCTCGGCGACGAGACGCGCCGGATACTCGAGGGCACGGGTTACCGGCCCGAGTGGCATGCGTACGCGATGCCGCACGCGCTCTGCGCCGAGGAAATCGCCGACCTGCGGGCGTTCCTGGCAAAGATTGCGCGGTGAGCGCGCTCAGACGTAGCTGAGCCACCATTCGCGCCGGCGCGCCTTCACCGCCGCGACCCATCGGCAGAGCGGATGCAGCAGGACGACGACGGCGATCCAGATCGCGTAGACGCCCGGCAGGCCGACGCCGTAGCCTTCCGGGAAGAATCGGTAGTGAGTGAAGAACTGCGCCGCGGCGAATCCTTGCGCGACGCCCAGCAGCACGGCCAGGCCGTGGATCAGGTAGAGATGCGCCACGTAGAACGCGAGCGGCGCGCGTCCGAACATCGTCAGCACGCGAGCGACCCGCTCGCCGAGGCGGTCGACGTACGCGCAGGCAATCGCCGCGGGACCCAGCGTCATGAGCAGGTAGAGGAGACTCGGCGGGTACTTCGCCGTCCCCAGGAACGACATGATCGAACCCTGCCACGGCGCGGGATCGCCGTAGAGATTCGAGGCGCGGAGCAGGATGAACGCCGCGATCAGCGCGATTCCGATGCGGACCAGCAGCGTGCGCCGGCGCTCCGCGGGTAGTTCGAACACGCCGGCGGCGCCGAATCCGAGGAACAGCACTCCGACCCAGGGCAGCAAGGGATACGAGAAGAAGATCCGGAATTCCCCGGCCTCCCAGACCTGGCGTGCATGCAAAACCGCCCAGGCCGGGCCGGTCGCCGTGGTGGTGCTCGAGGGCGGCCAGCCTGCATCCAGGAGGTTGTGACCGAGCACGATCGCCGCGCCGATGGCGAGGCAGGCGCGCCGTCCGAGGAACTGCGCACCCGCCAGCAGGACCATGCTGGCGCCGATGCACCAGATCACCTGCAGTGCGAGGTTGGTCCGACCGCCCCACTCGGCGATCCCCGTCGGCGCGAACGTCCACGACAGCGATACGATCGTGAGCTCGAGCACGATCAACCACAGGCCGCGCGTCAGCAGGAACCACGCGAGTTCCGTGGGTGACTTCCGGCCGGCCATCAACCCGGCGCTCGTGCCCGCGAGGAGCACGAAGGTCGGCGCGCAGAAGTGAGTGATCCAGCGCGTCGCGAACAGCCACGGACTGACATCGGGATCGGCCGCGGGATCCTGGACGGCGGCGGTCATCGCGAAATCGCGCACGTGATCGAGCGCCATCACGACGATCACGAGTCCGCGGAGGATGTCCAGCGAGCTCAGTCGGTAGGCCCGCCGGTCGGTCGAATCGTTCATGGGATCTCACGCAAGGAAGATCGTGGTGAGTACGGGAGGATTGGCTCCCGGTTCCATGACAGGACGTCAGCGCGACGGCGATGCGGACAATGCTACGGGCGGTTGAGCTCGTATAGACAGATGTTCACGGTGGCGGCAACGTTCAGCGACTCGATGGCGCCGGTTCCCGCGATGGTGAACGGCTGCGCGGACAGCGTCCGCATCTGTTCCCGCGGCAGCCCGCGCGCTTCGTTGCCGAACACGTAGCAATCGAAGTCGCGGAATTCCGGCGACGCCACGGACTTGCCCTGCAAGTCCAGGCAGGCAATGCGCGCGAACCGGCCCGGGAGCGAGTCCGCAGGCACATCGAGCTCGACGGGCACGTGGAACACCGCACCCATGCTCGCGCGCACCACCTTGCCGTTGTGGAGATCGACGCTGTCGGCGCTCGTGAGGCAGCGGAAGTTCCCGAACCACGCCAGCGTACGCAGGATCGTGCCGAAATTCCCCGGGTCCTGGATCTCGTGTAGATAGACGGCGCGCTCGCCGGGGCGCGGCGCGACCGGCCGGAGCAGCGGCACGACGGCGGCGATCCCCTGCGGTTCGCGTGTCTCGCTGATCTGCGCCATGTGTCGGGCATTGATCACGTGCGTCGGCAGCGCGCTCTTCACGTGCCCGTACTCGTGGGTCAGGTAGATCTCGGCGGTGCGCAGCCGCGAATCCTGCCGGGCGGCCCTCTCGAGCTCCTGTACGAGGTGCTCGCCCTCGATCAGGAAGCAGCCGAACTCCTCGCGGAACTTCTTCTGGTGCAGCTTCTTGATGTCGTCGAACTTCACGCGAGGCTCCGCGCCACGGCCTCGGCCACCTTGATGCCGTCGACGCCGGCGGAGAGGATCCCGCCCGCATAGCCCGCACCTTCGCCACAAGGATACAGACCGCGCGTGTTGAGGCTCTGCAGTGTATCGTCGTGACGCGTGATGCGCACCGGCGACGACGTGCGCGTCTCGACGCCCGTGAGGACCGCGTCACCGCGATCGAACCCCAGGATCTGCCGGCCGAATACCGGCAGCGCTTCCCGGATCGCGTCGATGGCGTACGCCGGCAACGCGCGCGTGAGGTCTCGGAGCTTCACCCCCGGCTGGTACGAGGGCTCCACCTCGCCGAAAGTCGCGCTCGCTTCGCCGCGAATGAAATCCCCGACCAGCTGACCCGGCGCGCAGTAGTCGCCGCCGCCGAGCTCGAATGCCGTCGACTCGAGCGCTTCCTGCAAAGCGACGCCCGCGAGCGGCCCGCCCGGAAAATCCCGCGCGGGATCGATGCCGACGACGATGCCGGCATTCGCGTTGCGCTCGTTGCGCGAGTACTGGCTCATGCCGTTCGTCACGACGCGGCCGGGCTCGGAGGTCGCCGCCACCACCGTGCCGCCCGGGCACATGCAGAAGCTGAACACGGAACGGCCGTTGGTCGCGTGGTGCACGAGCTTGTAGTCGGCCGCGCCGAGCTCGGGATGGCCCGCGAATTTTCCGAAGCGGGCTCGATCGATGAGCGACTGCGGATGCTCGATGCGGAAGCCGAGGGCGAACGGCTTTGCTTCGAGGAAGATCCTGCGCCGCTCGAGCATGCGCAAGGTGTCGCGCGAACTGTGCCCGAGCGCCAGCACCACATGCCGCGCCGGGATCCGTTCGCCGTTTTCGAGCACGACTCCTTCCATCTGCCCATCGCTCACCTCGAGATCGGTCACCTTGCTTTCGAACCGGACCTCGCCCCCGAGCGCCGCGATCTCCGCGCGCATTCTCTCGACGATGCCCGTGAGCCGGAAAGTGCCGATGTGCGGCTTGCTGACGAAGAGGATTTCCGCGGGCGCGCCGGCCTTCACGAACTCGCGCATCACCTGGCGGCCGTAGAATTTCGGGTCCTTGATCTGGCTGTAGAGCTTGCCGTCCGAGAACAGACCCGCACCTCCCTCGCCGAACTGCACGTTGGATTCGGGGTCGAGGACTTTCTTGCGCCACAGGCCCCAGGTGTCCTGGGTACGGCGCCGCACATCGCGTCCCCGCTCGAGCACGATCGGCCTGAAGCCCATCTGCGCGAGCAGCAGTGCCGCGAACAGGCCGCCCGGGCCGAAGCCGATGACCACGGGCCGCTCGGCGAGCGACGCGGGCGCTCGCGCCACCGGGTGGTAGGCCGTGTCGGGCGCAACGGAGATCTGCCGGTCGCGAGAGAGCCGCGCGAGCACGCCAGCTTCATCGTCGACCCTCGCGTCGACGATGCAGATGAACAGGATGCCGGTGTGCTTCTTGCGCGCGTCGTGGCTGCGCTTGAAGAGCGTGAACTCCAGCAGGTCGGCGTCCCTGATCCCGAGGCGCTTGACGACGGCCTGCCGAAGCGACTCCGGCGTGTAGTCGAGGGGCAGCGGCAGCTCGGTGATTCTCAGCACGAGAAGATTCCTGGCCGGTCTATCCGGCAAAGAACGGGGGCATGGGTAGAATGCGCGCAGTATGCCTCGATCCAAGAGCAGCAACGAATGGCTGCGCCGACACGTCAACGACCCGTTCGTGAAGAAGGCGCAGATCGACGGCTATCGCTCGCGCTCCGCTTACAAGCTCATCGAGCTTCACGAGAAGGACCGGCTCATCAAGCCCGGGATGCGCGTCCTGGACTTGGGGTCGGCGCCCGGCGGCTGGTCGCAGGTGGCCGGCAAGCTCGTCGGCGCGAAGGGCCGGGTTCTGGCGACGGATATTCTGCCGATGAGTTCCATCGCGAACGTCGATTTCGTGCAGGGTGATTTCAACGAGAACGCGGTGGTCGATCAACTGCTGGGCTGGCTTGACGGCGGCAAATTCGATCTCATCGTCTCCGACATCGCGCCCAACATCACGGGCATCGATTCCGCCGACCAGGCGGGCTCGATCTACTTCCTCGAGCTCGCGCTCGACTTCGTGCGCAAGACGCTGAAGCCCGGCGCGACGTTCGTCGCGAAGATGTTCCAGGGAGCGGGTTCGGACGAGTACCTGAAGGAGCTGCGCAAGTCGTTCGCCAGGGTGCTGATCCGCAAGCCCTCGGCCTCACGCGCGGAATCGCGCGAGGTCTACATCGTCGCCAAGGAGTTCAAGTCGTCGTCGTCGACGTAGGATGCACCCGTGAAAGTTTTCGCCCTCCTCTTCGCCGCCGTGAACATCTACCTCGGCGCGCGCTGTTTCCTGAACCTCGTCGGCGTGTTGCAGACTTCGAAGTACGGCACCGGGACCACCGCGCTGTTCGCGGTGCTGTTCCTCGGGTTCGCCGCGGCCGCCGTGTGGTTCGCGTTCTGGGGAAACAACCCGAAGCTCGCGTTCTGGCTGGGCTTCGGTCCCTGGGCGCTGGCGCTCGTCGTGATGTTCTTCACGTTGATCCTGAGCAACCCTCGCTGATCAACGCGGGCGCCTGAACTTCTTTCGCGCCTTCTCGGCCTGGGCACGAAACACGCAGCCGTCGGCGTGATCGTTCACGAGGCCCATCGCCTGCATGAATGCGTACACCGTCGTGGGGCCGACGAACTTCCAGCCAAGCTTCTTGAGCGCTTTCGACAGAGCGATCGATTCCGCGGTAGTCGACACGGTCTGTGGCTTGCCCGATTGCGTGGCCTCGTAGCGCCAGATGAATGCGGCCAGTGAGCCGTGAGCCTTGACCATCTCCCGCGCGCGCTTCGCGTTGTTGATGACCGCTTCGATCTTGCCGCGATGCCGAACGATGCCGGCATCGGCAAGCAGCCGCTTGACCTCGCGAGCGCCGAAGCGCGCAACCTTGTCGAAATCGAAACCGGCGAATGCGGCGCGGAAGTTGTCGCGCTTGGCGAGGATGGTTCGCCAGCTCAGGCCGGATTGAAATCCTTCGAGGCAGAGTTTTTCGAACAGGCGGCGATCGTCGAGGACCGGGTAGCCCCACTCCTTGTCGTGATAGGCCTGGTAGCCCGGGAAGCCGGGCGCGGCACTTGCCCAGCGGCAGCGCGGTTTGCCGTCCGCGGAGACGATCTGCTTGCTCACGGCGTCGATTGTGGAGCGAGCGCCAGGGTAATGCGACGCCCGAAAGAGAGATGCGGGAGCAGTGGGAGAGAAGTTGGTAGCGGGGGCACGCTACCAACCGTTCCTTCGACACCGCAATCGGCCAAATTGAAGTAGTTCCCAACCCGCGCTCGCCGGTGCTGGAACACGGGCGGCGCTTCACAAGCGACCCAGGAGATCATCATGTCGTATTCGCACCTTACCCCAGATTCCGCTGCTTGGCTCGAAGGCCAGCGTCGCGCCGTCGCGATGCTCCGCGAACTCGAGGCTGCCGGTGCAAGCCAAACTGACTATCAGGCCGATTTCCGCGACGGCACGCCGCAGACGAACATCGTGCATGGGCATCTTTCCGCAGTGATCGCGACCGAGAACGAGAATGCAATCGCTGCATTCTCATCGATACTTACGACTTTCCTCGGCAACACACTGTCCGGTTCAGTGCCCGATGTTAACGAGCTGGACGAATCGACTCGGTTCGCCATCCCAATTCAAATGGGCGGCGTCCGCGCCTGAGCTGGCCAAATGCGCGGCGCTCAAGGAGGGGCGCCGCGCGGCCACAGCGCGCGCAGATCAGCGCGCATTTCTTTCAGAATCACCTTCTCATTTCCCAACTTCTTGTCCTCGAGCTGCGTGACCTCCGTGTCCGCCTGCCACGCATCGTCTTTCCACACTACGACGATGTCTTCCGAGAACCGTCCCCAGCGTGTCGTGACGAACGCGTTAAATTTGTTAGGCCCGTCCGTCTTGAGCATGTACGCGTTGTGCAGCGCATGCGCCATATCGTTCGGATTGACTGCCGAAACCTCTGGAAACTGCATGATGTCGTTGTCCGATCCGCCAGGCCCATTTCCAATTCCGACAAAGTGAGAAAGTATCGTGCGGGCGTTTAGGACGGGGATCAGCGAGCCATTGCTGATTCTCACTTGCGCGAGAACACGGCCGTTCCGGGTTTGCTCAGGAATCGGCATGAACCCCATCACGCTTACCGTCGGATAGCCGCCGCGGCTAAGCGCCAGCCTTTCGCTTTCCTTAGCCGCCGCACTATCTTGTCGCTCCTTCGAAATGGCCACGAATGCGCCGGCCACTGTCGCGATCGCGAATACGATCATGAGTACCCATCGCATTGGCGGCTCGACCCATTTAGGAAAAAAGGTCACAAGCAAGCCGAGCAGGCCCGTAACGACGCCACAGAGCGCGACAATCAGAGACTGCATCTCATCGCTCCTTTCCCGCCAACAAGTTAGGGAGAATTATCCCGAGGCCGTGGCACACTAACAGCCCGGAAGCGCGTGCGCTACAATCGCCGCGTACTATCTACCGCGAGGATGCCCATGCGCGATTTAAAGCACTTGCCCATTGCATTGGCAGCAGCCGCAGTGATGCTCACGCAGGTTCTCTGCGCATGGTGGACCACACGTTCGATCGAACATAACGCGCCCGAATACTACGGGGATGTCCTCGAAAGAATCGAGGACGCGGCCGAAAGCATTGCGAGCAGCTCGGACAAGATCGAGTCACACACAAAGAGTCTCAGCGATGAGGTCAGCGCAGAGATCACGAGGCGCTCTCGGAACGAATTCATCGACCGACTTTCGCGCTAGCGTTGTTTGATTTCTGTAGCTGCGGCCAGCTAACTAGCCATGTTGTCCGAATCGAATTCATCCAACAGCAGCTTCATGCTGGCGTAGAAGTCTCGGGCGTCCTGCGGACAATCTGGCGCCGAAAGCGCCAGTTCCATAACTGCCAGGTCCTTCTCGAGATTTGTCCGCCAGCGAACTAGGCTCTTTCGAAGGAGCGCGGCCTCCTCGAAATCGAATTCGCTGTTTTCGATCTCCGCAAGGCGTGCGCGATTGCGGCGAATAAGCAGGATGACGCGTTCGGGGCTGT
>CADEED010000115.1 GCA_902826225.1 uncultured Pseudomonadota bacterium | reverse complement strand
CGAAGTGGTCGTAGACGACCGGCTTCGTGACGCCGGCGGCTGCCGCCACGTCATCGAGTGACGTCGCCGCGTAGCCCCGCGCGGCGAAGGCGTCCTTCGCCTTCTGCAGGATCACTTCGCGGCGTTCTGCGGCGGACATCCGGCGCCGACGGACGGTCAGCAGTCGGTCTGGTTTCGGTCTGGACATGGGTTTTCCGGGGTTTCGACCCTTGCAACTATAACCCGGCGCTCAGTAACCTACTCAACAGTAGGTTAACGACAGCGGAGAAGCATCATGCAAGCCACAACGGACCTTGACGTCATCATCGTGGGAGCCGGACCCACCGGGCTCTCGCTCGCCGCCTCGCTCGCGCAGCGGAATGTCCGCGTGGCCGTGCTGGACAAGCAGGCCGCAGGTGCGAATTCGTCCCGGGCGGCCGTCGTGCACGCGCATACGCTCGAGGCGCTCGAGGAGGTCGGGGTAACGGGCGCGATGGTCCGCACAGGTGTTCCGGCCACGCGCTTCTCGATCCGCGATCGCGACCGCGTGCTGGTGAACATCCCGTTCGAGGATCTGCCGACGCGCTACGCGTACACGCTCATGATTTCACAGGCGCAGACGGAGTCCATCCTGCGCGAACGCCTGGCGACGCTGGGTGTCGACGTGCGCTGGAACAGCGCCGTCGCGCAGGTCACGCAATCCGAGGAATCGGCCGCGGTGAAGCTCGCCGACGGCACGACGCTGCAGGCCCGCTACGTCGTCGGCGCCGACGGCATGCACAGCCTCGTCCGCGAGAGCGCCGGCATCCACTTCGACGGCGCGCGTTACGAAGAGTCGTTCGTGCTCGCGGACGTTCGCCTCGAGGGTGACGTCCCCGACGACGAGGTCATCCTGTACTTCTCGCCGGCGGGCATGGTCGTCGTCGCGCCGCTGCCGGGCGGCGTGCACCGGATCGTTGCGACGATGGACACGGCGCCCGAGCATCCCGGCATCCCGGACGTGCAGGCGCTCATCGACGCGCGTGGTCCGCAGCGATCGCGCGTCACGGTGCGCGAGCTCGTGTGGAGCTCACGGTTCCGCGTGCATCACCGGCTCGCCGCCGCGTATCGGGATCGCCGGCTGCTCCTCGCCGGTGATGCCGCGCACGTGCACAGCCCGGCGGGCGGGCAGGGCATGAACACCGGCATCCTCGATGGCCTGCGTCTCGCGGCCCATCTCTCGACGGCGTTGCATACCGGCGATGGAACCTCCCTCGCTGCCTACGAGGCCGAGCGTCGCCCGGTGGCGGACGGAGTCATCTCGATCGCGAACCGGCTGACACGCCTGGCGACGGTGCCGCGACTCGCCCGTCCCTTGCGCAACCTGCTGCTCCGCACGCTCGGAAGCATTCCCGCATTTCGTCGCCGTCTTGCGTGGCGCCTCTCGGGGCTCGTCAATCGGCAGCGCGAAGGTAGCGACATGCGCGCGCCGGTCGCTGCGGACGGTGTTACCGGATGAGGTTCGACGACACAATGCGCTCTCTCGGCGTGGAGCGGTTCATGCGCATTCACCGCTCGGTCATCGTCAATTTGCGCCGGATCCGCGCATGGGGGCACCGATCGTTTGATCAATCCGGCAGAGACGTTCCGGCAGGTGCGGTGCCGGTTTTCGCAGGAACTGGCTCTGGAGCATGCGCAGGCGCGACGTCGGCGAGATCGTGCGAGAGCCGGTACTCGCAAGTCTTGAACACCACGTACGCCGCCATGCTGAGGTAACCGGTGACGAGCAGCTCCACGAGTTGCCGCGCGGCGCCTTCCATGAGCGCCTCCCAGCCGTATCGCGAGATGAAGTCGAAGTTGGCGCTGAACAGCATGAAGATGTTGTAGGTGCCGACGCCGAAGGCGAAGAAGGCGAGCCCCATGACGACGAATGTCAGCCAGCGGCGCGACAGCACGGTGCGTTGGAACCAGCGTTTGAGCATTCGGGCCGCAGTTTCCCAGACCGGCGAGTTTCAGGATAGCCGGGCCTCCTAGAAGCACCGGCCTCTTGGGTCCACAATAACCAGCATCGATGAATGGCTGACGCGATCGAGGGGGCGATTCCTTGCACGTGATTCACCTGGGCAAAGTCGACGGATTCGAGCTCGACGTGGGGGCCGCTTGAAGCGCGCGTCGCGCGCGCGGCTGGGCATCGTCGCCATCGCGCTGCTGGCGATCGCCGCCGGGGCCGTATGGCACTTCGCGGACCGGCACGATGCCGTGCGCTCCACCGTGAGCTTCAACCGCGATGTTCGACCCATCCTCAACGAGAAGTGCGTCGCGTGCCACGGTGGCGTGCGGCAGTTGGGCGACGTCTCCTTCATCTATCGCGACGAGGCGTTGGGCAAAGGCAAGTCGGGGCGGCCCACCGTCGTGCCGGGGAAGCCGCGCGCGTCGGAGCTCGTCGCCCGGGTGACATCGCGCGATCCCGAAACGCGGATGCCGTATCACGCCGCGCCGCTGGAACCCCGTGAAATCGATCTGCTGCGACGCTGGATCGAGGAAGGGGCAGTATGGGAAGACCACTGGGCATTCGTCGCGCCGAAGCGGCCGGCAGAGCCCGCGGTCCGCAACGCGAGCTGGCCACGCGGCGACCTGGACCGCTTCGTGCTGGCGCGACTCGAGCGGGAAGGGCTGTCTCCCTCGGTCGAAGCGGACAAGGAGGCGCTGCTGCGACGTGTCTCCTTCGACCTCACGGGGTTGCCGCCGACTCCCGCGACGATCGCGGAATTCCTCGCGGACGAGTCCCCGGATGCCTACGAAAAGCAGGTGGACAGGCTGCTGGCTTCCCCGCAGTACGGCGAGCGCTGGGCCTCGATGTGGCTCGACCTCGCGCGCTACGCGGACAGCAAGGGATACGAGAAGGACGCGGACCGGCCCGTGTGGCCCTATCGCGACTGGGTCGTCGACGCGTTCAATCGCAACGTGCCCTACGACCGTTTCGTGATCACGCAGCTCGCGGGCGATCTGCTGCCGGAGGCGACGCTCGAAGATCGCATCGCGACGGCCTTCCAGCGCCTCACGCCGGTGAACGACGAGGGCGGCACGGATGACGAAGAGTTCCGCCTCGTCGCGGTGATGGACCGCGTGGCGACCACGTGGTCGGTGCTCAACGGAGTCACGATCAACTGCGTTCAGTGTCACGCGCATCCTTACGACCCGATCCGCCACGACGAATACTACGAGTCGCTCGCGTTCTTCAACACGTCGCGCGATGCGGACCGGGAGGACGATTTCCCGACGATACGTGTCGCGAACGAGGTTGCGCGGCGCGTCGACGTCGCAGCTTCGGGAGTGCGCGCCCGCAACGCGATGCACGCGATCGTCGAGGCGGGGCGTGCGTTGCGGGAAAAGACATCGTGGTCTCCGTTGCCGGTCACGGGTGCGCTGGTCAACGAGAAGGCGATGCTCGAACAGATCGTCGCGGACCTCGAGAAGGCGAGCCGCGATCCAGCGATCGAGCGCAAGAAGGAGCGGGCCGAGATTCGCAAATGGTTCGCGAACGAGATCGCGATGCGGCGCCAGGAGCTCGCATCGAAAAGGGGCGCGCCGCCGCGGCCGCTCGGCATCGAGAAAGGCCAGGTTCGCGCCGTCGGCACGATCCCGTCGCAGGCGATGTTCGATCTCGACGTTCCCCTCGGCAGCGCGGCCGCCATCACGGCCTTGCGCATCGAAGTGTCACCGCAGGACGCGAAAACCGCGCGGCATACACCGGAGGAAGGATTCATTGTGAGTCGCGTGGAAGCGTGGCTCGCGGCCGAGGGCGCGCCGCGGCGCAAGATCGCCTTTCGAATGTTCGCGCGCGACTCGCAGGAAGTGCTGGCGGGAGCCGTGGAGGCGATGGCCGCGGAATCTGGCGACGGGCTCGATTCGGGCCAGTTCGCCGCGAATCCGAAGCTGGACCGCGCGCGCTGGATCGTCGCCATCCCGGACGAGCCGATACCGTCCTCCGCGGGTTCGAGACTCGAGCTGCGACTCACTCAGACCGGGAACTTCGGGGGCCGGCCCGCGCCCGCCCGGCGAATCGATCTCGCCACGACTTCGGACGCGCACTGGTTGCAGTTCGCGGGCGATCCGAAAGTGGCGGGGGAACTCGTCGAGTTGGTGCGCCTCGAGAAGGCGGGCGCCAGGGTTCCGGGTGTCGCGTTGCCGGTGATGGACGAGGCGAAGGTGTACGAACGACGTCCGACGATGGTGTTCGAGCGCGGCAACCTGCTGGTGAAAGTCGGTGAACCGCTCGAGCCGGACGTGCCCGCGGCGCTTCCCAAACTACCCGCGGATTCCGCGCGAGACCGCCTGGCGCTCGCCAGGTGGTTCTTTTCGCCCGGGCAGCCGCTGACGGCGCGGGTCGCGGTCAATCGCTTCTGGGAGCAGCTCTTCGGCACGGGCATCGTCGAGACGCTCGAGGATTTCGGCAGCGTCGGCCAGCCGCCGAGCCATCCCGAATTGCTCGACTGGCTCGCCGTGCACTTCCAGGCGGATCTGCACTGGGACGTGAAAGCCTTGCTGCGCGAACTGGTCACGAGCGCGACCTACCGGCAGAGCGCGAAAGTCGGCGCAGGGCTGCTCGCCAGGGATCCGGCCAACCGCCTGCTCGCGCGCGGTCCGCAGCAGCGCCTGACCGCCGAGATGGTGCGCGACCAGGCGCTCGCGGCGAGTGGCTTGTTGACGCCCAGGGTCGGCGGACCGCCGGTGATGCCGCCGCAGCCGGAGGGCATCTGGAAGACGGTCTACAACGACGACAAGTGGATAGATGCGACCGGTCCGGACCGGTACCGGCGCGCGCTCTACACGTACCTGAAACGCAGCGCCATCTACCCGAGCTTCGTGACGTTCGACGCATCCGAGCACGTCGTGAGTCTCGCGCGCCGCATCCCGACCAACACGCCGCTGCAGGCGCTGGGCACGCTCAACGATCCGGTTTATGCCGAAGCGGCCGACGCGCTGGCGCGGCAGATGAGCAAATCGCCGGACGGCAAACTCGATGCGAAGCTCAACTCGGGTGCGCGGCGCGTGCTCTCACGCGAGCTGTCGGCGGGCGAACTGCGAGAGCTCGAGGCGGCCTTCGCGGACGCCCGCCGGATGGCCGGCGAGCCGGCGGCGTACTCGGCCGTCGCGAGCATCCTTCTCAATCTCGACGCGGCGCTGACGAGGTGAATGATCATGGATGAATCACGTCGATATTTCCTCGGTCAATGCGCCGGGGGTTTCATGGGCGCGGCGTTCCTCGGCAGCCTGGCCGGCCGGGCGTCGGCGTCCGTGACGCCGCTGGATTTCTCGCGCCCGCCCTCACAGCCGCTGGCGGCATTGCCGCCCGAGTTCGCGCCAAAGGCGCGTCGCGTGATCTACCTGCACATGGCGGGTGCGCCGAGCCAGCTCGAGCTCTTCGAGCACAAGCCCGAGCTCACGAAGTTCGACGGGAAGGACTGCCCCGCGTCCTTCCTCGCGGGCAAGCGCTTCGCGTTCATCAGCGGGGTTCCGCAGCTGCTGGGCGCGCAGTATCCCTTCCACCAGGCGGGGCAGGCCGGCGCGTGGATCTCCGATCGTCTGCCGCATCTCGAGAAGCATATCGACGACCTGTGCTTCGTCCGCTCGATGCGCACGGACCAGTTCAATCATGCGCCGGCCCAACTGTTGCTGCAGACCGGTCACGAGCGCCTGGGATTCGCGTCTTTCGGATCGTGGGTCACGTACGGTCTCGGCACGGAGAACCAGAACCTGCCGGGCTTCATCGTGCTCACGTCCGGCGGCAAGAACCCCGACGGCGGAAAGCAGCTCTGGGGCCCGGGCTATCTGCCGGGCGTCTACCAGGGCGTGCAATGCCGTTCGCTGGGAGAGCCGGTGCTGTATCTCAAGAATCCCGCCGGCGTGTCGCGGCCGCTGCGCCGGCGGATGCTCGATTCCATCGGCGCCATCAATGGACTGACGCACGCCGAGTACGCCAACCCCGAAACGGTGACGCGGACCGCGCAATACGAGCTGGCGTTCCGCATGCAGATCGAGGCCACCGATGCGATGGACTGGCCGGGCGAACCTGCGGCAGTGCGTGCCCGTTATGGCGCCAGGCCGGGCGAGGCGAGCTTCGCGAACAACTGCCTGGTCGCGCGCCGGCTCGCCGAGCGCGGCGTGCGATTCATCCAGCTGCATCACTGGGGCTGGGATTCTCACGGGGCGTCGCAGAACGAAGCGTTGAACATCGGATTCGCGGATCGCTGCCGCGAGACGGACCAACCCATCGCTGCGCTGCTGACCGACCTCAAGGAGCGCGGACTGTTCGACGACACGCTGGTCGTGTGGGCCGGCGAGTTCGGGCGCACTTCGATGCGCGAGAACCGCGGCGGGCAGGAGATGCAGTTCGTCGGGCGTGACCACAATCCCGGCGCCTTCACGATCTGGATGGCGGGCGGCGGAGTGAAGCCCGGCATGAGCTACGGCGAGACGGACCCGCTGGGCTACGAGATCGTGAAGAACCCGGTGGAGGTTCGCGATCTGCACGCGACGCTTCTCTATCTACTGGGTCTCGACCATCGCAAGCTGACCTACCCGTTCCAGGGTCTCGACCAGAAGCTCACCAGCGTGAAGCCCGCCCGCATCGTCGGTGACCTCCTGGCATGAGGAACGGCGTCTCCGCACGCGCTTACTTCATCGGCGTGGCGGTGGTCAGCGCGCTGCTGCTGGCGCTGGCCATGGCATTGCGGCCGAGCTTCGCGTACGCCGTGCGCGACACGTTCGGGCTCGTGCAGCCGGTTCCCGCTGCGCCCGACTCCTTTTACACGACGCGCGTGGCGCCGCTCTTCGCAGAGCACTGCACCGGCTGCCATGGCGGGAAGCGGCAGAAAGGCGATCTGCGCCTCGATGAACTCGCCGCCGTGATGCGCGGCGGCAAGCATGGGCCCGTGATCCGCGCGGGGAGCGCGGGCGAGAGCGAACTCGTCGCCCGGATCGGATTGCCGCAGACGGATCCGAAGGCCATGCCGCCGCAGGGCAAGGAGCCGCTGAGCGGTGACGACGTGGCGGTCGTCAGGGCATGGATCGCGGCTGGCGCCTCTGCGACCCGGCTCGCCCGAGACATCGCGGGCGCGCCGCCGCCGGTCCGCAAGATCGAGATCCCCGTGCTCGACACGGCGACCGCCGCGCGCGAGCGGGCGGCATTCGCGGCGCCGCTCGCCGACCTGCAGGCGCGATACCCGGGCGCGATCGCGTTCGTATCCCGCAGCTCCGCGGATCTCGAGATCAACGCGTCGCGGTTGGGCGCATCGTTCGATGACGGCGATCTCGCGGCGCTCGAACCGCTGCGCGATCGTATCGTCAGGCTCGACGTTTCCGGCACGAGGGTGGGCGACGCCTCGGGACCCGCGCTGGCGGCCATGCATCGGCTGCAGGTGCTGCGCGCGCTCGACACCGGCATGTCGGCGAAGTCGCTCGCGCCGCTGCGCGACCGGGGAACGAAGGTCCACGATGGGCGTTTCTGACCCGCAGGACGTGAACGCCGCGCGGGTGCGCGTATGGGACGCACCGGTGCGGCTGTTCCATTGGGCGATCGTGTTGCTCATCGTGACCTCGTGGATCGCCGCCGACCAGGGCTACATGCGGGTCCACCTTTGGTCGGGGTCGGCGATGCTGGCGCTGCTGCTGTTCCGCATCACCTGGGGCATCGTCGGCTCCTCGACGGCACGGTTCGGCGACTTCGTGCGCTCACCGCGCGCCGCGTTCCGTTATCTGTATTCGCTCGGCCGTGGCGAGAAGCCGCTGCACGCGGGTCACAACCCGGCGGGCGGGTGGATGGTCGTGGCGTTCCTCGCCCTCCTGACGGCCCAGGTCACGACCGGCCTCTTCTCGAACGACGGTCTGAAATTCATGGGGCCGCTGGCCCTGCTCGTGTCCGCCGACACCTCCGACCGGATCACCTCGCTGCACGGGACGATCTTCTACTGCCTGCTGGCGTCGATCTGGCTGCACCTGGTCGCCGTGTTCTTCTATCTACTCGTCAGGCGCGAGAACCTGGTCGGCGCCATGTTGACGGGCAGCAAGCCACGCCACCTCGTTCCCGAAGGCGCGGCGCCGCGATTCACGCGAGCCTGGCTCGCCTGGGCGATCCTCGCCATCTGCGCCGGCATCGCCGGCTGGGTCGTGCGATCGCAGTAGTTCGCCGCGACCTCTTGACGCTCTCCGAAAATTGTATCAGTGTACCCATACACTTGAACTTACACGGAGTGCCCGGACCCCTCGTGGACATCACCATCAATCTGGCCGACGGCGTGCCGATCTACCGGCAAATCGTCAATCAGGTCAAATACTTGGTGGCGTCCAGGCTGCTGCTGCCCGGTGAAGAGCTGCCGCCGATTCGCGCGCTCGCGCTGCAGCTGAAAGTCACGCCGAACACCGTCGTGAAGGCGTATGGCGAGCTCGAGATGTCGGGAATCATCCAGAAGCGGCAGGGGTCCGGGACGTTCATTTCAGAAAGCCGCGCGCCGCAGGTGGCGCTGAAAGAGCGACGCCGCGTGATCGAACAACGCATCGACCGCCTGCTCGCCGAGGCCCACCAGTTGAACTTCAGCGCGGACGAGATCCTGCGGATGGTACGGGAACGCCGCGCGGCGATGGACGAGTCGGCGGCCGGACCGGACGAAGACAAAGCGGCCAAGAGTTAGAGAGAGCAGGAGAAAACCATGGAACAGCCAGTCGTCGACGTCACCGGACTCTCCCGATCGTTCGCGCACAAGACAGCCCTGGATGGCGTGTCGTTCAGCGCCGCCGCGGGCCAGGTGTACGGACTCGTGGGATCGAACGGCGCGGGCAAGACGACGCTGCTCAAGCACCTGCTCGGCTTGCTGCGCGCGACCTCCGGTTCCGTGCGTGTCTTCGGCCTCGATCCGGTGCGCGATCCCGCCGCCGTGCTCGGCCGCATCGGCTATCTATCCGAGGAGCACGAACTGCCTGAATGGATGCGTGTCGACGAGCTGATGCGCTACACGCAGGCTTTCCACCCCACCTGGGATACTGCCTACGCGCGCGAGCTGCTCGATACGTTCGCGCTCGATCCCGCCAAGAAGATCAAGGAGCTGTCGAAGGGCATGCGCGCGCAGGCGGGCCTGATCGCGGCGGTGGCTCATCGTCCCGAGCTGCTGATCCTCGATGAACCGTCTTCGGGTCTCGATGCGGTCGTGCGCCGCGACATCCTCGACGCGATCGTTCGCGCGGTGGCCGACGACGGCCGGACGGTGATCTTCTCGTCCCACCTGCTGGACGAAGTGGAGCGCATGTCCGACCACGTGACGCTGCTGCACGAAGGCCGCGTCGCGCTGAGTGGCGTGCTCGACGACGTGCGCGGGGCCTATCAGCGCAGCCGCGTGCACTTCACGGAGCATTTCGACCGGCCGCCCGCCCTCGACACGGCGCTGGTGACCGAGGGCGGAGGTCGCACGTGGAGCGTGGTTCACAGCGGGTCGATCCAGCAGTTCCGCGAGTCCGTCTCCGCGCGCGGCGGCGAGGTGATCGAGTCGCGCGACGCGACACTCGAGGAAATCTTCCTGGCGCGGGCAGGACGCGCCCGCCCGCAGGCGGAGGCCGCATGACAGCGCGCCCACCCATCGCCGCCATGCTGTGGGAGAACTGGCGGCTCACTCGCGTCGAGGCGGCGCAGCGATTCGGAATCGGCGTTGTCGCGGGGTCGGCGGCGCTGTCGATGTTCGAGGCCGGCGCTACCTTCGCTTTCTGGGTGCTCGTCCTCGTACACGGCTTCTTCTGGTTTTCGATCGCGAAGCTCAACGGCGGCCGGTTCATGGACGGGTACAAGCCCGGCTTCCCGCTGCATCTTCTCTACACGCGCCCGGTGCCGACGGCGGTCATGGTCGGTGTCGCCATGGCGTACGACGTCATTTCCTGCCTGACGCTCTATCTCGCCTCCGCGGCGCTGCTGGGCGCGGCTTTCGGAAAGCCGCTGCCACTGCTCGCCATCACGCCGTGGTTCGTGGCATTCCACCTGGGCTGCCTCTGCGTCCAGTGGTCGACCCAGAACAGGGTGGCCCAATGGGTTGGTTCCGTCATCATCGGCTGGCCGTTCTACATCTGGCTCAATCTGCGCACGACGAACAGGTTGACGGTCGAATTCTCGCTCGCCGAGTACGCAGTGCTCGCGGTCATCTGTATCGCGTCGGTCGCGCTGACGATCGCCGGAGTTGCGCGACAACGTCGCGGTGATGCAAAGCATCAAACTCCACCCGCGCGTACTGAACGACGTCTCGGTGCGCGATCAGGGCATCACGCTGTTCGGCAAAGCGCAGCAGATGCCGGTCATCGTCGCACCCACCGGCTCCGCCGGGCTGGCCTGGCACGACGGCGAAATCGCCATCGCGCGCGCAGCTCGGGCGCATGGCATTCCGTTCACGCTGGCGCTGGGCTCGATGACCAAACTCGAACGCGTGGCCGAGGCGGCCGGCGGCCCCGGCAGTTCGCTGTGGTTCCAGTTTTACATGTGGCCGCAGCGCAAGCTGTCGCACCAGGTCATCGCACGCGCGCGGGAAGCCGGTTTTGAGGCACTGGTTTTTGCGCGGGACACGCCGGTGCCGCCGGGGCCTCAATACACACTGAAGAACGCCATGACCATCGCCTTCAAATTCACAGCGCGCACGACGCTCGACGTCCGCGCGTATCCGCGCTGGCATGCCAGCGTCAGGGTGCGCGACA
>CADEED010000114.1 GCA_902826225.1 uncultured Pseudomonadota bacterium | reverse complement strand
TGTCGGTCAGCGTGCCGTGGTCCATGACCTGCAGCAGCAGGTTGAACACGTCCGGGTGCGCCTTCTCGACCTCGTCGAGCAGCAGCACGCAATGCGGATGCTTGGCGATGGCCTCGGTGAGCAGACCGCCCTGGTCGAAGCCCACGTACCCCGGCGGCGCGCCGATGAGCCGCGACACCGTGTGCCGCTCCATGTACTCCGACATGTCGAAGCGGATGAACTCGATGCCCATCGCGATGGCGAGCTGGCGCGTGACCTCCGTCTTGCCGACGCCGGTCGGACCCGAGAACAGGAAGCTGCCGACCGGCTTGCGCTGGTCGCCCAGTCCCGAGCGCGCCATCTTGATGGCGGCGGCGAGTGAGTCGATGGCCTTGTCCTGCCCGTAGATGACGAGCTTGAGGTTGCGCTCGAGATTCCGCAGCACTTCTTTGTCGGACACCGACACGCTCTTGGCGGGAATGCGCGCCATGCGCGCGACCACGTCCTCGATGTGCTTCACGTCGACCGCGGGCTCGCGCTCGTTTACGGGACGCAGACGCAGACGCGCCCCCGCCTCGTCGACGACGTCGATGGCTTTGTCCGGCATGTGCCGCTCGTTGATGTGGCGCGCGGCCAGCTCGGCCGCCGCGCGGATCGCTTCGTGCGTGTAGGTGATGCCGTGATGCTGCTCGAAGCGCGGCTTCAGGCCCATCAGGATATCGATGGTCTCCGGGATCGTCGGCTCGACGACGTCGATTTTCTGGAAGCGGCGCGCCAGCGCGTGATCCTTCTCGAAGATGCCGCGGTATTCCTGGTAGGTGGTCGAGCCGATGCAACGCAGCTCGCCGTTGGTGAGCACGGGCTTGATGAGGTTCGAGGCGTCCATGACGCCGCCCGAGGCGGCGCCCGCGCCGATCACGGTGTGGATCTCGTCGATGAAGAGGATGGCGCCGGGCTGCTTCTTGAGCTCGGCGATCACGCTCTTGAGCCGCTTCTCGAAGTCGCCGCGGTACTTCGTGCCGGCGATCAGCGAGCCCATGTCGAGCGAGTAGAGGGTGCAGTCGGAAAGGACGTCGGGAACCTTGCCCTCGACGATCATGCGCGCGAGGCCCTCGGCGATGGCCGTCTTGCCCACGCCCGCCTCGCCCACGTAGAGCGGGTTGTTCTTGCGGCGGCGGCAGAGGATCTCGATGGTGCGCTCGACCTCTAGGGTGCGGCCGATCAGCGGGTCGATCTTGCCGTCCTGCGCGAGCTGGTTGAGGTTCGACGTGTACTTGTCCAGAGCGCTGCCGGCATCCTCGCCGCGGTCGCTCTCGGCGCCCGCTTCTTCCTTCGCGGTCTTCTCCTCCGCGATCTTCGACAGACCATGCGAGACGAAATTGACCACATCGAGGCGCGTGACCTCGGCGCGATTCAGCAGGTGCACCGCGTGACTGTACTTCTCGCTGAAGATGGCGATGAGCACGTTCGCGACGCCGACTTCCTTCTTGCCGGAGGACTGCACGTGGAACACGGCGCGCTGGAGCACCCGCTGGAACCCGAGCGTCGGCTGGACCTCGCGGTCTTCGTCGGTGGGCAGGCGCGGCGTGGTGCGGTCGAGATGTTCGGTGAGCGCGTCTTTCAGACGGTTCAGGTCGGCGCCGCAGGCGCGCAGGATCTCGCGCACCCGCGGGGTGTCGAGGATCGACAGCAGGAGGTGCTCGACCGTGAGAAATTCGTGACGGGCTTCACGCGCCTTGGCGAAGGCGTCGTTCCGGCAGAATTCGAGCTCTTGCGATAACACCTATGCAACCTCTCCACCGTTAGATGGAACGTCAGGCCTCTTCGAGCGTGCACATCAGCGGGTGGTGATGGTCACGAGCGTAAGAGGTCACCAGGGCCACTTTGGTTTCCGCTATCTCATATGTGAACACACCGCAAATCCCTTTGCCCTGGGTATGTACCTCGAGCATGACGCGTGTCGCAGTCATGCGGTCCATGCGAAAGAACTTCTCGAGGACGTCGACGACGAACTCCATGGGGGTGTAATCGTCGTTCAGCAGGACCACCTGATATAAGGGCGGCTGCTTTGTCTTCGGCTCGGATTCTTCGACTGCTAGACCCGCGCCGCCGTGATCGGGGCGTTCGGTTTCAGAACTGGGCATTGGCTGGACTTTATAGGGGTCGTCGATAGGCAACACAAGTGCGTATGGTCCGACGTCGGTTTGTGAAGACAAAACAAGCGCTTGAGGGCGCCGTGGAGCGAAACGTATCATCGTGGAAATGACGGCTGGCACCTGGAGTTCGAGCGCAGCGGGAAGCACCGATTGGCGCTCCGCTTTGCTGGCGCGCGCGCCGCAGATTCTCACCGTCGTCTTCGCGCTGGCCCTGGCGGCGCAGCTTGCGCTGATCGTGGTCGGCCTGAGTGGTGGCCGCCGTCAGGCGGCACCGCCCCCCGCCGCGGCTATCGCGCCGGCCCCGCCGCTCGATATCGGCTCGCTGGTGAGTGCCCATCTATTCGGCAGCGCCGCCGTGCAGGCGAGCGGTGACGCGGCCAACGCTCCCGTGTCGAGCGCGCCGCTCGTACTCGCCGGCCTCCTGGCCACCGATGACCCCCAGCAGGGCATGGCGATCATCGGCGAGAGCGCTCCTGCCGCCAAAGTGGTGTCCGTCGGCAAACAGGTGCCGGGCGGCGCCAGGCTGCATTCCGTGTACCCGGACCGCGCCATCATCGACCGCAACGGCGCCCTCGAATCCGTGTTCCTGCCCCGACGGACCTCCGGCGGACCCGCGCCGCCGCCCGCGCCGTTACCAACGGCCGATTCCGGCTCCAACGAGGCGGCCCTCGACCGCATGCGCCGTCTCGTCGCGGATCAGCCCGGCCTCATCGGGCAGGTCATGCGCCCGCAACCGGTATTCGCCGGCGGCAAGATGCGCGGCTTCCGGGTCTATCCGGGCGCCAACCGCCAGGCATTCGCCCGGATGGGCCTGCGGGCGGGCGACCTCGTCACGGCCATCAACGGCACGCCGCTCGACGACAAGGACCGGGCCGAAGAGATTTTCGGCACGCTGAGCTCGTCGGCCGACGCGCGGGTGAGCATCACGCGGAACGGAAGATCCCAGGAGCTGGTACTCAATATTGCGCAGATCAGCGCGGAGGCAGCCCAGCTGCAGCCGGGTGCGGACGGCACCGCCCCGGACCCCGCATCCGAACCGCCGGCCGAACACGAATAACAACACACATGCATCATCAAACAGTGACCCGAACTCCCCTCCGCGCCCTGTGGGTGACCGCCGTGCTCGCGTTCACCGCGACCGGCATCGTGGGCGCGCAGACCAACGGTCAGCGCATCACGCCCAACTTCAAGGATGCCGAAATCGGCGTGATCATCGAGGCGGTCGCCGCGGCCACCGGCAAGACCATCATCCCGGACCCGCGCGTACGCGCGCAGATCACGATGCTCTCGACCACGGCGATGACGCCGACCGAGTTCTACGAAGCGTTCCTGTCCGTCCTCCAGGTCCACAACTTCGTGGCCGTGGAATCGGGCGGCATCATCAAGATCGTTCCTGACTCCAACGCCCGCCAGATGCCGAACATCGACCTGCCGTCGCGCGTCAACGGCGGCTCCGATGAACTCGTCACGCAGATCATCGCGGTCCAGAACGTGAACGCCGCGCAGCTCGTTCCGGTCCTGCGCCCGCTGATGCCGCAGGCCGCGCACATGGCCGCCTATCCACCCGGCAACATCCTCATCCTCTCCGACCGCGCGGCCAACGTGAACCGCGTGATGCGCATCATCCAGCGCATCGACCAGGCCGGCGACAACGAGGTCGACATCCTCAACCTGCAGCACGCCACGGCCTCGGAGGTCGTGCGCGTCGTGAACACCTTCTTCCAGCAGCAGCAAGGCCAGCAGGAAGGTGGCGGCTCTCCGACGCGCGTCATCGCGGACGACCGCTCCAACAGCGTGCTCATCGGCGGGGAGAAATCGTCGCGCCTGCGCGTAAAGGCGCTGGTCGCGCACCTCGACACGCCCCTCGAGAGCGGTGGCGACACGCAGGTGCGCTACCTGCATTTCGCCGATGCCGAGAAGATCGCCACCAAGCTCAAGGAGCAGATCAGCGCCACCGTCGCCATCACCGGCGGCGCGCCGCCGGCGGGCGGCGCGGCCCAGTCGGGTGTCGCGGCCAGCGCGGACCGGTCGACGACCATCTGGGCGGATCCCGAGACGAACGCACTCGTGATCACGGCGCCCGCGAAGGTGATGCGCTCGCTCATGGCCGTCGTCGACAAGCTCGACATCCGCCGCGCGCAGGTGCTCATCGAGGCGATCATCGTGGACGTCAGCGTGAACAAGAACGCGGAGCTCGGCGTGAACTGGGCGGTATGGTCCGAGGACGACGACACGCGCATTCCGCTCGGCACGTTCCTGTCGCCCGTCGGCGGCGTGAATCTCGCGAACCTCGCCGCGGCGGTCGACAACCCCTCGTCGGTGACCTCGACGACGGTGCCCACCGGGACGACGCTCGGCATCGGCCGCATCGCCGCCACCGGCGTGAATTTCGCCGCCATGCTGCGCGCGATCCAGGGCGACTCCACGACCAACGTCATCTCGACACCGCAGGCGGTGACGATGGACAACCAGGAGGCGGAGCTCAAGGTCGCCCAGGAAGTCCCGTTCATCACCGGCTCGTACGCCTCGACGGGCGGCGGCCAGAACGAGCTCAACCCCTTCACCACGGTGCAGCGCCAGGAAGTCGGCACGATTCTCAAGATCACGCCGCAGGTGAATGCGGGCGGCCCACTCGTCCAGCTCAAGATCGAGCTCGAGAGCTCCGAACTCGCCGGCACGTCGGGTGACGCCAACAGCCTCATCACGAACAAGCGCACGATCAACACGAACGTGCTCATCGAGGACGGCGGCATCGTGGTGCTGGGCGGCCTCATTCGCGACAGCGCCACGCGCGGCGAACAGCGCGTGCCTTACCTGGGCCGCATCCCGATCCTGGGCGAGCTGTTCAAGACCCGCAGCCGCAAGCGCGACAAGACGAACCTCATGGTGTTCATCCGGCCTAAAGTCCTGCGCGACGGCGTGGCCGCCGCGTACGAGACGGATGCCAAGTACAACTTCATCCGCGAACAGCAGCGCAAGGCCGGCAGCGATCCGACCGAATTGCTGCCGCTCATCCCGTTCAACAAGGATCCTTTGCTGCCGCCCGTGCCGCCGCCGGATCCGAACCGTGCCGGTGGCCGCGGCTCCGAGACACGGCCGCCGCCCTCGCCGTCCGACAAGCCGCCGAGCGGCCAGGCCGACGAGCCCGAGAAGAAGACCCCGCCTCCGCAATGAACGACGTCGCGCCGATCGAGACCCGCCCGCAACGCGTCGGCTTCGCGTTCGCGAAGCGGCATGGGGTGCTCGTGCGCCGCGTGCACGACGGCATCGCGGAGTGCGTCTACCGGCCGGGCATCGCGCCGCTCGCGGTCGCCGAGGTGCGCCGCTACCTCGGCGTGCCGGTGAAGCTCGAGAAGGTGCCGGAGGAGCAGTTCGACTCGATGCTGCGTGCCGCCTACGAAGCCGGCAACGACGCCATGGAAGCCGCCTCCGGGGTCGAGGAGTCCACCGACCTCGCGCATCTTGCGCAGGAACTGCCCGAGCAGGCCGACCTCCTCGAGAGCGAAGACGACGCGCCGATCATTCGCCTCATCAACGCGGTGCTGACGCAGGCCGTGAAGGAGAACGCGTCCGACATCCATGTCGAACCGTTCGAGAACCGGCTCGTCGTGCGGTTTCGCGTGGACGGCGTCCTGCGCGAGGTCCTCCAGAGCAGACGCGCGGTCGCCCCGCTCGTCGTGTCTCGCATCAAGGTCATGTCGAAACTCGACATCGCCGAGAAGCGCCTGCCGCAGGACGGCCGCATCAGTCTGCGGATCGCGGGACGGTCGGTCGACGTGCGCGTGTCGACGATCCCGTCGGGCCACGGCGAGCGCGTGGTCATGCGCATCCTCGACAAGCAGGCCGGCCGGTTGCGGCTCTCCGCCCTCGGCATGGCGCCGACCACCGAGACGATGATCGCAGACCTGTTCTCCAAGCCTCACGGGATCATCCTCGTGACCGGCCCCACGGGCTCGGGCAAGACGACGACCCTGTACGCCGGCCTCGAGCACCTGAACGACAACACGCAGAACATCATGACGGTCGAGGATCCGATCGAGTACTACATCGACGGCATCGGCCAGACGCAGGTCAACACGAAGGTCGAGATGACGTTCGCGCGCGGGTTGCGCGCAATCCTGCGCCAGGATCCGGACGTCGTCATGGTCGGCGAAATCCGCGACCTCGAGACCGCGCAGATCGCGGTGCAGGCGTCGCTCACCGGCCATCTCGTGCTGTCGACGCTGCACACGAACACGGCGGTCGGCGCGGTCACGCGCCTGCGCGACATGGGCATCGAGCCCTTCCTGCTCTCGTCCTCGCTGATCGGCGTCGTCGCGCAGCGCCTCGTGCGCACGCTCAACCCGGCCACGAAGCAATCCTTCACCGCAGGCGAATACGAGCGGCGGCTCCTGGGCCTGGGGCCGAACGACCCCTCGCCGACCCTCTATCGGCCGAGCGACGCCGCCACCGGGTTCCGCGGCCGCACCGGCATCTACGAACTCGTGATCGTGGACGACCAGATGCGCACGATGATCCACGACGGCGCGGCCGAGCACGATCTCGAGAAATACGCGCGCACGCTCACGCCCTCGATCCGCGACGACGGGCTCGACAAGGTCGCGCGCGGCGAGACGACGGTCGAGGAAGTCCTGCGCGTCACGCGCGAGGACTGACCGGACCCTCCCATGGGCGCCTTCGAATACACCGCCCTCGATACCGGCGGGCACGAACAGACGGGCATCGTCGAAGGCGACACCGTCAAGCACGTCCGCCAGCTCCTGCGCGAGAAGCAGCTGCTGCCCGTCACTGTGACGGAAGTGAAACACACCGAGGCGAGGCGCTCGACCGGGTTCTCGCTGCGCCGTGGCGTATCCGCCTCCGACCTGTCCCTGCTCACGCGCCAGCTCGCCACGCTCGTGAAGGCCGGCTTGCCGCTCGAAGAGGCGTTGCTCGCCGTGTCGCAGCAGTCCGAGAAGCCACGCGTGCAGAGCATCATGCTCGGCGTGCGCGCCAAGGTCATGGAAGGCCACACCCTGGCCGACGGATTGTCGGAGTTCCCGCGCGTCTTCCCGGAGATCTACCGCTCGACCGTGTCCGCTGGCGAGAGCTCGGGGCGTCTCGACGGCGTGCTCGAACGCCTGGCCGACTACACGGAGAACCGCGAGGTCACGCGCCAGAAGGTCCTGGGCGCGATGCTCTACCCGATCGTGCTGTCGGTCGTCTGTTTCGGCATCGTCGTCGCCATGCTCGTGTACGTGGTACCGAAGGTCATCGAAGTGTTCGAGCAGTCCCGCGGCAAGCTTCCGATGTCGACGCAAATCCTCATCTTCGTCAGCGATTTCCTGCGCAACTGGGGGGTCTGGCTCCTGATCGCCCTGATCATCGCGGGGGTGTCCTTCGTTTACTGGCTCAGGAACGTCGACAACCGGCGGCGCTTCCACCGGCTCCAGTTGCGGGTCCCGCTGTTCGGGCGCCTGGTGCGCGGATTCAACACCGCCCGGTTCACGCGCACCTTCAGCATCCTGACCGCCAGCGCAGTGCCGGTGCTCGAAGCGATGCGCATCGCCGGCGAAGTGGTCACCAATCTACCCATGCGCGACGCCGTGGCCGATGCGGCAGCGCGCGTGCGCGAAGGCGCCCCGATCGGCCGGTCGCTGCAGAAGAGCCGGTTGTTTCCGCCCATGACCGTGCACCTGATCTCCTCGGGCGAGTCGAGTGGCGAGCTCGACTCGATGCTCGAACGCGCCGCCACGAACCAGGAGCGCGAGCTCGACAGCATGATGGGCGCGCTCGTCGGTTTGCTGGGACCACTTCTCATTGTTGTGATGGGCCTCTTCGTCATGGGCATCGTTTTTGCAATGCTCATGCCCATCTTCCAGATGAACACTTTGATACGTTGACGATTCGTGGCGTTACCCCATTGCATGACAGGTTCTCCCGTTCTATAACGCGCACATCTGAGGTTGCTCCGTTTACGGCAATGAACGAGAAGCCAGAGTCAGAAGAGTTCGACGAGGACGAAGAAGAACCCGCCTTCGAGGCCACCAGCGAGGTGGACTTCGATCGTCTCGCGAAGGATCTCGACGCCGCGAAGAAGCGCGGGCAGAAGCTGGGCGATCCCGCCTGGCGCAAGCTCGAGCGTCGCAGTGAAGACATGCACACCGCCGCGCTCACCAGCGATTTCGACGACTACGACATCAGTGACGACAGCACTGCCGTCCGTCGCATGGGCACGGCTCCCAAGACCTGACGGAGAGAAAGAGGAAAAAGGGGTCAGAGCTATTTTCCGCAACGGAAAATAGCTCTGACCCCTTTTTCGACTCCTCTATCGGAAGTCGCGGGATTGCGTGACGACGGACCCGAGCAACGGCGTTCGATCCACCAGCCGCCGCGCCACCACGTGCGTCACCTCGCCCTCCTTCTGCAGCATCCCGTGAACTTCGAGCAGACGTGATCCGTTCGCGATCCGCCGCGCCGCTTCCCAGACCCGCTCCCACACGATGAGGTTCACGTAGCCGGTCTCGTCTTCGAGCGTGATGAACATGACGCCGCCGGCGCTGCCGGGCCGCTGCCGGGCGGTGACGATGCCGGCGACGCGTACACCCCGCCCATGCGGCAGGTCCTGCAGGTGACGCGCGGTCACGACGCTCGACGACTCGAGCTGCTCGCGCAGCAGCGCGAGCGGATGTCGCCCGAGCGTGAGCCCCGTCGCGCGATAGTCTGCCGCGACGTTCTGGCCCTCGCTGGGCGGCGTGAGCAACGGGGTGCCCTCGGGATGGCGCGACAGCGGCGCCAGCGGCAACTCCTGTTCGCTGCCGGCCACCTGCCAGAAGGTGAGATGGCGGTTGCCGCCGAGTTCGCGTAGCGCGGCCGCATCGGCCAACGCCTCGAGCTCGCGCCGCGACAGGTCCGCGCGGACGGTGAGGTCCTGCACGCTCGCGAACGGCGCCGTGGCGCGCGCATGCTCGATGCGGTGCGCAGCCTCTTCCCCCAGGCCCTTCACCATGCGCAGACCGAGCCGCAGCGCCGGCTCGTCGTCCGCGCGGCGTTCGAGCGAGCAATCCCAGTCGCTGTGGGCGATGCAGACGGGCCGCACCTCGACTCCATGCACGCGCGCATCGCGCACCAGCTGCGCCGGCGCGTAGAACCCCATCGGCTGACTGTTGATGAGCGCGCAGGTGAAGGCCGCGGGTTCGTAGCACTTGAGCCACGCCGAGCTGTAGACGAGCAGCGCGAAACTCGCCGCGTGGGATTCCGGGAATCCGTATTCGCCGAAGCCCTGGATCTGGCTGAAGATCGCCTTGGCGAAATCCTCGTGGTAGCCGCGCGAGCGCATGCCCTCGATGAGCCGCCGCTCGAAATGCCCGAGCCCGCCGCGCCGCTTCCAGGCGGCCATGCTGCGCCGGAGCTGATCGGCCTCGCCCGGCGTGAACCCCGCCGCGACGATCGCGAGTTGCATCACCTGTTCCTGGAAGATCGGCACGCCGAGCGTGCGTGAGAGCACTCCCTTCACCGCATCGCTCGGGTACGTGACGGGCTCGAGCCCCTGCCGCCGCTTGAGATACGGATGCACCATGCCGCCCTGGATCGGGCCCGGCCGCACGATGGCCACCTCGATGACGAGATCGTAGAACTCGCGCGGCCGCAGGCGCGGCAGCATCGACATCTGCGCGCGCGACTCGACCTGGAACACGCCGACCGTGTCGGCGCGCGAGATCATTTCATACACGCGCGGATCTTCCTTCGGGATGTCCCCGAGTCCGAGCGGCTTGCGCCGGAACGTGCTCGCGAGCGCCAGACCGCGACGCAGCGCGGACAGCATCCCGAGACCCAGCACGTCCACCTTGAGCAACCCCAGGTCGTCGAGATCGTCCTTGTCCCATTCGATGACGGTGCGATCCTCCATCGCCGCGTTCTCGATGGGCACCAGTTCCTCGAGCAGGCCCTGCGAGATCACGAAACCCCCGACGTGCTGCGAGAGGTGCCGCGGGAAGCCGAGCAGCTGGCCGACGAGATGCAGCAGCCGCTGGACCTGCGGGTTGCCGGGCTCGAAGCCCGCCTCGCGCATGCGGTCCGCGTCGACCGAGCTGTCCCACCATTGCATGACGCCCGACAGGCGCTCGGCCTGCATGCCGTCGAGCCCGAGCACCTTCGCGATGTCGCGCAGCGCGCTGCGCGGCCGGTACGAGATGACGGTGGCGGTGAGCGCGGTGCGCTCGCGGCCGTACTTGCGGTAGATGTACTGGATGACCTCCTCGCGGCGCTCGTGCTCGAAATCGATGTCGATGTCGGGCGGCTCGTTGCGCTCGCGCGAGATGAACCGCTCCATGAGCAGCTCCCCGCGCGACGGATCCACCTCGGTGACGCCGAGCGCGTAACACACCACGGAGTTCGCGGCGGAACCGCGGCCCTGGCAGAGGATGTTGAGCCGCCGCGCCTCGCTCACGATGTCGTGCACCGTGAGGAAATAGGATTCGTAGGCGAGGTCGCCGATGAGCGCGAGCTCGTAGTCGATCTTCGCGCGGATCCCGGGAGGCACGCCGGCCGGCCAGCGCCGCCGCGCGCCGGCTTCGGCGAGCTTGCGCAGGTGCGAGGCCGCAGTCTCGCCGGTGGGCACGAGCTCGCGCGGATATTCGTAGCGCAGCTCGTCGAGCGAGAAGTCCGCGAGCGCGGCGATCTTCACGGTCTCGGCCAGCAGCGCCGGTGGATAGAGCTTCGCGAGACGCGCGCGCGGACGCAGGTGCCGCTCGCCGTTCGGGAACAGACGATCGCCCGCCTCCGCGAGCGTCACGCCGTGCCGGATGGCCGTGAGCGCATCCTGCAGCGCGCGCCGCCCGGGCACGTGCATGTGCACGTCGCCCGCGGCCGTGAGCGGCAGGCCGTGACGTTCACCCGCGCGCCGGCAGAAGGCGAGCCGCTCGCGATCCCGTCCGTCGAGCGGCAGCTCCACCGC
>CADEED010000113.1 GCA_902826225.1 uncultured Pseudomonadota bacterium | reverse complement strand
CCTTCGCCGCGCCAGACGTCTCGATCGAGCGCGGCGAGTCCGTCGGCGAATGCGCGCCGCAGATCGGTGCCCGCCGGCAACTCTGTGGCGTCGAGGACGTTGTGGAAGAGGTCGCGCAGGACGAGCCAGCGCGAAGCGCCGCTCGTGGCGAGCGGATCGTATTTGCTGCGTTTGGTGTTCATGCACGCGACGTTATCGATCGAGGAGCTCCACCGTCCATTCAGTAGTCCGCGGCGCAGCAGACTGGTTAACGGGGACATTCCTGATTTCCTGGGAAACAGGGACGCGGCTCGATGCACGGACGATAAAATGCCGATTGCGCGAAGTTTGATCGATCGCGGCATGAGCGCTCCCATCGTACGATGCGCTTCATGCCAAGGACGGCGCGCGCCATCATCGCGAACCCGTGCCGAACCACAGCCACCTCGTCGTACGTCCGGTTGCAGCCACTGACCTCGCGCGGGGCAGCGGAATCGCCGGTGCCGCGTGATCTCGGGTTGATGAACTCCCTGCGTCCGGTTGGACGGCCCCGCAAATCGAAGCGCGTCCCCTTTTCCTGGGAAATCAGGAATGTCGCCATCAAACCCATAAAAAAGAGGCCGCGGGTTTCGCGGCCTCTTCGTGGATCGGACAGCATTCATAAGGTGCTGCCGAGGCCACTCGTGCATTCGCGTCGGCGACCGGGATGGGTGCTTCGCGAATCCACGATGGCAGTATGGCCGAGTGCGAACGCCGCGCGAAGTCGCGTCGTTCTGAACCTCAGGTCTCAATCGTCCGACAGGGAATCCATGGGGATCACTCCGCCGTCTGACGTGGCTTCTTGAACGCGCTCGCCGCAGTCCACGCGGGCGCCGTCTCGCGGTCGGCGACACGCAACGCCAGCTTCTCGAGCAGCGCCGCGAACTTGCCCATCGACGCCAGATCGACCGGCTGGCCCAGGTCGTCCGCCGGGGCGTGATAACGCTTCTTGAACCACTCGTTCTCCAGCGCAGCCTCCGGCGTGCCCGGCTCGAAGCCGGTCTTGAGCGCGAGCGCAGGGATTCCCGCGCGCACGAAGCTGTACTGATCGCTGCGGATGAAGCGGTTTCGTTGCGGCTGCGGGTCGGTCTGCACCGTGACGCCGAGCGGCCCCGCCACGGCGCGCACGTCCGCGCCGAGCTCCGACTCGTCGAGCCCGAACACGACGAGCTGCTTCAGCGGGAAGAGCGGCAGGAACATGTCGATGTTGAGGTTGGCGACCACGTCCTGCTGCTTGCGCTTCGCTCGCGAGACGAACGCGCGTGATCCGAGCAGCCCGGACTCCTCCGCGGTCACCGCCGCGAACACAATCGTGCGTCTGGGCCTGGCCTTCGTCTCCTTGAAGCGTTTCGCCATGTCGATGAGCAGCGCGATGCCCGAGGCATTGTCCATCGCGCCATTGAACAAGCGGTCGGCTTTCTCATTCTCCGCCGTGACTGCGGCGATCCCGAGATGATCGAGATGTGCGCTCAACACCACGTGCTGGGCGCGCAATCGCGGGTCGCTGCCCGGCAGGACGCCGATGACGTTGTCGGACGTCACGCCGGTGGTGTTGAAGTCCGTCGTGGTGCGGATGCGCCAGGGCAGGTCGAATCGCGGCAGCGGCTGGCCGTCCTTCAGGGCCGCCAGCAGTTCGTCGAGTCCCCTGGGTGCGCCTTCGAAAAGCGGCGCGGCATGCGCGGGGTTGAACGTCAGCGCGAGCCGCATGCCCGCGAGCAGATCCTCCTCCGGCGGGCCGAGGGACATCACGGGCTCGAAGCGCGTCTGCGCGCCCCGCTCCCAGGGCAGGTCCATGCTGTGCGGATTCAAGATGGTCACGATGCCGAGCGCGCCGGCCTCGCGATAGATCTTCCATCGTTCCGTTGCCGATCCGAAGTGCGCGCCCGCGGCACCGGGCACCGACTTCGGCGCTGCCGTGAACACCACGACGACCTTCCCCTTCAGGTCGAGCCCGGCTAGATCGTCGTGACCATACTGCGGTAGTTTGAGGCCGTAGCCCGCGAACACGAGCGGCGCCTCGAGCTTCGGCGCGACGTTGGAGCGCAGGCTGAAGATGGCGTCGGTACCGAGCGTGAGCTTGCGCTCGCCGGCCGGGCCCACGAGCGCGGCACTCGAATTCTCTTCGCGAATCGTGCGCGATCGCAGGCCGACGGACTGGAACCAGCCGTCGTCGCCACCGGGTTGCAGTCCGGCCTTGGCGAACTGGGCGGCGACGTATTCCGCGGCACGCCGGTGGCCGGGCGTGCCCGAGCGGCGGCCCTCCATGTCGTCGTCCGCGAGCACGCGAACGTCTTTCCAGGCGCGCTCTCCGCGCTTCAGATACTCGGCGTCGGTGGCGGCGCCGGCCGCGAACGTGACGAGGAGGGCGGCGAGCCCGGCGGCGGCCCGGTAGGCAGAGATCGTCGGCATGGTCACCTCGTGCGCGGCAGTATGCCGGGCAAGTCCAGCTGGTGCTTTTTCGCGGTCTCGAGCGCGATGTCGTAGCCCGCGTCCGCGTGGCGCATCACGCCGGTGGCCGGATCATTCCACAACACGCGCGCGATGCGACGCGACGCTTCCTTCGTTCCGTCGCAGACGATGACCACTCCGGCGTGTTGGGAAAAGCCCATGCCGACGCCGCCGCCGTGGTGCAGCGATACCCAGGTGGCGCCGGACGCCGTGTTCAACAGTGCGTTCAGCAATGGCCAGTCGGAAACCGCGTCGGATCCATCGCGCATCGATTCCGTTTCCCGGTTCGGAGACGCGACGGAGCCGGAGTCGAGATGATCGCGGCCGATCACGACCGGCGCCTCGAGCTCGCCGTTCGCGACCATCTCGTTGAACGCGAGGCCGAGCCGATGCCTGTCCCCCAGGCCCACCCAGCAGATGCGCGCGGGCAGGCCCTGGAACCGGATGCGCTGCGCGGCCATGTCGAGCCAGTTGTGCAGGTGTTTGTCGTCGGGCAGCAGCTCTTTCACCCTGGCATCGGTCTTGGCGATGTCGTCGGGATTGCCCGAGAGCGCGGCCCAGCGGAACGGGCCGACGCCGCGGCAGAAGAGCGGGCGGATGTACTGCGGTACGAAGCCGGGGAAGTCGAACGCGTTCTGCACGCCTTCCTCGAGCGCGACCTGGCGGATGTTGTTGCCGTAATCGACGGTGGGTACGCCGGCCTTCTGGAAGTCGAGCATCGAGCGTACGTGCACGGCCATCGACGCCTTGGCGGCTTTCGCGGTGCCGGCCGGATCGCTCGCTCGCCGCTCGATCCACTGCTCCACCGTCCATCCGGCCGGTAGATAGCCGTTGACCGGGTCGTGCGCGCTGGTCTGGTCCGTCAGCATGTCGGGGCGCACGCCGCGTCTGAACATCTCGGGCAGGATTTCGGCCGCGTTGCCCAGCAGGCCCACGGAGATCGCCTTCTGCTGCTGCGTCGCGCGCGCGATGAGTTCCAGCGCCTCGTCGAGTTTGTCAGTGCCGTGGTCGAGATAGCCGTTGCCGAGACGCATGTCGATGCGCGAGCGCTGGCATTCGACGGCGAGGCACGACGCGCCCGCGAGCACGCTCGCGAGCGGCTGCGCACCGCCCATGCCGCCGAGTCCGGCGGTCAGCAGCCAGCGGCCCGCGAGACTGCCGCCGTAGTGCTGCCGGCCCATCTCGACGAATGTTTCATACGTGCCTTGCACGATGCCCTGCGAGCCGATGTAGATCCACGAGCCCGCGGTCATCTGGCCGTACATCATCAGGCCCTTGCGATCGAGCTCGTTGAAGTGCTCCCAGGTGCTCCAGCGCGGCACGAGGTTGGAATTCGCAAGCAGCACGCGCGGCGCGTCGGCATGCGTCTCGAAAACGCCGACGGGCTTGCCGGACTGGATCAGCAGTGTCTGGTCGGATTCGAGACGCTTCAGCGTGTCGACGATCGCATCGAAGGATTTCCAGTCGCGCGCGGCGCGGCCGATGCCACCGTAGACGACGAGTTCCTCCGGCCGCTCCGCGACGGCCGGATCGAGGTTGTTCATGAGCATGCGCAGCGGCGCTTCCGTGAGCCAGCTCTTCGCGGACAGTTTCGTGCCGGTGGCGGCGCGAACGATCCGGCCGGGAGCGCTGCGGGGATCGATGTGGTTCATGGTGTCTTTCCAGTCGCGAATCGGATGCAGGCGGTCAAGATGTCGCGCAGTGCGATGCGCAGCCTCGCGGCGATCAGGTCGTCGAGTGGCGCCGGCCAGTTCTGCTCCGTGAACCGGTCCGGCTCCCGCAGATAGCCGCGCATGGCCAGCTCCATCTGGATCGCATGAATCCCGTTTCGCGGCTGGGCGTAGTGCCGCGTGATCCAGCCGCCGCGAAACCGGCCATTGGTGACGCGCGTCATGCCGGTGGCGTCGCAGATCCGCTCGACGGCCGAGGTGACCGTCGGATCGCAGGTCACGCCGCCATTCGTGCCGATATTGAACTGCGGCAACTCACCCTCGAACAGGCGCGGCACTCGCGAGAGGATCGAATGCGCGTCGTAGAGCACGATGCGCGGGTGCTTCGCGCGCAACCGCTGCAGTTCGAACTGCAGCAGCTCGTGATACGGCGTGTAGTAGGCGTCGTGGCGGCGCGCGATCTCCGTGGCGTCGGGTTCGCGGCCGGCCTCGTACAGCGGCTCGCCGGCGAACGTGTCCGTCGGGCAGAGCCCCGTCGTCGTCTGTCCGGGGTACAGCGACGCTCCCGAAGGATCGCGATTCACGTCGATGACCGTGCGCGACAATGCCGTCCGCACCGTGCTCGCGCCGACCTCGCGCGCGAAGTCGTAGAGCACGTCGACCCAGTGGTCGGCGTCCTTGCGCGCGAGCCACGGCGAGACGAGCTGCGATTCGACTTCCGGCGGGATTTCCGTGCCCGTGTGCGGAAAGCTCACGAGCAGCGGCGCGTCGCCGGTATGGAATGCCAGCCACTTCGGCGGCATTGGAGTCACTTGCCTCTCCACACGCGCGAGTGCAGCGGATTGCGGCCGATGTGATAAGCGAGCTCCGCCGGCCGCTCGACATTCCAGATGGCGAGATCACATTGTTTGCCGGCCTCGAGCGTGCCGATGCGATCGCTTGCGCCGAGAGCCGCGGCGGCGGCGCGCGTCACGCCGATCAGGCACTCGTCGACCGTCATGCGGTACAGCGTCGCCGCCATGTTCATGACGAGCAGTATCGACGTGAGCGGCGACGTGCCGGGGTTGCAGTCCGTCGCCAGGGCGATCGGCACGCCGTGCGCGCGCAATGCCGCGAGCGGCGGCAGGCGGGTCTCGCGGATGAAGTAGAACGCGCCCGGCAGGAGCACGGCGGCCGTGCCCGCGTGCGCCATCGCGGCGATCGCGGTGTCGTCCACGTACTCCAGGTGATCCGCCGACATCGCGCCGAACTCCGCGGCCAGCGCCGCGCCGTGCATGTTCGACAGCTGCTCGGCGTGGAGTTTCACCCGCAGCCCGTGGGAGCGGGCGGCTTCGAACACGCGGCGGGTCTGCTCGAGCGTGAAGCCGATGCGTTCGCAGAATACGTCGACCGCGTCCACGAGGCCTTCGCGCACCAGCGCGGGCAGCATCACCTCGCAAACTTCCCGCACGTAATCGTCGGGCCGTCCCGCGAACTCCGCGGGCACGGTGTGCGCTCCCAGGAAGGTAGTCAGGATGTCGACGCCCCGCGGCTGGCTCGCGGCCAGGGTGCGCGCCGCGCGCAGTTGTTTGCGCTCGTGCTCGAGCGAGAGCCCATAACCGGACTTGATCTCGACCGTGGTGACGCCTTCCTGGATCAGCGCGGTGAGACGGGGCAGTGATTCGCCGACCAGCTGTTCTTCGGAGGACGCTCGCGTCGCGTTGACGGTCGATACGATGCCGCCGCCCTGGCGTGCGATCTCTTCGTAGGAAACCCCGGCCAACCGCTGCTCGAACTCGTGCGCGCGGGAGCCCGCGTAGACGAGGTGGGTGTGGCAGTCGATGAGGCCGGGCGTGACGAGCCGCCCGGCGCAGTCGATGACCTGGTCTGATTCCAGGCCGGCGCGCGCGGCATTGTGCGGGCCGGCGTAGACGATCAAACCGTCGCGCGCGGCGATGGTCCCGTTTTCGACGATTCCCAGTCCGTCATGGCCGGCGAGCGTCACGAGCCGCGCGTTTCGCCAGAGTCGGTCACATCGCATGGCGCAAGTATAATGCCGCGCGTGTCGAACCCGGCCCGACTCCACTTCGAAACCGCGCTGCTCCCGGGCGGATGGGCGGAGAACGTGCGCGTGGAAATCGCCGACGGCCGCTTTCGCGCGCTCGAACGGAATGCCGCCGCGCGTCCCGGCGACGAACACATCGCGGTGGGCTTGCCCGGGATGCCGAACGTCCACAGCCACGGGTTCCAGCGCGGCATGGCGGGTCTCACCGAGTATCGCGGGCCCGATGCGGACAATTTCTGGAGCTGGCGGACGCTCATGTACCGCTTCGTCGAGCGCATGACGCCCGACGATCTCGAGACAGTGACGGCCTGGGCGTTCCTCGAGATGCTCGAGACCGGCTTCACGCGCGTCGGCGAGTTCCACTACGTGCACCGCGATCCGGCGGGCAACGCCTATGCCAATCCCGCGGAGCTCGCGGAGCGGGTCGTCGCCGCTTCACGCGAGACGGGCATCGCGCTCACGCTGTTGCCGGTGTTCTACGCGCACGGGGGCTTCGGCGGCACGGCACCGAAGCCGGGGCAGCGGCGGTTCATCCTCGACGTCCCGGCGTTCGCGCGCCTGCTCGAATACTGCCGGACGCTCGTCGGGAACATTCCGGCGGGACTCGTCGGCGTCGCGCCGCATTCCCTGCGCGCGGTGACGCCGCTCGAGCTCGGCCAGGTCGTCTCGTTCGCGGGCGGCGGGCCGGTGCACATCCACGCGGCCGAGCAGGTGGGCGAGGTGGAGCAATGCATCGCCTGGTCGCGCCAGCGCCCGGTGGAATGGCTGCTCGATCACGCCTCGGTAGATAGCCGCTGGTGCTTCGTGCATTCGACGCACATGACGCCCGAGGAGGTGTCCCGGCTCGCGGCGAGTGGCGCCGTGGCTGGCTTGTGCCCGGTGACGGAGTCGAACCTCGGCGATGGAATCTCGGACGCGTCGAGCTACATCGCCGCAGGCGGCACGTTCGGCATCGGCACGGATTCGAATGTGCGCATCAGCGTGGCCGAAGAATTGCGGCAGCTCGAATACAGTCAGCGGCTGCGCGATCGCGCCCGCAATGTGGTCGCGGCGGGCGACTCTCCGTCGACGGGTCGAGGACTGTTCGAAGGTGCGGTGCGCGGCGGCGCGCGCGCGCTCGGCACGGCCGCGGACTGGCCGTTGGGTTTCGCCGAGGGCGCGCGTGCGGATTTCTTCTCGCTCGACCTGCAGTCCCCGCACTTCGCGGGCAGGCGCGGGGATGCTCTTCTCGATACGTTCGTCTTCGCGTCGGGGGATGCGGGCATCGATGGCGTGTGGGTGGATGGCCGCAAGCTCGTCTCCAGCGGCCGGCACGTGGCCCGCGAGCGGCTTGCCGAGCGCTACCGCGCAACCGTGTCCAGGCTCACCGCCTGATGGGGAAAAGGGGGCAGGAAAAGGGGTCAGATCTATTTTCCGTGAGCGGAAAATAGATCTGACCCCTTTTCTAGGAGAGCCGGATCAGTCCGCGCTTGTGAGCGACCGCCACGGCTTCCGTGCGTGAGATCGCATCGAGCTTCCCGAGGATCGCCTTCACATGGGTCTTGGCCGTGCCTTCGGTGATATCCAGGCGGCGCGCGATGTCCTTGTTCGAGCGGCCTTCGGCCACGAGCTGCAGCACGGTGAGTTCGCGCTGCGTGAGACTCGGCTTCGACATGCGCTGCAACGCCTTCGCCGCCACGCTCGACGATGTGTACGCGCGATCCTCGGCCACGGCGCGAATCGCCGCGAGGATCTCCGGACGCGGGGCGTCCTTCAGCAGGTAACCCTTCGCACCCTGGCTCAGGCTTCGGAAGATGTCCTCGTCGCCGTCGTACGTGGTCATGATGAGCAGGCACGCCTTGGGATGCTTTTCGAGCACCTTCTGGACGACCGTCGCCCCATCGTACTTGGGCATCCGAAGGTCGAGCACCATCACGTCGGGCAGATGCTGCTCGTACATGTTCAGCGCTTCTTCGCCGTCGCCCGCCTCCGCCACGACCTGCATGTCGGGCTGCTGGTTCACGATGGCGGCGAGCCCGTCGCGCACCACGGGGTGATCGTCCGCCAGGATCACGCGGATCTTGCGAGCGGGCGCCTTCGCCGTCGCGCTCATCACGGTCTCCCGGCGGGACGCGGCAGGCTCACGACGACGCGCGTGCCGACTCCGGCCTTGCTGTCGATGGCGAAGGTGCCGCCGATGGCGCCGGCGCGCTCACGCATGTTGTTGAGGCCGAAGCCCTGGCTCGCATAGAGCTCCGGCATCAGCGTCATGCCACGGCCGTCGTCGACGACCATGAGCTGCCAGCGCTCGACTTCCTCGTTGAGGAGAATACGCACGTTCGCCGGATGCGCGTGGCGAACGGCATTGCTGACGGCCTCCAGCGCGATGCGCAGCAATTCGTGCTGACGCTCCAGAGCGAGCCCGTCGCCCGACATGCCGCCTTCGAATGAGAAGTTGACACGGCCGGGGATGTTGGAGCGCTCCGCGAGCTGGCGCAGCGCGAGCTCGAGGCCGACGCGGCGCGTCTGCTCGGGCTTGAGCGCGAGCACCGAGCGACGCGCCTCGGTGAGGCCGTCCTTCGCGAGGTCGCGGCAACGCCTGAGGATCTCGGGCAGCGGCGAGTCCTTGGTGCACCCCGCAATCGCTTCCTCGGCGGCGCCGAGCTGCATGAGGATGCCGGTGAACCCCTGTGCGAGTCCGTCGTGAATCTCCTGGCCGATACGATTGCGTTCCGCGAGCACGGCGGCTTCCTTCGCCGCGATGCCCAGTTTCTTCATGCCGATCGCGAGCGTCGCCTGGTGCGCAAGCGCCAGCACGACCTGCATGCGTTCCGCGGACAGCCGTTCGCTCTGCCGGAACACGAGCGTGAGGAACCCGACGTTGCGTTCACCGAACACGAGCGGCAACAGATAGGCCGTCTTGTGGCCGCTGCGCTGGTGCCAGTGCGTGGCATCCGGCCACAGCGGGTTCTCCAGCTTCTCGAGCTCGAAGAACACTGGCTCGTGATTGTGCTCGAGCAGCTCGGCGAGCTGCGGATTGTCGGGGACGATGGCCGGAAACGGCGGCTCGCCGACCGTGCCGTCCTCGACATGCAGGAAGATCTGCCACTTTCCGGTCTCGGGGTTGATGCCGGCCGCGTAACACGCCGCGGCGTCGAGCTGGCGCGAGGCGTCGAGCAGCATGTTCGCGATGAAATCGCGAACGTCCGGATTGCCGGCGAGGCGGTTCAGGTTCGCGCGCAGCGTGGCGTTCGCGCGGTCGAGCTGGTTCAGGCGATCTTCCGCGGCGCGCTCGCGCTCGAGGCGCATCGTCTCGAGCAGCCGCTCGCGATACAGCGCGGCGCCGACGAGGCCCGCCGCGATCTCGAGCGCGGAGACGATCGACGAATCGAACTGCCGCGCGCGACGCCAGTCGTCGAAACCGATGACGCCGACGTACTCGCCGTCGACCAGGATCGGGACGATGGCCGAGCTGCGCGCGCGATCGCTGGTGATGCTCACAGCCTCGCTCTCGGGCATCGTGTCGCGGCAATAGAGCACGCTCTTGCCGGTCTGCAGCATCGAGCAATAGATGTCGGAGTACTGGTCGGGCTCGACGGCACAGGAGTCCCCGGGGCAGCTCTCCAGGAGATCTTCGGAAATCCACTCGTCCTTGATGACGAGCCAGCGCTCACCGCCCGCGTCGACTTCCGCGAGGGCCAGTGCGGTGCGGTGCACCTCGGCGGCTTCGCCCAGCAGGCGCAGCACGTCGGGCATCGCTTTCATGGCGTCCGTCGATTCCAGCAGCAGGCGGCTGGCGCGGGCGGCCGCGGACAGCAGCTTCTCGCGCGTCTCGGCGGTCGGGGCGAGAAGGGCCGGGCTGCCCTCGAGGACGAGAGGGTTCAGCAAGGGATCGGAAAGGGGGTCGGCGCTCATGGGGCAGTACTTTAACCGGGCTCGGTTTTATTGTGCCGGGACTAATTCATTGCAACCGCAGCGGTTTCCCAGCCCCCGCCCAGCGATTTGTAGACCGCGATCAGGCTGGTGGCGGCCTCCGTCCGGCTGCGGGCCATCCGGTCCTCCGATTCGAGCAGGGTGCGCTCGGCGTCGAGCACCTGCAGGAAGTCGCTGGCCCCGTTTTCATAACGCACCCGGGCGAGGTCTGCGGCCGTGGTGCTGGCCTTCAGCGCGTCCTCGTCGTGCACGAGCCGATCGCGCGCGCGGGCGTGGGTGACGAGCGCGTTCTCGGTTTCCTCGAGCGCCTGGAGCACGGTCTGCTCGTAGCGCAGCAGGGCGCCTTCGCGGCGGGCCCTCGACGCGCCGATGCGCGCCTGGACATGGCCCAGATCGAAGATCGCCCAGGAGATGCCCGGGGCGAGGACGAAAGCGTCCGTGCCACGGTCGCCCAGGGCGTCGCGGTCGGTGGCGACGTAGCCGGCGTTGCCCGTGAACGTGACGCGCGGGAAGAGATCCGCGACCGCGATGCCGACGCGCGCCGTGGCGCCCGCGAGGTCACGCTCGGCAATCCGGATGTCCGGGCGGCGGCGCAGCAGGCCGGCCGGGTCGCCGACCGGAACGATGCCCGGCAGCGGCGGCAGGTTCGCGGGCGGCGCCAGCTCGGCGCGCAGCGCGCCCGGCTCGCGGCCCAGCAGAACGGAAAGACGATGGATGGACCGGGCCACGGCGGCTTCGAGCGGCGCGATCGTGCCGCGCGTGGCGGACAACTGGGCCTGGGCCCGCGCCGTGTCGAACTCGGTGCCGCTGCCTGCGTCGAGGCGCGCTTTCGCGAGGTCGAGTGTCGAGCTCTGGTTCGCGACGTTGCGCTGGGCGACGCCGAGCTGCTGCTGCTGGCCGCGCAGTTCGAAGTAGGTGCGAGTCACCTCCGCCGTGACCGACACGTACGCGTCGCGGCGTTCGGCCTCGATGGCGCCGAGCTCGGCATTGCCGGCCTCGAGGCCCCGGCGCACGCGGCCGAAGAAGTCGAGTTCCCAGATCGCGTCGAAGCCGGCGGCGTAGAGCTCGGTCTCGCGCGCAACGCCGGGCC
>CADEED010000112.1:2785-11262 GCA_902826225.1 uncultured Pseudomonadota bacterium | reverse complement strand
CACACTTTCCCGGAGGCCCATACTTACCGCGAGGTTAGTACACCCCCCGGGAAATCCCGGGCACTTACCGAAAGGTAAGTACTTGTGTCGCGGTGAACGCATCCACACAATCACGCGCCCCGACAAACAACAATGGAGCCCTCCATGCAACTCTACTTCTCACCCGGCGCCTGCTCGCTCGCCTCGCACATCACGCTGCGCGAGCTCGGGCTGCCATTCGAGCTCAAGCGGGCCGACACGAAGACCAAGAAGACCGAGGATGGCTCCGACTACCTCGCGATCAACCCCAAGGGATCCGTGCCGGCGCTGAAGCTCGATTCGGGTGAGGTCCTCACGGAAGGCCCGGCGATCCTGCAGTACCTGGCCGACCAGAACGAAGGGAAGCTCGCGCCGAAGAACGGCACGATCGAGCGGTATCGCCTGCAGTCCTGGCTCAACTACATCACGAGCGAGATCCACAAGGGGTTTTCGCCGCTGTTCAATCCGTCGGCGAGCGACCAGGTGAAGGAATACCACACGCAATTGCTCGGCAAGAAGTTCGACTGGCTGAATGGCCAGCTCGCCGGCAAGGCTTACCTCACCGGCAGCGACTTCACGATCGCCGACGCGTACGCGTTCGTCGTGATCAACTGGGTCAATTTCGTCGGCATCGACCTCGCCAGGTGGCCGAACATCCAGCAGTTCCAGGCACGCGTTGCCGCGCGGCCGAAAGTTCAGGAAGCACTGGCCGCGGAGGGCCTGGCGAAGAAAGGTTAGTCGGGCACTGCGCCTCGCGCCGGAGGACGCTGGCCAGAGGCCGGCGTCCGTCGTTGGCTCGGAGTCTTGGTTCTTGTGCCGTCTCGCGTCGTTGTGCAACTCTTCGCCCCTTCCTTGTCCAGACCGGGGCTCTTCGATGCTCAAGCGACTCTGCTGGTCCGCCCTCTCGTTCGTGGCCGTCACCCTGGCTCACGCGCAGGAGCCCGACGCCGGTAAGGTCGCCTTTCGCGATCTCTACCGGGAAATGGTCGAAATCGACTCCTCGCCCACCACCGGATCCTGCACGAAGGTTGTCCGGGCGGCCGAGACTCGACTCAGGGCCGCCGGCTTCGCGGACGGGGACGTGCAGGTCGTGATCCCCGAGGGCAAACCCGACGACGGCAACATCGTCGCGCGCATCCCTTCCCCCGGCGCGAAGAAGAAGGGCGTGCTGCTGCTCGCGCACATCGATGTCGTGGACGCGAAGCGCGCGGACTGGGTGCGGGATCCGTTCAAGCTCGTCGAAGAAGACGGCTTCTTCTACGGCCGTGGCAGCACGGACGACAAGGCCATGGCCGCCGTGTTCCTCGACCTGATGGTCCGCCTCAAGCAGGAACGCGGCTTCAAGCCGAAGCGCGATCTCATCCTTGCGCTCACCTGCGGCGAGGAGACTTCGAACCGCGTCAACGGCGTCGACTACCTTCTCAAGAACAGGCGCGAGCTCATCGACGCCGCGTTCGCCATCAACGAGGGCGCCGGCGGCCTGCTCGCGGCCGACGGCAAGAAGCACCTCGTGCTCAACGTGCAGGCCGGCGAGAAGATCCACCAGGTGTACTCGCTCGAGGTCACGAACAAGGGTGGCCACTCCTCGCGTCCCGAGAAGGAGAACGCGATCTACCGCCTCGCGCGCGCCACGCTCAAGGTGGAGGAGCTGAATTTTCCGATCGAGGTCACGCCCGTCGTGCGCGAGTACTTCCGCGTCACGGGCCCGACGCTCGACAACGAGATCGGCAAGGCGATGTCCGCGTTCGCGAAGAATCCTGACGACGCGGCGGCACTCACGACCCTGGTCAACGATCCAAGCTACAACGCGCTCCTGCACACCACCTGTGTCGCGACGCAACTCGACGCAGGCCACGCGCCGAATGCCCTGCCGCAGCGCGCCACGGCCTATCTATCCTGCCGGGTGATGCAGGGGACGTCGCCCGAGCAGGTGAAGGAGACGCTCGACCAGGCGATCGGCGACAGCCAGGTCACCGTCGCGATCGTCCGCCGGCGCGACGGTTCGAAGGCCCCCGAACTCACCGATGAAGTGATGAAACCCGTGCGCGCAGCCGCCGCGAAGCTGTGGCCCGGCGTGCCGATCGCGCCGTCGATGACCGCCGGGGCGACCGACGGGCGCTTTCTCATGAGCGCGGGCATCCCGACGTACGGCGTGAGCGGGATGTTCGCCGTGCCGGGCGAGAACAACGCACACGGGCTCAACGAGAAGATTCGGGTGACGTCGTTGTTTGAAGGACGGGAGTTTCTGGAGAGTATCGTTCGGGCATACGTGAAGTAGCTGCGAGGCGTAACGGCCGCGGCGTCTTTTCGCTCTTCACGGCCATGATGCTCTTCGTGAGCCCGAGCCACTTCTCGGCGCGGATCTCCGCGTCATCGAACAAGCTCTCGAACTCGCGCTTGTTCAGCAGGTACCAGTCCGGGTGCGTGCGCGTCGGCCACACGGTGCGCGCCACCTTCAGCACGGGGATCAACACGCGGCGCGGCAGCCAGCCGACGAACGGCAGCCAGCTGTGCGCCTCGATGAAGAACCAGCGGTATGGCGTCTGCACGAAGAACTGCCGCCCCACGCGCTGGATCTCGCGCGCGAACTCGCGCTGGTGCTTGAGCGACCGCTCGCGAAACTCCTTGCCCGAACGCAGCGACCACACCTCGTCCTTCGGCACGGTCACGTGTTCGATGACCGAATTGCAGTAGACGACGTCGAAGTACCCGTCGGGGAACGGCAGTTTGCCGTCCTGCTGAACGAGCACGGGGTTGTAGCCGAACTGCTTTCGTCCGCGCTCCAGCAACCCGCTGCTGATGTCGGCGATGAAAGTGTGTTCGGGCCTGACCGGCGTCCCGGCGAGCACCGCGTGGATATTGCCGCCCCACTCCGAGCCGAGGTCAAGAATCCGCGTTTCCGCGGTCAGCGTGAACGCGTCGCGAAACAGCCGCGCGCGCTGCTCGCGCGCACGCGCGGAGATGCGATCGAAAAGCTGGCGTAGATGCGCGGCCACCAGCGGATTCTGACGGCCTGAACGAAGACGAGCCGGCGGCGGACCGCCGCCGGCTCGCGTCAGGAGAATCCTACAATTTCAGAATTTGGCGCGCGCACCCATGAAGAAGCGCTTGCCGAACGTCTCGAACTGGATGGGACGAGGCGGGACGGAGGCTTGTAAGATTTCGTGCAGAAAGCGCCCGGCGTTGCACAGCGGCAACGCCGGGCGCGAATGATCGCTACTGCGGGAATCGCAACAGCGAGTAGTACGCGTCGAGCTGTGCCGGCGCGTTCGAGTCGAACAATGTCTGCGCGGCGAGTTTCGCGTGATACACGCGCGCGAGCTGACGCGGATGCACCGGCGGGATGTCGCGCGACGCGAGCGCGATCCCGATGGAGCGGCGGTCGGTGGAGATCGTCAGCGTCGCTTTCTCGGCACGCAGGTCGAGTTCGGGCGAGCCGTAGTCCGGCGCGTCGCGATAGGTCCAGGACTCGATCGAGAGCGCGCTGCCGAGCAGCTCCGTGGAAACACCGCTGCCCAGCGGCTGCGTGAGCAACAGCTCGAATCCCGCGGCGGTCGCTTCCATCGACGAGATCGCGGGCGCGACGGTTTTCCGGTCCCAGCGCACGTGTTGCAGGCTCGCGACCTTGCCGCCCTTCGCCTGCCAGCCGCGGCCCGTCTGGCCTAACAACAAGCTGCCGTCTGGCAGGAACAGCGGCCGCATCACGCCGGACTCGAGTCCCTCGAAGAACGGCATCACGCTGCCCTGCTCCACGTCGCCGACCTTCTGCAGCGAAACGCGCAGCAGGTTCGACTGCGTCTGGTCGCCGATCAGGATCTGGTTCTGCCAGGGCCCGAACGTCTTCGCGGTGACCCACGCGGGATTACCCGGCGAGTTCGCGACGCGGTTGTGCGGGAAGAGCACGACGGGCTTCTCTTTCCGTCCGGCTACCCTCTCCCACTGGATCTCGGGCGACTTCGGCGTCATGCCCGGCAGGTCGACGAGACCGGCGGGGTGACCGTAGAACCGGTCCTTCTGCAGCCAGTAGAGCTTGGACGTGCCGACGAAATCGCCCTGGTTGTCCGCGTACCAGACGCGGCCATCCGGCGCCGCACCGACGCTCGCCGGGCTGCGCAGGCCGTTCGCGAAGAGCTGGTAGTTGCCGTCCGGCTCGACGCGGATGGCCCAGCCGTCGAAGCCGCCATAGGTGCCCATGACGGTGCCGCCGCCCATGTAGATGTCACCGCCGTGAGCCAGGTTGATGGCGAAGTAGTAAGCCCCGTCCTTCGCGCGCACGGGCCCGTGCAGGTACGTGTGGTAGTTGCCGTGGTACGAATGCGCATCGAACAGCGTCTCGTACTTGTCGGCGACGCCGTCGCCATTGGTGTCCGAGATCCGCGTGAGTTCCGCCTTCTGGCCGGCCACCACGGCGAGGCCCTTGCCATCCTCGACGACGACGCCGAGTGAGTCGAACAGGCCTTCCGCGAACAGGCGCCACTCGTTGCCGACGAGGCGCCAGATGCCGGCGTTGCGCGTGGCGACGACGACGGTGCCGTCCTTCGCGAGCGCGAGGCCGAGCGCCTCGAACAGCTGCGGCCGGCCGAAATTGTCCTTGGGCGGATAGTAGTTCTCGATGCTGTAGCCGGCCGGTAGTTTGGCCAGGGCGGGCACTCGCTCCAGCCGCGCACGCTGATACGAATACGTGGAAGGCGTGGGGCGCCAGGCGTTCGCCGCGAGCGGCAGTCTCGCGGTGAGCGTGGCTTTCACGTTGCCGGCCGGCAGCGTCCAGTGCTCCCCTTCGACGGCGCCGCTGCTCGCCTTCGCCCCCGCGAGCAGCCGCGGATTCAGCGCGAACACCTGTTCCGTCGCGAACCTGCCGCTCACCGAGAGGATCAACGCGCCGTCATCGGCGACGCTCGTCGACGTTTCGATGACATTCCTGCCGACGCGGTACTTGAAGACGGGCGTCGCCGTCTTGTTCTTCGAATCGCGCGAGTACCCGAGGAATTTCGCGTCGACCGCGGCGATCTGCGCGAGCTGGTCCTGCGGGCTGTTGAGCGCGGCCTTCATGCGCTCGTAGTCGCCGAACTTCGCTTCCTTGAAGCTGAAATCCACCGCCTGGCCACCGGGCAGCAGGGGCGCGAGCAGGTACTCGCGCTCACCGAAGGGGATTTCCCGGCTCTCGTAGCCAAGCGCGATGCCACGTCCACCGCGGTTCGTGAGCTCGCCTTCCATGTCGAGGAAGCCGCCCTGCCAGATCTTCGCGACCGCGAGCACGCGCGGATCGAAACTGTAGTTCACGCCGTTCGGATTGCCGACGTGGATGCTGCGCGCGGACACGCCGGCGAGCGGGCCGCGCTGCAGGCGCACCTCGTCGCCCACGAGCCACTGCAGGCCGTCAGCCATCGGGTCGTACGGGGCGGCCGGCGTCTTGCCGACGAGCTTCTCGACGGCGCCGCGCTGGGCGGGCAGATTGAGCGTGACGAGGTAGTCGGCGATGGCCTCGATCTGCGCGTCGCTCAGCACGTCGCGCGGGAACGCGGGCATCACGGGTAGATAGGCCTGGCCCTTCGTGGGTCCGCCCTCGGCGACCGCGAGCTGCTCCGCGGGAGCGCGCACGCTGCGCAGCAGGTACGCGCGCGACGCCTTGATGCTGAAGCGATGGCCCTCGCCTTCGACGACTTCGCGCGCGCGGGGCTCCTGCTGGAACAGGCCGAAGAGGTTTGGCCCCGAGCTCACCGCGGTGTCGCTCGGCGCGACGAGATGGCATTGCACGCAACCGAGCTGCTCGAAGGTCTCCTTGCCCTTCGCGACGGAATCGACGAGTTCCTTCTCGTTCGTCTCTGCGCCCGAGTCCTTGGGCACCGTGAGCGGCGCGAAGTCGCCGGCGGCGTAGCTCATGCCGCGCACGGCGAAGGGCGGCTTCGCGACGACGATGATCGCGGGACCGCGGAAGTCCTCTCCATCCCAGCGCGCACCGGGATCGGGAGTGGGGTGGATGACGTTGCGGCGCGCATCCTTGCCGACGCGCGATTCGATGACCAGCGCGTTGTCCTGCTTCGAGAAGCCGGCATCGAATCGCGGCGCGCGGAAACGGATGGTGACCGGGGTCCAGTCTCCCTGGCCGGCGCCCGCCCCCGGCAGGTCGACGGAATAGCGGCCCTGGAGGTAGATTTTCGCGCCCGCTCCGGCCGGGGCGCGGTACTCGAACGTGGTCACGCTGTCGGCGAGCGCACCCCGCGTCATCAGGTATTCCTCGGGGGACGATGGCGCCACGGTGGTGGACCAGACACCGTCCGTCGCCGTCCAGTTCCGGTTGTCCCGGAACTGTGCGTGGCCGGGCTGGAAACTTGTAAGCGCAAGCGCGGTCAACACGCCCAGCGTGCAGCGGCGAAACTCCGACATTGGGACCCCCTTCTGTGCGGCTACACTAACCCAATTTTAGCGGGGGAAAAGAGCTTGCTGTGGTTCATGATGGCCGATACCGAGATCGACGCTCAGCCGTTGATCCACCCGCCCGAGCCGGTCGTCGTCGTGACGGGATCGCGCGTCGCGACCGACCCCAGGAATCTGCCGCGCAACGTCACCGTGCTCAAGCGCGAGGACTTCGACGTCGAGAAGCCTGCGAAGGTCTCGGACCTGCTGAGCCGCGTCGCCGGCGTGCACGTGGACCAGGTCGGCGGCCGCGGCGGCACGGGTTCTCTCTACCTGCGCGGCGCGGATCCTAACTACACGCTCGTGCTCATCGATGGCGTGCGCGTCAACGACCCGACGAACGCGCGCGGCGGCTCTTTCGACTTCTCGGCGCTGGACGTCGCGGACATCGAACGCGTGGAGATCGCCCGCGGTCCGTACTCGGCCGTTTACGGCGGCGACGCGTTGTCCGGGGTGATCAACATCGTGACGCGTCGCGCGCCGCGCGACGACGTGTCGGCGACGCTCGACGCCTCCGCGGGCGCTTACGACACGCGCGAGCTCGCGCTCGACGTCGCCGGCCCGTTGGCCGAGGGAAGCTGGCGCCTGGGCGCGAGCGACTCGAACGAAGGGCAGCAGGTACGCGGCAACGATTTCAATTCGCAACGCTTTTCCGCGAGCCTCGACCGGCAACTCGGCGCGCACACTTCGCTGTTCGTCACCGGCCGTTTCTCGCAGACCGAGCGTGCCGGATTCCCGGATGACAGCGGCGGCTACGGGTTCGCCGCCCTACGCGAGCCAGAGCGCCGCGACGCGGACGAGGCGGTGTTCGGCGCCGGACTCAACACCACGGTGGGCGTCGCGACCTTCGGCCTCACGATCGGCTACTTCGATCGCAGCGATCACATCGACTCACCCGGGATCGCACCCGGCATCCGCGATCCGTTCGGTGTACCGCCGGGCGTCGTCACCTCGGATCTCGAGCGCTACTCCGCGACGCTGACCGGAACGCAGAAGTTCTCGGACGCCTGGTCGGTGGCGTACGGCATCGACTGGCTGCGCGAGGAAGGCGTGAGCGACGGAGAACTCGACTTCGGCTTCCCGGTGCCGACGTCGTTCGAGCTCACGCGCACTACGTGGGCGCCCTTCGCCGAGGTTCGTTACCAGTCCCGCTTCGGTCTCTCGACCTCCGCCGGTGTTCGCGTCGACAAGCCCGACGAGCAGAACTCCGTGACGAGCCCGCGCATTCGCGTGGCGTACACGCTGCCGAACACGGGGTTCACGGTCGCGAGCGCGTGGGGAAAGGCTTTCAAGCTACCGAGCCTCTATGCGCTCGGCCATCCGCTCGTCGGCAATCCGGACCTCGCGCCGGAACGCGGCGAGTCGTACGAGCTCGAGCTTTCGCAGACGCTGCGCGCCGGCGCGCTGCGCTGGAGCGCGACGTATTTCGACGGCGAGTTCCGCAACGCGATCGATTTTGATCCGGGTCCGCCGCCGATGCTCGTCAACCGCAACCGCGTCGACACGCGCGGCGTCGAGCTCGCCGCCACGTTGCGCGCGGCCGACGCATGGTTGGTCGACGCGAGCGTCACGCACGCGACGAGCGAGATCGCTTCGACCGGCGACCCACTGCGAAATCGTCCGGAGTGGCGCGGCGGCCTGGCCGTTCACTGGACGCCGGTGCCGGCGCTGCGATTCTCGGCGGCCGCGACACACGTCGGGACTTCGCCCGATTCGTCGATCGCGACGGGTGACGTGCGGCTCGATGCCTACACGCGGGTGGACCTGTCGGCGGTGTGGCAGCTCTCGCCGATGTTCGAGACGTACCTCGCCGTCGACAACGCGACGGATGAGCGGTACGAACAGTTCGTCGGATTCGAATCACGCGGCATCTCGCCGCGCGCCGGCGTCAAGCTGACGTTCTAAGTCGCGGGCGGCGGGACTTCCTCGCCGACGCTGAGCTCGTTACCGTCCGGATCGGCGATCCGCCCGTCGCGCATCCCGTACCACCGGTTCTCGAGCGGTACGGGAATGCGGGCGCCGGCGGCGGCAGCCGACGCGAAGAA
>CADEED010000112.1:0-2775 GCA_902826225.1 uncultured Pseudomonadota bacterium | reverse complement strand
GCCTGCGAGGCGCACTCGAATCCGAGCACACGCTGGTAGTAGTCGATGGAGCGCGCCATGTCCGCGCCCTGGAAGGTCGGCGAGATCGAGGTGAGTTTCACGTCAGCCATGGTGCCTCCGCGAAAGATAAAGGGCGGACTTGCGTCCGCCCCCGTTCCAACGCACTGGCGTCGAGTGAGGACAGACTGGAGTCTGTCCCCGCCCGTCCGCTACTTCTTCAGCTCGAGAACCACGGGCTTGTAGCCGCCGCGGCTGCGGAAGTACAGCGCGAGTCCGAGATACACGAGCAGCATGAGCACGGGCAGGATCGCGATCGTGCGCAGTGCCTCGAGCTTCGACTCGGCGTCGATCCTGTCGACCACGGCCTTCTGGTCACCCGAGATCATGGCGCGCATCTCCGGATTCACGGCGGTGTACTTGCCGAACATGCCGTCCTTCTCCGCGGTCACGGCCGCCGAGAGCTGCGTGCCGTTCGTCGCGTCGTACTCGGCGATGTGCTTCACCATCGCGGCGTCCTGCACTCCGCCGATCACCGGCGAGCCCACGATGCCCGCGGCCAGCATGCCGATGCCCGCCACCACGTTCAGCGTGATCGCGCCGCCCTTCGGCGACTGTTCGGCCACGACACCGAGCGACGTGGGCCAGAAGAACGCCTTGCCCACGCCGTACACCGTCGCCGCGACCAGCAGCATCACGCCCGCGGTCTTCGACAGCATCACGAGACCGACGGCGGCGATCGCCGCGGACACCGCGAGCAGGCCGATGGGCGAGAACTTGTGCACCAGCGGACCGGCGAAGAGGCGCAGCACGAGCACGAGCGCCATCGCGTAGATCAGCACCCAGCCGCCGGACAGGCCGATCTCGGCCATGGCCGGCGTCATCATCGCGGTGATCCAGCCGTCGGTGCCGAGCTCGGTGACCGCGAGCGGAATCATGACGAGCGCCATCACGATGAACAGCGGCTTGCCGGGCGAACGCGCCCACAGGCCGTAGCCGATGGTGATGGCGGCGATGAGCACCCACTCGACCGTGGAAGACCAGCCGAACACGCGCCCGAGTTCGAGCACCATCAGCACGGCGACGATGAACGCGCTCACGAAGCCGGCCTCGGCCAGCATTTCGCGATACGTCACGCCGGCGGCGACGCGCTCGCTCTCGGGGAACGCGCGCGGCAGCAGCATCACGATGTACGTGACGACGGGAATGAGCATCAGCGCCATCTTCATGCGCCAGCTCATGTCGCCGGGCAGGGCGAGCGCGAGGATGCCGCCAATGACGAAGCCCGCCGGCCAGCCCGCATGCAGCCGATTGAGCCACGTCGTCTTGTCGTGCCGGAATTCGCGCGCGATCAGCGGGTTGATGCCGGCTTCGACGGCGCCGTTGCCGAGCGACAGCACGAAGCTGCCCCAGTACAGGCCCCAGTACCCGTCGGCCTGCACGAGCAGGATGAAGCCGATGATGTGCGACGCGGCGGCGAACCACAGCGTCATCTTGAAGCCGATCTTGTCGATGATCAGCGAAAGCAGCACGATGCTGATCGCGAACGGCCACAGGCCGACGCCGAAGAGCTCGCCCTTCTGCGTCTCCGTCAGACCAAACTCCACCCCCCACGCGTCGATCGAAAACGCGCGGAGGATGAAGCAAAAGGATGTGGCCACCAATGCGGCAAAACACACCGCGAAAGTCTTCCTGGCCTCGGCTGACGCACCCACGGTGCCCGTCATAGCGGCTTCTGTACTCATCTCCCTTCCCCCTCAAGAATTGTAGTTAGTCTAGATCTTCGTCCACGCGCTGTTGGCATTGCCCGACTTCAGCACCGCCTCGATGAACGCCATCACGCGCGTGCCTGTCACGACGTCCGGCGCGAACAGCGACGCCGCCTTCGGCGACCGCGATTCCAGCCGGGCGGTGACCCGCTCCGCGAAATCCGTGTAGAGCTGCGAGAAGGCCTCGATGAATCCCTCCGGGTGCCCGCCCGGCAGCCCCACAGAACTCGTCGGCGTGCCGGGATCGCCGCGTCGCACGGCGCGCGGCGACTGGCCCGCCTCGACGACCGTCAGCTCCTCCGGGCGCTCCTGGAACCAGAGGATCGAGCCGTTCTCGCCGTACACGCGCAACCGGTGCGAATTGAGATGACCGATGGCCACCTGACTCGCCCACAAACTGCCGCGGGCCCCGCTCGCGAAACGCAGCAGCACGTTGACGTTGTCGTCGATCGGCCGGCCCGGCACGAGGGCCGACACGTCCGCCGCGACCTCGCTGACCTTGTCGCCCGTGACGAACTCGGCCAGCTGGAAGGAATGCGAGCCGATGTCCCCGAGCGCGCCCGCGCCCGCCTGCTTGGGGTCGGTGCGCCAGCTCGCCTGCTTCTGCCCCGTCTTCTCGATCGCGGACGCCAGCCAGCCCTGGGGATACTCGGCCTGGACGACCCGCAGCCTGCCGATCACCCCGTCCGCGACGAGCTGCTTGGCATGGCGGATCATCGGGTAGCCGGTGTAGTTGAATGTCACGCCCAAGAGGCGCTTCCTGTCGGCCGCCAGTTTCACGAGCTTCTCGGCGTCCGGCAGGTTCGTCGTGAGGGGCTTGTCGCAGATCACGTCGAGTCCCGCCTCGAGGCAGGCCGCGGACTGCGCGTAGTGCACGTGGTTCGGCGTGACGATGGACACGACCTCGATGCCGTCCGGCCGCGCCTTCTCCCCGGCGATCATGGCGTCGACCGACGGGTACGCCCGCGTGGGATCGACTCCGAGCGCGGTCGCCGACCGTTTCGTCTTC
>CADEED010000111.1 GCA_902826225.1 uncultured Pseudomonadota bacterium | reverse complement strand
AGTGGCGTGCCAGCTGCGCATCCGCAATATCGGCGGCCTCATCGTCATCGACTTCATCGACATGGAAGAGTCGAAGAACCAGCGCGAGGTGGAAGACCGGCTGCGCGATGCCGTGAAGATGGATCGCGCGCGTATCCAGATCGGCCGGCTCTCGCGCTTCGGCCTGCTCGAGATGTCGCGGCAGCGTTTGCGGCCCTCGATCGCCGAATCCAGCCACCTCATGTGCCCGCGGTGCACCGGCATCGGCAGCATCCGCGGTGTCGAGTCCATGGCGCTCGCCATCCTGCGCCTGATCGGTGAGGAAGCCCGCAAGGACAAGACGGCGCAAGTCGTCGCGCAGGTGCCCGTGGAAGTCGCCACCTACCTCATCAACGAGAAGCGCGAATGGCTGCGCACCCTCGAAGACAAGGGGGGCGTCGAGTTGCTCATCGTGCCGAATCCGCACATCCAGACGCCGGAGTATTCGATCAAGCGCGTCCGCTCGGACGAGATCGACCTGCCGGAAAACAAGGTGCTCTCATACAAGATGCCGGTGGCGCCCACCGTCCCGGATCCGACCGGCACCAAGCAGGAGAAGCCGCAGCTCGAACCCGCCGCCGTGGTTCCGACCGCACCGGCGACGGCCGCGCCGGTCATCGTGCACGTGCCCGTGCCCGCCACCCCTGCCGCCGCTCCGGTGGCGGCGGCCCTGCCCGCGAATCTCGGGTTCTGGCAGCGCCTCGCCTATCTATTTACCGGCAAGGCACCGGCAGGCGCCGTCGCGGAGACGGCGAAGCCCGAGGCACGCCGCGAACCGCGCGAGCACCGTCGCGACCGCGAGCGCGAGCGCGAACGAGGCGGTCACGGACGCGATCGCAACCGCGATCGGGACCGCAACGCGCAAGGCCGTGACCGCGGCCGGCATCGCGACCGGGACGCCGAAGGCCGCCATCGCGAGAAGGAAGCAGGCCGTGATTCCGGCGGCGAGCGCGATCGCAACCGCGAGCGTGGAGAGCGCGACCGCCCGCGACAGGCTCAGGGCCAGAACCAGGGCGAAGGCGGCCGCGAGCGCGATGCCAACGCCAATGCCCAGCGAGAACAGCAGCGTGAGCGGGATCGCGAGCGCAATCGCGAACGCCAGCGTGAGCGCGAGCAGGCCGCCCAGGCGGCTGCCGCGACGAACGGCCCTGCGGCCGCCACCAACGCCGCTGGCGCCATGGGCGTCGTGCCCACGAGCGACGTGCCGCCGCCGGCCACCGAGGGCGACAACGCTCCGCAGGATGCCGCGCGTGGCGAACGTGAGGGCCGTGGCCGTCGTGGACGCCGCCGTGGACGTCGTGGTGGCCGCAACCGCGAAGGTGGCCAGCAGGGCGGTGGGTTCGCCGGCGAGCCGACGGAGAATGACTTCGCCCGCGAGGCGTCGCCCGAGGAACGCGAGTTCCATGCGCAGCAGAATTCTGCCGGCGACTCGGCGCCCGCCGAGCGCGGTGAGCCTCGCGAGCCTCGCGAGCCCCGTGAGCCCCGTGAGCCCCGTGAGCCTCGCGAGTCACGTGAACCGCGTGAATCGCAGAATGCCGGTTCGCAGGCACCGCTCGACCTGCCACCGCCGCCGCCCTCCAAGCCGTTCGTCGTGTGGTCGTCCAGTCCCGACAGCCCGGGCACCCGCCGCGACGAGTAGTTAGCGTCGACGACAAAGCCCCCGGGGATCCCCGGGGGCTTTCTTACTTCCCGAGCCGGCGCAGCAGACCGTGCGCACCGGCTTCGCACAGGTCGAGCACGTGCTCGAAATCCTCGACGCCCCCGTGATACGGGTCGGGCACTTCGGCGGCCCCGCTGACCGCCGCGAACTCGAGGAAAAGCCCGAGATTCGCCTTGTGCGCATCCGCCCCGCCACGCCGCCTCTCGAGCTCGTCCAGGTTCGCGCGGTCCATCGCGAACATGTGGTCGAAACGCGAGAAATCCGCCGCCACCACCTGCCGCGCGCGCAATCCCGCGAGATCGTAGCCTCGACGCCGTGCGGCCGAGACGGTGCGGCGGTCGGGCGGCTCACCCACGTGATAGTCCGCCGTGCCCGCGGAGTCGACTTCGACGCCGAGCTGCGGATAGTCGCGCGCCGCGATGGTTCGCAGCACGCCCTCGGCAGTCGGGGATCGGCAGATGTTGCCCAAACAGACGAACAGGATTTTCACCGGCCGCAGAGTACCCGGACGACGGCGGCGCGTCCTGCCGTCAGCTCTCGCGGCGACCACGGCCGCAATCACAGCAGAAACACTCAGGCCGCCATCGCCACCGTCCCGAACGGCAATGTCCACAGGCGAGATTTCCCGCGTCGCGATCCGGCGTCACCCGCTGGACCAAACGACGTGACCGCGCTCACGGTTCCGGCGGAACCCGGCCACCCCGACCGGGTTTGACCCTGCCGACGACTCCCGTGCCGCTGCGCACCTCCGGTATAAGACGGTATGCGCTACAGCACCCACGGCATCGCCTGCGCCGTGCTCGCCCTCGTCCTGACCGCCTGCGGCGGCGGCGGTGGCGGCGGCTCCAATCCACCTCCCCTGGGCGGCGGCAATACGCCTCCCACGGCCAACGCGGGGGCGAACCAGACGGTCACCGCCGGCACCGTGGTGACGCTCAATGGCTCGCTGAGCAGCGACGCCAACGGGACGATCGCTTCCTATGCGTGGACGCAGACCTCGGGCACGGCGGTGACGCTGTCGAACGCCGCCGTCGCACAGCCGACGTTCCCGGCACCCGCCGTGGTCGCGGCGACCACTTTCACCTTCTCGCTCATCGTCACCGACAACGGCGGCGCCACGAGTGCCGCGTCGACGGTCACCATCACCGTCAACCCCGTCGTCGCCGGAAACGTCAATGTGTCCGGCACAGTGACGTTCGCGCGCGTGCCGTTCAGCGGCGCGGCTCCCTTCGGCCTCAACTATGCGGGGGCGACCCAACAGCCCGCACGCGCCGTGCTCGTACGCGCGCTCGCGGCGGGCACGACGACCGAGCTGGCGCGCACGAGCTCCGGCGCCGACGGCAGCTATACCCTCTCCGTCCCCGCGAACACGAACATCTCCGTGCAGGTGCAGGCCGTCATGGTGCGCGACAACTCGCAGGCGCTGCCGCGCTGGAACGTGCGCGTGCAGGATGGCCCCGCGGGGAACAGCCCCTACGGCTACTCCGACAACGCGACGTTCAATTCGAGCACCGCCGGCGCGCGCAACGTCGCGATTCCATCGGGCATCAGTGCGGCCGGCACCGCGACCGGCGCGCGGTCCTCCGGACCGTTCGCCGTTCTCGACAGCATCTACCAGGCGATGCAGATGGTGATCACGGCCGAGCCGACCATCAACTTCCCGCCGCTGATCGTCGATTGGGGCTCGCAGACCGACGGAACGTTCTTCTCGAGCGGCAACCCGCAGCACATCGCGCTGCTCGCGGACCTCTCGGAAGACACGGACGAGTTCGACCAGCACGTGATCGCGCACGAGTTCGGTCACTACCTCGAAGACAACTTCTCGCGCGCCGACAACATCGGCGGCTCGCACGGCCTCGGCGACCGGCTCGATCCGCGCGTCGCATTCGGCGAAGGCTGGGGTTACGCGTTCGCGGCGATCGCGCTGAACGACACCAATGCGCGTGACAGCTTCGTCGATGCGGGCGTGCAACGCTCGGGCGGCTTCAACATCCAGCGCAATCCCGCGACGCCGGCCGCCCAGGGCGACGACATCGGCTGCTGGTGCAGCGAATCGTCCGTCTGGGCGCTCCTCTACGACTTCTACGACAACGATGGCGAGGCGAACGACAACGTCGCGCTGGGCTTCACGCCCATCTGGAACCTGCTGGACGACCCGCAACGGACCACGCCGTCGGTGACGAGCATCTTCTCGTTCGTCGCCGCGCTCAAGGATGCGAACCCCGGCCAGGCCGCGAACATTAATACCGTCGTGAACGCGCAGAACATCGTGGCGACCAACATCGACGCCTTCGCGACGACGGAGACCCAGGCGCCGAGCGCGCAGCTGCTCCCGCTGTTCCCGACGATCGTCGTCGGCACGCCCCGCGTCGTGCGCAACATCGACGACTTCGGCAACTACAACAAGGCCGGCAACCACTCGTTCCTGCGCTTCACGGCGCCGACATCGCGCAACTACACGATCAGCGTGACGTCATCGAACCCGGATCCGCTCGCCGATCCCGACTTCCGCGTTTTCCGGGACGGGGCCTTGGTCACGAACGGCACGGCCGACGACGGTGAAAGCGGTCCGCCGCAACCGGAAACTGCCGTGTTCGCGCTGGTTGCCGGCGCCACGTACATCATCGATGCCTACGACTGCGCGAACGGCTGCACGACCATCCAGGGCACCGCCGGCGACTACGACCTCACCGTGACCATCAACTGAGGCGCATGACGATGCCTATCACCACCCCGCGACTCGCCGTCTTCTTGTTAGGCAGCGGCATGCTCGCCGCCTGCGACCGGGCGCCCGCCCCGGAGGCCGCGCCCACGCCGGCCGTCACGCCCGCGCCGGAAGCGCCGCCGGCACCGGTGCCCGACCCGGCGCAGCCGCCGCCCGAGGCGCCTCCCCCGACGGAGCCATCGCCGGCGCCGAAGCCCACGGCGGCCGACGATCCGAACCTCGCGACGATGCGCCTCGCGCAGTCGGACACGCAGAAGCTGTCCGTGGCGGCGCAGCTGCGCTACCAGTTCGACGGCGACACGCTGCACCTCGCGGCCGTCTCCCGCGTGCCGGGTCAGAAGCTGGACATCAGCCTCAAGGACACGCCGGGTCTGCAATACGCGGCCGGTCCGGTGTCGGTGCAGAAAGCCGGCAGCGGGAATGCCTACCGACAGCAGTATTCGATCATCCGCGGTGCAGGAGCACCGGCGAGCCTGCGGGTGCTCGTGACGATGGATTCCCCCGCGGGTTCCGCCTTCGGATTCTTCACCGTTCCGCTCGACGCCGCAGTTCAGTAAACAGCGCTGACCACCCCGCGGGGTCCGCGCTTAAACTACGTACGTGATTCGCCCGAATACCAGGATGGTCCGGCTGCGCGTCGGCTGCCTTCTGGCGCTGGCCTCGCTCTTCGTGCCCGCTGCATACGCGGCCTGCGTCGGCACCCAGACCGGGGACCTCGCCCCGATGGAAGAGCTCGCGTTTCGTGACCCGGCGGCGGCGCTGCCACGCCTGGCCACGATGCTCGCTTCGTCCGCCGACATGCCCATCGCCCACCGCGCCGCCCTGCACGCCATATCCGCGGAAGCCGCGCGACAGATGGGCTTCAGCCGTCAGGCCATCACGGAAGCGGATGCCGGGCTCGCACTGCTGCCCGGTGGAGAGATGTCGGATCTCGCGGTGCGCATGCGGACCGTGCGGGCCGTGGTCAGCACGAACGTCGGCGGCATCGACGCCGCAACGGTCGAGCTCACGCGCATTGCCGAAGCGATCCGCGAGCGGCCTCTCGCCTACGGATGCGTGCTGCGCGATCGCGGCTGGCTCAATTTTCGCGATGGCAACCCGGACCAGGCGCTCGACGATCTGCTGCGTTCGTACAGTCTGCTGCGCCGGCACGCGTCGCGCGAAGAAGCCATGGTGGCCGCGGGCCGCCTCTCGATGGCGCAGTTCTCCGTGCGTGACTACAAGCAGGCGCTCGATCTCGTCGACGAGACCATCGCTTTCTTTCGAGAACAGAACGCGAAGATCCGCCTGGCCACCGCGCTCGACCGGCGCGCCAACATCCTGAAGGCCGCCGGACGTCTCGACGAAGCCTTGCTGGCCGCCGAGGAAGCGCTGCGCATCCACGACGACATCAAGGATCGCGTCGGCACCGGCCTCTCGCAGATGCGCATGTGCGGCGTCGAGATCGAGCGCAATGCGCTGCCCGAGGCGGCCCGCTGGTGCGACCGCGCCGAGGAAACGCTGTCGCGCACGACCGGAATGGATGACAACGACTACCGCACGCTCGCGGCGCTGCGCGGCCGGCTGTATCTCGCGCTCGGCAAGTCGAAGGAAGCCATCTCGCAGTTCGACCGCGCGATCGCCCCCGGTGGCGCGCAACCGGCCGACGATATCGCCGAACTCTACGAGCTGCGCTCGCGCGCCTACGCCGCCGTCGGGAATTACTCCGCTGCGTTCACCGACCAGGGCGAGTACCTGCGGCGCATGCGTGAACAGGGCACGCTCGATCGCATCCGCGAAGTCGCGCAATTGCGCGTGCAGTTCGAGAACGAACAGGAGAAGCAGAAGATCGCGCTCCTCGAGCAGGACAAGAAGCTCGCCGAGGAGAAGCTCACGAGCCAGATGCGCACCACGCAGCTCGTGTCGATCGCCGGCCTCACCGGCCTCGTGACCGCGTTCTTCCTCGGATACGCCCTGCTGTCGCACCGCCGGCATCGCGCGGAACTCATCCGGCTCGCCGAGCGCGACGAACTGACGGGGCTCCTCAACCGCCGCGCAATCGTGCGCAAGGCCGTCGAGTACCTCACGCGCGCGCGCGAGTCGAAGGGCACGCTCGTCATCGGTCTCATCGACCTCGACCACTTCAAGTCGATCAACGACCGCTTCGGCCACGCCGTCGGCGATCAACTCCTGCAACGCTTCGCGGCCGCCATGCGCACCACGCTGCACACGCGCGAAGTGTTCGGCCGCTACGGCGGCGAGGAATTCCTGGTCCTGTTCCCTGACACTTCTCTCGAGGAAGCGAAACAGTCGTCGGAGCGCCTGCGCGCGTACCTGAAGGATCAACGCCTGCGCATCGACGACCAGGAAGTCACTGTGACACTCAGCCTCGGCCTCTCCGGCTACGAAGCCGGCGACGTCCTATTCGACCAGGTGGCCCGCCGTGCCGACATCGCGCTGTACGTCGCCAAGACGCAGGGCCGCGACCGCGTAGAGATCTACCACCCGTCCCGCCACGGCGGGTTGGCGTCGATCGCCTCGACCAGCCGCCAGCGATAATGGGGACATGCCCCCATCACTTCCAGGCGATGTCCAGGGACTGTCCGACGTGCAGCGTCGCGCCCACGCCGTCGATGGGAATCGCGTTCATGCCGAAGCACACGCCCTTGAGCCCGGCACTGTAACGATACGTCTTGAGCGTCGCCAACGGTTCGATGCCGTCGAGCGTGCCGCGTTGCTGGTCCGTCGTCGTAATCGAGCAGCGCGTGCACGGCTTCACCATGCGGATCGTCACGCTGTCGGCACTCAGCTCGTGGATGCGGTCTTCGTCGAAGGCGCCGATGCCATCCACCACGAGGTTCGGGCGGAACCGCTCCATCGGCAGCGGGCGTGGCAGACGCGAATTGAGATCCGCGAGCGAGGCGCGCGAGATCACCAGGATCGGAAACCCATCCGCGAACTCGGTGATGGCGTGCGCTCCGCGCGTCCACTCGGGGCTGCAGGTGCGCGGCACGTCGGCGTCGAAGCGCACGAGACGCAACGGCGTCTCGAGAAAGTCGGAAACCCAAGCGGCGGCTGCATCGCCGCAGTCGATGCCACGGCCGGCAAACTTCCACACGACGATGTCGAGCCCGCCGATGCCGGCTGTGCGCGCGAGGCGAATCGGCGAACGCTGCGGCGCGCTCAACGTGAGGCCCTCCGCGTCCACCGCCGTCTCGAGCAAGGCCATGCGCGGCAGCTCGCGTTGCGTGACGAAGCGGCCGGTGGGCCGCACGAGCATCCAGTGCCGATCGTCGGCGAGCCCGGTACGCGTGAGGCGCGCGGCGCTCCGCCCGATGCCGCGACAGGACTTGACCGGGTAGACGTTGATGTCCGTGAGTGTCGCGCGCACGGCACTCATGGCCGCACCCGCAGCGCGCGCTCGGCGCGCTCGAGATCGGCCGTGGTGTTCACGTCCGCCAGCGGCCGCTCGACGGCGATCGCGACGCGGATCTCCATGCCGGCTTCCAGCGCGCGCAGTTGCTCCAGCTTCTCGATCTGCTCGAGACGCGACGGCGGCAGCGCGGCGAGCCGGCGCAACGAGGCCACCCGGTACGCGTAGATGCCCACGTGCCGCAGATGCGCGCCGCCGACCAGTGTCGTGGGCGCGTCGCGGTTCCAGGGAATCGGCGCGCGCGAGAAGTACAGCGCGCGGCCGGCGGCGTCGCAGGCGACCTTGACGACATTGGGCTCCTGCAGGTCGGCCGCGTTCTCGAGCTTCGCCGCCAGGGTCGCGATGTCGGCGCGGGCGTGCGCGGCCAGCAGCTTCGCGACCTGATCGATCACCACGGGCGGAATCAGCGGTTCGTCGCCCTGCACGTTCACGACGATGTCCTCGTCCGCCCAGCCGCGCGTGGCCGCGACCTCCGCGATGCGATCCGTGCCGGAGAGATGCGTGCGCGCGGTCATCGCCACGTCCGCGGCGAATCCGCGAGACGCGGCCGCGATGCGCTCGTCGTCGGTGGCGACGACGACCTCCGCCGCCTGGGATGCGCGCGAGCGCTCGTGCACCCATTGCAGCATCGGCTTGCCGGCCAACGGCAGCAGCGCCTTGCCCGGCAGGCGCGAGGAATCGAATCGCGCGGGGATGACGACGCGGAACTTCATGGGCTCAGCGCTCCAGCAGCGGGTCGTCCGACGCCAGCGGCCGCGCATCTTCCTCGAGCATCATCGGCATCCCGTCCCGGATCGGAAACGCCAGCCGATCCGCGCGGCACACGAGCACGTTCGCCGCCTTCTGCAGCTTGAGCGGCCCCTTGCAGACCGGGCACGCGAGGATGTCGAGCAATCGGTCGTCCATGGTCAGTCGCCCTGGGTGCGTTTCCGGAACATCTCGATGCGCGCCAGCACGAGCTCGATGAGCTCGCGCGCTTCTTCTTCGCTGAATTCCGCCGTCACCGGCACGTACCAGCAACGCGCATCGGCGAAGGCCGCGCATTTTACGGCATCCTTCTCGGTCATGAGCACCGGGAGTTCGTCGCTGAACGCGAGGTCGCCCGCCGCGTACGGGTGATGGTCGGGCAGCGAGTGCTCGTGCACGGTGAGGCCCGCCTCGCGCAGCATGTCGAAAAACCGCTGGGGGTTGCCGATCGCGGCGACGGCATGCACTGCCGTGCCGCGGAAGCTCGCGAGCGAACGCAGTGCGCCGCCGCCCGCCACCGGCCGCGCGTCGCCCGGCCGCATGCGCATCGTGAAGTGCGTGCTCTTCACGAACTTCGGCAGCTCGAAGCCGGCCCGCGTGATCGCGCCGTTCACCACCACCGCGTTCACGCGCCGCAGTCGCCCGCGCGATTCACGCAAAGGACCGCGCGGCAGTCGCGCGCCGTTGCCGAATCCGCGCTGGCCGTCGATGACGATGATCTCGCCATCGCGCTTGAGCGCGAGATGCTGCAGGCCGTCGTCGCACAGCACGATGTCGGCCTTGTCCGCAACGGCGGCCTTCGCCGCCGCGACGCGATCGCGGCCGATGAACACGGTGGCCTGCGCACGCCGCGCGAGCAGCAACGGCTCGTCGCCGACTTCGGAGGGCCGGCTGTGCACCGTGACCCGCGTGACGCCGCGCGCGCGGCCGCCATAGCCGCGCGAGACGATCGCCACTCGCAGACCGATGGCGGCGAGTCTGGTCGACAGCCACGCGACCAGGGGGGTCTTGCCCGTCCCGCCGACCGTGAGGTTGCCCACCACGATCACCGGCGCCGCCACGCGCACGCGATGCCGCAGGTTCAGCCGGTACATGAGGCCGCGCACGGCCATCACGGAGCCGTAGAGGAACGAGAACGGCGCGAGCCACACGGGCCGCTCGGTGCCGTACCACATGCGTTCGATGCGGGAACGCGCGGTCACTGGCTATCCGCGGAATTCCGCGCGCTTGAGCGAGGCGTAGGCGCCGTCGCGCGCGGAGAGTTCCGCGTGCGTGCCGCGCTCGACGATGCGGCCGTCCTCCATGACGATGATCTCGTCGGCGTGCTCGATGGTGGTCAGCCGGTGCGCGATGATCAGCGTCGTGCGATTGCGCATGAGCTCCTCGAGGGATTCCTGGAAACGCCGTTCGGACTCGTTGTCGAGTGCCGACGTCGCTTCGTCGAGGATCAGGATCGGCGAGTCCTTGAACAGCGCGCGCGCGATCGCGATGCGCTGCCGCTGACCGCCCGACACCGATGCGCCGCGCTCGCCCACGGGCGTATCGAGCCCCTGCGGCAGCTTGCTCGCGAACTCGTCGACGTACGCGATGCGCGCCGCCTTCTCGACGGCCGCCGGATCGGCGTTCTCCACGCCGAACGCGATGTTGTTGCGGATCGAATCGTTGAACAGCAGCACGTCCTGGCTCACGAGCGCGACGTTCGCGCGCAGGTCGCGCAGGTTGCATTCGCGCACGTCGATGCCATCGACGAGCACCTGCCCCGAAGTCGAATCGTAGAAACGCGGCACGAGCCCCACGAGCGTGGACTTCCCGCTCCCGGAGCGCCCGACAATCGCGATGATCTTTCCCGCCGGCACCTGGAGCGAGACCGAGTGCAGTACGCCGCCTTTCTCGGTCGAGTACTCGAAACTCACGTCCCGGAACTCGAGGTCGCCCTTCAGCCGCGAGATGCGCTTGCCGGCGGTCAGATCCTCGGGCGGTTCGTCGAGCAGCTCGAAGATGCTGGCGCCGGCCGCAAGTCCCTGCTGCAGCGGCGCGAAGGAATCCATCAACCGCTTGAGCGGCGCGGTGGTGCTCAGGGTCGCGGCGATGAACGCCATGAACTCGCCGGCCGTCAGCTCGCCATTCTGGATCTGGTGCAGCGCGACCCACAGGATGCCGCCCAGGCCGAGCGACGCGATGAACTGGACCGTGGGGTTGCTGACCGCGCGCGCCGCGATGAGCTTCATGTTGCTCTTGCGGTTGTTCTCGTTCACCTGCTCGAACTCGCGCGCCTCGGCGTCCTGGGCGTTGAACACCTTGATGACGCGGTGACCGTCGAGCGCTTCCTTCACCGAGCGCGTGAGATCGCCGACGGAATTCTGGATGCGCCCGCTGTAGCGGCGGAACGAGCGGCTCACCTTCTGGATGAGCCACGAAAGCGGCGGCGCGAGCACGAGCACGAACAGCGACAGCTTCCAGTTGAGGTAGATCATGATGCCGATCAGCACGAAGATCGTGAGCGTGTCGCGGATCAGCGAGACAATGGACTTGGTCGTGGCTTCGGACACCTGCTCGAGGTTGAACGTGAGCTTCGACAGCAGGTGTGCGCCTTCGCCGCGGTCGTAGTACTTCGTCGGCAGCTGCAGGTAGTGGCGGAACAGCTCGGTGCGAATCGACTTGATGACCAGGCGTCCCACCCGGCCCGGGAAGTACACGGACATGTAGTCGCCGAGACCACGCAACAGGAACAGGACCGGTGCGCCGATCGGCACGAGCCACAGCACCCGTTCGTTTCGTTCGTAGAACGTGCCGTCGATGAATTGCTTGACGAACAGCACCAGCGCGCCATCGGTGCAGGCGAACAGCACCATGCCGAGCACGCCGATCATGAAGGTGCCGCGGAACGGCCACGCGTACGACAGCAGGCGGCGGTAGACCTTGCCCGGCTGGATCTCCGGTGCCGGTGTCGCGCTCATTTCTTGGGCGGAGATTCTTC
>CADEED010000110.1 GCA_902826225.1 uncultured Pseudomonadota bacterium | reverse complement strand
GAGGCGAACGACTATCGCTACTTCCCGGACCCGGACCTGCTGCCGGTCGTGCTCGACGCCGCGTTCATCGCGAGCGTCATGGAGACGCTGCCCGAGCTGCCCGACCAGAAGGCCGCGCGCTTCGTGGCGACGCTCGGACTCTCCGAGTACGACGCGGGCGTCCTCACGTCGTCGAAGGAGCTGGCCGCGTACTACGAGGACGTCGCCAAACTTCTGTCGGCGGGCAAGGATCCCTCGAGGGAACAGGCCAAGCTCGCGGCGAACTGGGTCGCGGGATCCCTCGCGGCCGCGCTCAACGAGAACAACCTCGAGATCACGGAGAGCCGCATCGATGCGCCGCGTCTCGCCGGTCTGCTGAACCGCATCGTCGACAACACCATCTCCGGCAAGATCGCGAAGGACGTGTTCGAGGCGATGTGGGCGGACGGAAAGGACGCCGACGCCATCATCGAATCGAAGGGGCTCAAGCAGATCACCGACACGGGCGCCATCGAGAAGGCGATCGACGACGTGATGGCCAGGAACCCCGGCCAGCTCGCGGACTATCGTTCGGGCAAGGACAAGCTGTTCGGATTCTTTGTCGGACAAGTCATGAAGGCGACCGGCGGCAAGGCGAACCCCGCGCAGCTCAACGATCTTCTGAAGAAGAAGCTCGCCGGCTGATACATTCCGGCGATGTCAGAATCGGATCGCGTCCGTCGTTTCACTCTCGAGCGCCACCCCATCCGCGGCCATGCCGTGCGGATCTCCCGCGCCTGGCTCGAACTGCGCGAGCACCAGGACTATCCACCCGCCGTGCAGGCGCTGCTGGGCGAGGCCGTCGGCGCCGTGGTGCTGCTCGCCGCGACGTTGAAGTTCGACGGCAGTCTCACGCTGCAATTGCAGGGCAAGGGGCTCGTGAACCTGCTCGTGGCGCAATGCACGCACGATTTCAAGGTACGCGCCATGGCGCGGCACGATCCGATCGGCGGAGAAGCCGGGTTCCGCACGCTCACGGGTGACGGGCAGATCGTCGTCACGGTGGAGGCCACGGACCGTGCGTCGAGCTACCAGGGCGTCGTGCCCATCGCCGGCAACTCGCTCGCCGAGAGTCTCGAGGCGTATTTCGTGCAGTCCGAGCAGCTGCCCACGCGCGTGGCGCTCGCGTCGACGCCCGGTGTCGTCGTGGGAATGCTGGTGCAGCGCCTGCCGGGCGAGGGAGGCAAGGCGCCCGTCGATCCGGCCGCGCTCGAGGCCGCGTGGATGAAGGCGGACCACGCGATGGCCGCGCTGACCCGCACGGAGCTCCTCGAGGACGACGTCGAACAGCGCCTCGTGAGCATGTTCGGCGACGACGAGGTCCGCGTGTTCGGCGGACACGATGTGGCCCACGAATGCCGTTGTTCGCGTGAACGCGTGGCGAACGTGCTCCGCTCGCTGGGCGCCGAAGAGGTCCGCAGCGTCATCGCCGAGCAGGGAGCCTGCACCGTCACCTGCGAGTTCTGCCAGAAGCCATACCGGTTCGACGCGATCGACGTCGAGCAGCTCTTCAGCGGCGGCCCGCCGCCCGGCAGCACCGCCATCAATTGAAGGGGGACAGCCCCCCGGTCGGCGACTAGTATCCGTCCCATGCGGAAGTTAGTCGTCGTCCTTGCTCTCTCGTTCGCCGTGCCCGCACCCGCGGGCGCCCCTTTCGACTACATGGCCGCGTTGCGCAAGACGGAGGCCGACCTCGCCACGGCGCTGCGCTCGGGTGACGTCGACGCGCGCCGCTTCGCGCTGCAGATGCTCGCGACGCAGCAGTCGATGGTCGGCGACACCGAGCGCGCCATCGAATCGTTTCACACGGCGATGCGCCGCGGCAGCAGCACGCCGCTCGCCGACGCGCGTGGCGACACCGCCGAATTCCTCGCGGCGCACGAGGTGCGCGACGCGCTGACGGCCATCGTCGAGGAGGCGCGCGGCCGGCAGATCGTGATGATCAACGAGGCGCACCACGTGCCGCGCGACCGCGCGTTCGCGACCCGCGTCGCGCTCGAGCTGCGCAAGCTGGGATTCGAGTACCTCGCGATGGAGACGCTCGGCGACGATGCCGCCGCCATCGCCAGGCGTGGCTATCCGACCACGGATGAGCGCGACGGCTACTACAGCCGCGAGCCCGTGCTCGGCGACTTCATCCGGCGCGCCGTGCGCGCCGGGTACACGCTCGTGAACTACGAACACCGCGCTCCGGAGGAGGTGACGGATCCGGAGCAGCGCATCGCCGCGCGCGAGCAGGGTCAGGCGCAGAACATCATCGACCGGATTCTCGCGAAGGATCCACGCGCGCGCGTGCTCGTGTACGTCGGCCATGGACACCTGACGAAGGGGCCCTACGACTGGGGCGGGAAGAACGTGCCGATGATGGCCGAGCGGCTGCGCGCCAGGACGGGCATCGATCCGTTGTGCATCGACCAGGCGAGGGAAGATCCGGTCGGCCCCGCGATGGATGCGATCCTCGAGCGGACCCGGTTTGCATCATTCGTGTTGCGGAAGCGGGGCGCCGGGCATCCGTATTCCGGGATCGCCGCGGTGGACATGTTCGTCTATCACCGGCCCGTTCAGCTCGTGCATGGGCGGCCGCACTGGCTCGCGATGGACGGCTACCGCAGGCCGCGGAAAATACCCGCCAAACTACTGCCGGCGGAAGAACGACGCCTGGTCCAGGCGTTCTTCGCCAACGAAGGGGCCGACGCGGTGCCGGTCGACCAGGTGCTCGTCACGGCGGGCGAGGAGCCGCCGGTACTGATGCTGCCGCGCGGAAGATTCCGCTACGCGACGCAGGACTGATGTTCTCCCCTACCTCTTGACGGTCCGCGCCTTCGGCGGCGCCGTCGGATTCGCCAGCTCGTCGAGGTAGTTTGGGCCGCCGAGCCGCCGCATCTGCTCGAGGATGAAATCCCGCCGCTTCGTCACGTACGCGGAGGGCGCATTCACCTTGAACGAAATCGGGTTCGGCAACACGGCGGCCATCGTCGCGGCTTCGTACCGGCCGAGCTTCGCCGCCGGCATCCGGTAGAAGCGTTGCGCCGCCGCTTCCACGCCGTACACGCCGTCACCGAACTGGGCGATGTTGAGATACACCTCGAGGATGCGTTCCTTCGGCCACGTGAGCTCGATGAGCAACGTGAAGTACGCCTCGCAACCCTTGCGGAAGTAGCTGCGCCCCGACCACAGGAACAGGTTCTTGGCCACCTGTTGCGAGATCGTGCTCGCGCCGCGCACCCGCGGCCGCTTTTTCTTCGCCTGTTGCTCGTTCGAGCGCACCGCTTCGCGGATCGACTTGAGGTCGAAGCCGGTGTGGAACGGGAAGAACTGGTCTTCGGCGGCGATCACGGCGACGGCCGCGTGCGGCGAGATCTGCTCGAGATCGCGCCAGCGGTAGTCGGTGGAATATTTCGCCTTGCCCTCGCGACTCGCCTCGAGCGCGGCGTCCAGCATGAACGCGCTGTACCAGGGGTCCATCCAGCGCATCGCGATCACGGGCAGCGCCGTGACGACGAAAACGGCGGCCAACGCGATGAGGGTCCCTCGCGCGAGCCGCCGTCCGAACGATTTCTTCACTTCTTCCGGTAGGCCTTCGTGATCACCACGTCCGCGGCCGGCACGTTCTGGTGTCCGGCGCGATTGGTCGTGCTCACTTTGGCGATCTTGTCGACGACGTCCATGCCCGACTTCACCTCGGCGAACACCGCGTAGCCGTAGTTCGACTTGCCCGCGTGGTCGAGGAAATCGTTGTCGACGAGGTTGATGAAGAACTGCGCCGTCGCGCTGTCGACGACGTCGGTGCGCGCCATCGAGAGCGTGCCGCGCTTGTTCTTGAGACCGTTGGCCGCTTCGTTCTTGATCGGCGACTTGGTTTTCTTCTGCTTCATGCCGGGCTCGAAGCCGCCGCCCTGGATCATGAAGCCGTTCATGACGCGATGGAAAATGACGCCGTCGTAGAAGCCGTCGTCGACGTACGCCAGGAAATTCTCGGCGGAAATCGGCGCCTCCTTCTCGAACAGTTCGATCTCGATGTTGCCGAGCGTGGTTTCAAAAACGAGCATGGGAAATAGTTGTCCTCGTCAGGGTGAGGGCCATCGGGCTTCGGAAACGCGCTCGTGGCCGGCGAGATCGCGGAGCGAGGTTACGTGAGTGAAGCCTCGTGCGACAAGCGCCGCGCGGGTTCGTTCACCCTGGGCGTGGCCGTGTTCCAGAAGCAGCCAGCCTCCGGATACCAGGTGCTCCGGCCCCACATTAATAAGAGTGGCCAGGGCGTCGAAGCCGTCGCCGCCCGGGGTGAGCGCGCCGCGCGGCTCATGGCGCAGGCCGTCGCCGCCGAGCGCGGCATCGTCCGCGGAGATATAGGGAGGATTGCTGACGATGGCATCGAACCGCTCGCCCGCGAGCGGCGCGAACCAGCCACCCGCGGTCGGGCGCCAGTCGACGCGACCGCCGACGAGCCGCATCCCGTTGCGGCGCGCGACCTCGAGCGCGGCGCCGGACACGTCGGTTGCGACGACGCACCACGACGGCCGCTCGTGCGCGATCGAGATGGCGATGGCGCCCGACCCCGTGCCGAGATCGGCGACGCGCGCGTTCGCGGACGTCACCTGCGCGAGCGCGCGCTCCACGAGCAGCTCGGTCTCGGGCCGCGGCACCAGCACCGCGGGGGTGACTTCGAACTCGAGCGACCAGAACTCGCGCGTCCCCAGAAGATAGGCGACCGGCTCGCCGGCGGCGCGCCGCGCGACCAGCTCGGTAAAGCGCCGCGCGACGTCGGCGGGCACGGCGTCGCGCGACCGCGCAATCCACTGCGTGCGAGTCCAGCCGGCTGCCGCGGCAAGCAGCAGCTCGGCGTCACGCCGCTCGAGACCGGCCGCGCTCCGGACGAGAGTTTCGCCATCAATCATGGGCGCGATGATACGAGTAGAGGACAGGCTCGGTATCATCCACGCATGGACCGCGCGCAACTCGTGGATTCCGGGGTCGATCGCCGGGCCGGCCTCCTGCCGCTGCCGCGACCGTTGATGACGGGCGAGGTGCTCGATGCGGCGTTCAGGTTGTTCCGGGCGGGGCTGCTGCGCTGCCTGCCGTACTCCGGGCTCGCGGTTCTCGTGTTGCAGATGCCCACGCTGTACTCGACATTGCTGGCCGATTCGCCGCGCTCGGCCCATGCGTCGCTGCCCGGGCTCACCGATTCGAATCTCATCCTGGTCTGCGCGCTGCTGCTCGGCGTACTGCTCGTCGGTGTCATCACGCTGCGGCTGCAGGCCATATCCCGCGGTGAACGGCCCCGGTTCCGCAACGAGATCGCGACCGCGCTCGTGCGCTGGCCGGCGGCCATCGTCGCCACGACCGCCGCGTTGGGTGTCCCGGCGGCTCTCTATTTCCTGTTCGCCCTCTCGCCGGGCTTCCTGATCCTCGGCGTGTTCTCGCTGCTGGTCATTCCGCTGTCGTGGCCGATCGCGATGCTGACCGCCGCCTTGCCGGCATTCTGGTGCGACCGGCTGGGTCCGATCGACGCGGTCGCGCGCGCGTTGCGCATCTCGCGGCGCCAGACCTGGCGCGTCATCGGCGCGATCCTCGCGACCCTGTGCCTCGTCGCGGTGTTCTATGTGCTCACCGGCATCATCGCGGCCATCGTCGCGCAGATACTGCGCTCCGCCGATCTCGTCCTGATAGCCACCGTGCGCTCGCTGATGGGGCTGGTCGTCGGCGCTTTCGGCGTGCCGTTCGCGCTCTCGATGCTCATCGTCGCATACGAGGATCTGAAACTGCGCGACGCCCGGTGGCGCGCATGAAGCGTCTGTTGTGCCTGGGGCTGCTGGCGAGCGGCGCGGCCCTGGCCGCCGACGACGCCGCGCTGCGCGCGATCGATGCCTGTCGCGCGAAGCTCGATGCGCGCGCGGATCTCGGTGTGGAGCGGGTTGCGCAGCGCTGTCCGGACCTCTTCCCCGCGCTCGAACGTGCCCCATGGCGCGAGATGCTGCCGCACACGATGCGCGAACGACGCGAACAGATTTCCGCCGACAGTCTGCGCGCCCTCGGCGACCTCGTGCGCCGTTCGCTGCAGGAGACCGGGCAGCGCGCGCCGCCCGACACCGCGCGGGTCGCGTCGGCTCTCGCGGCGCTCGGAGTCGAGGGCCAGGAAGGTGTCACTCGCTGGGAACGCTTCAAGAAGTGGCTCAAGGACAAGTACGAGGGGCGAAAGGACGACCGTCCCGGCTGGGTGGACGATCTCTCCCGCCGTCTGCAGACCAGCGAAGGTGTCGCCCAGGCGATCACGTACGCGGGCTACGCGCTCGTGGCGGCACTCATGTTCTACGTCGTATGGACGGAGCTGCGTGCCGCGGGCTTGTTCGGCGGGCCGCGACCTGGCGCGGGCCGGCGGCGCGAGGCCGCGCAATGGCGCCGCCGTCTCCAGCTGGCGGATGTCATGGCCGCGCCGCTCGCCGAACGGCCGGGCATGTTGCTGCGGTTGTTAGGTGACGCCCTGACGCGGGCGCAGCGGCTGCCGGCCGCCGCGGGCATGACCGCTGGCGCCATCGCGCGCCGCGCGGAGCTCGAATCGCCGGACGAGCGCTGCGAACTCGAACTAGTCGCCGGCGTCGCCGACGAAGTGCGCTTCGCGCCGCGCCCGCCGGACGATCCACGGCTCGAATCGGCGGTGACGCGCGCGCAGGCGTTGCTCGCGCGGATCGTGCGCCTGCCGGCGGGGAAGGGCTGATGCGCGAACGCGCCATCACGTTCCTGCTGGCGCTCGGGGCGCTCGCGGCCTTCTACGGCATCTGGTTCCGTCCCGCGTCGCTGGATGCCGATCGCGCGCTCGCCCGCCCGACCACCGCGGAGCGTCGCGGCAACGGTTACGCGGGATTGTTCGATTGGCTGAGTCGGTCGGGCATCGAGACACGTTCGTTTCGCGACCGCTACACCGCGTTGTCCGGGATCCAGGCGCCGCAGCGGGGCAACCTGTTGATCCTCGCGCTGCCCGGCGTCGAGGTGTTTCGCAACGAGGAATTCAGCGCGCTCGACCGCTGGATCCGCGGCGGCAATACGCTGCTGATCAACGCCGCGCTGCTCGATCAACCGGGCTGGGCCGCCGGGCGCGCACCGGGTACGGTCGTCGAGATCGAATCGCTCACGGCGATCGAGTTCGAGACCCGTGAAGCGCGGGAGGCCCGGCTCGATCCGAAGCCGCTCGCGCAGCAGGTGCGCGAAGCGGACGCGCGCTCCGCGGCGCGCGATGCGGACGGCGAGTTCGCGGCGGACGTCCCGGTGGAAGAACTGCAACGCAACCTCGAGGTCCCGGAGAAGATAGGACTGACCGTCACGGGGCCGCACCCGTTGCTCGCCGGCGTCCAATCGCTCACCCTCGAAACCGACTACACGACCGAGGACTGGTCGCTGCGCATTCCGTACGACAATTTCGTGCTGACGCTCGCGCGGACCGCCTCCGGCGAGGGCGCCTTCTTCGAGCAGCGCGTCGGCGAGGGCCGCATCCTGCTCGTCGCCGGCGGGTCGCTGTTCACGAACCGCGCGCTCGGGAATGCCGACAACGCGCGCCTCATGTCGAACATCGTCGCGGCGAGCGTCGCGCCTCATGGGCTCGTGTTGTTCGACGACCTGCGCCAGGGGCTGTCCGCAAACTACGATCCGGCGCGGCTGTATTCGGATCCGCGGCTCTACCGCACCGCGCTGATCGTGCTCGGCCTGTGGTTCGTGTGGGTGCTGGGTTCCACGCGATTGCGCGCGCCCGCCATCGTCCGGCACGACCCCTCGGAGGCCGAACTGGTGCGCAGCACTGGCGGCCTGATCGCGCGCACCATCGCGCCCCATCGCACGGCCCTGCGCATGTTCGACCAATTCTTCGCGCGGGTCGCCCGCGCCGCGCGTGACGATCGGAATGCCAAGGAGCGCGGCGAACTGTGGCAATGGCTCGAGCGGCACGCGGCAGTCCGTCCGCAGGAACTCGACCAGATCAAGACGTGGTACGCGGATGCGCATGCAGAGCGCAAACTGCCGCTCGTGCCGCTGCAGAACCTCCTCGACAACCTCGGAAAACGGCTGAATACATGAGCACCGTCGCAACGTTCGAACAATCCATCCAGCGCGAACTCGCCCGCGTCGTCGTCGGCGCCGAGGACGTGATCCGCGCGCTGTGCATCGCGCTCGTCGCGCGCGGCCACGTGCTCGTCCAGGGCCCGCCCGGGCTCGGCAAGACGCTCCTCGCCAAGACGCTGGCGCGCGTGCTGGGCGGCGAGTTCCAGCGCGTGCAGGGCACGGCGGACCTGATGCCGAGCGACATCGTCGGCACTCACGTGTTCGACGCCGCGAAGAACTCCTTCGTCTTCCGGCGCGGCCCGCTGTTCGCGGACGTGCTGCTCGTCGACGAGATCAACCGCACCGGCCCGAAGACTCAATCGGCGCTGCTCGAGGCGATGGAGGAGCGGCACGTCTCGTCCGAGCGCGACACCTTCGCGCTGCCCGAGGACTTCCTCGTGCTCGCCACCCAGAACCCGCGCGAGTTCGAGGGCACCTACCCGCTGCCCGAGTCGCAGCTCGACCGCTTCATGCTGCGCATCGACATGAACTACCCGGAGCGCGCCGCGGAGGCCGAGATCCTCAAGCGCTACGGCACCGAGCTCGAGGCGCGCGATGCGATCCCCGCGGACCTGGGGACGATCGACCGCGGCCTGCTGCACGAGGCGCGCGCATTCGCGAGCCGGCTGCACGTGTCGGAGGCCCTCTCCGATTACGTGCTCGATCTCGCGCGCGCGACGCGCGAGCATCCCCGCGTGTCGCTCGGCCTCTCTTCGCGCGGCGCGCTCGCGTTGCTGCGGGCCGCGCGCGTGCACGCGGGTCTGCGCGGCGCAGACTACGTGTCGCCGGACGACGTGCAGGCCGTGGCGCGCTGGGTGCTGGCTCATCGCCTCGTGTTGAAACCAGAGGCCGCGCTCGACGGCGATACGGATCTCGGCATCGTCGGAGCCATCCTCGACGCGACCGCGGTGCCGCGCTAGGCCGGGCGATGCACTTCGCGCGGCGTGGCTACCTGTTGATCGCGCTCATCGCGCTGCTCGGCGTCGCCGGCACGTGGTCGGACGAACCCGCCTTCGCGACTGCCTGGTTGTTCCCGTCTTTCCTGCTGCTGGGCGGGCTCGCGTTCGAGGCGTGGATGTTCAGGCGCACGGCGCTGACGTTGCGCCTGCGCGTGGACGACCGCCTCAAGCTCGGGCGGCCGGCGCGCGCGGCGTTCGCGTTCACGCACGACGGCGGGCGCGACCTCGAGCTGCAGTACGCGCGGACTTTGCCACCGGCGGTGCGGCAGACCGCGGATGTACGCCAGGTGACTTTGCCGGTGGGCGAGGAGTGGATCGATCCCGTCGAACTGCTGCCGCTGCGGCTCGGCGCCCACCGCTTCGAAAGCGTGCCGGCGCGGTTGTTGGGCTGGCTGTCACTCGCGTGGTGGTCGCGGACCTTGCCGCTGGACGCGCCCTTTACGGTCGCGCCGGACACGTTGCCGCGCGGCGCGCGTGCCGTCGCGGGCGAGTCGGCGGGCGAGACACCGCGGCGGTTGCCGGGCATCGGCGTCGAGCTGCTGCAGCTGCGCGACTATGTCGGTGGGGACGCGCTCTCGCGCATCGACTGGAAGGCGACGGCGCGCCGGGGTTCGTTGGTCTCGCGCGAATACTCGGAGGCGCAGCACCTCGAGATCCTCATCGTGCTCGATGCCGGCCGTGCCAGCCGGGTGCGAGCCGGACTGCTGGACCGGCTGGGCTTGTACGCGAACGTCGCGGCGCGCCTCGCGGAGCACGCGGTCTCGGTCGAGGATCGCGTGGGGCTGCTGGTCTACGCGGAGCGAACGGTCGCCGCCTGTGTTCCGGACCGTGGCGTCCGCGCGGTGACGCGCCTGCGTCGCATCCTGGAAACCCTCGACGCCGGCGGCCAACGCGGCGAATCCAACCCGCTGCTCGCGGCCCTGCAGGTGCGGCGCATGTTGCGGCACCGGGGTCTCGTCGTATGGCTGACCGATCTCGCCGAACCCGCGCGCAACGCGGAGCTGCTGCAGGCGATGAAGACCCTGCTGCCGCGGCACCAGCCGATCATCGCGGTTCCGACCGCCGCCGAGATCGCGAGGCTCGCGGAGATGCCCGCGAACGACTGGCGCGACCCGTCGATCGTGCTCGCGGCGCGCGAGCACCGGCAGCGCGCGCAGCGGCAGTTGGCGGCGCTCGATGCGCAGGGCGTCGTGGTGCTCGACGAGCCCTTCGACAAACTCGACCAGGCGGTGCTGGACGCCTATCTACAGCTGCGGAGACGCCGGCGCATCTGAGCCGGCCGGAGCGACCGGTTTGTCGCATCGCAGTGGTGCACTGTCGCCGATAGGGGTCGACGCGTCCTACAGCCGGCGTAGGACGCGACCCTGATTCCCGACGGACTTGTGGCAGATGATTCCGTGGCCCGCAAGGGCGCCGCGCGGCTTTGGCACTATTCCCCGCTCAACCACCGGGGCCTGCATGGACGACTCGACGCGCATCCGCGTTCTGTTCCTCATCGAAAACGTACCGTACTCACTCGACACGCGCGTGCGTCGCGAGGCGCACGCGCTCATCGCCGCGGGCGCGCAGATCACTGTCGTGTGTCCGAACGATGGAGGGAAGTTCGTGCGCGACGTCGACGGCGTGCGCGTGTACCACTACCCGAAGCCTTCGTTCGGCGCGAGTCTGTTCGGGCACCTGGGCGAGTACGTGACCAGCCTGCTGTTCCATTTCCTGTTCACGGCCTGGGTCGCGTTGCGCCGCGGTATCGACGTCATCCACGTGGCCAATCCGCCAGATCTGCTGTGGCTCGTCGCCGCGCCATACCGGCTGTTCGGCAAGTACTTCGTCTTCGATCATCACGACCTGGTGCCCGAGCTCTTCGAGGTGCGCTACAAGTCGTCGTCGCTCGTGCTGTCCGTGGTGAAGTGGCTCGAGCGCATGAGCATGCGGCTCGCCGACCACGTGGTGTGCACGAACGAGACGTTCCGCCAGTTCGCGACCACGCGCGGCGGCCGCGACGCGCGCGACGTCACCGTCGTGCGCAACGGTCCGTGGCTGAGCCGCGATTTCCCGCCGATGGCGCCGGTGGTCCGCAGGCCGCGTCAACCCTTCGTCGTGGGCTACGTCGGGCTCATCAATCCCCAGGACAACGTCGATCACCTGATCCGCGCGGCGCACATCCTGCGTCACACGATGGGCCGGACCGACATCGAGTTCGAGATCGTCGGTGGCGGAGACGCCTTCAACAGCTCGGTCGCGCTGCGCGACGAACTGGGACTGACGGAATCCGTGCGCATGCCGGGCATGCAGCTGTGGCCGCAGGCCGCCGCGCGGCTGGCGCGCACCGACATCTGCGTGCAACCCGACGTGCCCACGCTGTTCAACCAGCACCTCACGATGAACAAGCTCATGGAGTACATGGCGCTCGGCAAGCCGTCGATCGCCTACGACATGCCGGAGTCGCGCTACAGCGGCGGCGATGCCGTCGTCTATCTACAGGACCGGACGCCGGAGGCGCTGGCCGCGGCGATCGCGAAGCTGGCCGACGACCCGGAGCTGCGCGCCGATCTCGGGCGGCGCGGCCGCGAACGCATCGAGAACGTCCTGTGCTGGGAGCGGCAGCAGGCCGCGCTCCTCGGTGTCTACCAGAAGCTGCTGCCGGCGCGCGCGCTCAAGATCCACTCGAGCCCGCTCTGATCAGGCCGGCACGGGCGGCCCGCCGCGGCTGCGGCCGAACACGTAGCCGCGCAGCAGCGAGATCATGAACAGCCAGTAGCCCACGCCTATCGTCGCGCGCGCCCAGCGCGGCACCTCCGGATCCGGCGAGATGTAACCCTCGATGAATCCGCAGATCACCAGCAGCACCACGACGGCGACCATCACGCGGATGCCATGACTCGCGGCGCTGCGGAACGCCTCCGCGCGCGT
>CADEED010000109.1 GCA_902826225.1 uncultured Pseudomonadota bacterium | reverse complement strand
TATTGCATGCCGCGGGAGACATTCCACGAGTCTTACCGCTTCCTGCGATCCGGCGAACGCCTCGACTTCGTGGAGATCCAGCGTCTCGCGCGCGTGTTCGCGCGCGCGGGCGTCAGGAAGCTGCGCGTCACGGGTGGCGAGCCGCTGCTGCGCCAGAACCTCCCGGATCTCATCGGGGATCTCACCTCGCTGCCGGGCATCGACGACATCGCGCTCACGACGAACGGCGTGTTGCTCGCCAGGTACGCGACCGAGCTGCGCGCCGCCGGGCTCAAACGCATCACGGTTAGCCTCGATACGCTCGACCCGGACGTGTTCGCGAAGATGAGCGGCGGGTTCGGCGCCGTCGCCGACGTGCTCGAGGGAATCGAGCAGGCGCGCCGAGCGGGATTCGCGCCGATCAAGGTGAACACCGTCGTGCAGCGCGGCGTCAACGACCACACGCTGCTCGACCTGCTGGCTCACTTCCGCGGGACCGGCGTCATCGTGCGCTTCATCGAGTACATGGACGTCGGCACCCGCAATCACTGGGAACCCGCGCTGGTCGTGCCGTCGCGGGAACTCGCGCAGCGCATCCACGCGCGCTGGCCGATCGCCGCGGCGGACCCCAACTACCCGGGCGAAGTCGCGGAACGTCATGTGTTCGCCGACGGCGCGGGCGAGCTCGGGTTCATCTCCTCCGTCTCGCAACCGTTCTGCGGCGACTGTTCGCGCGCCCGCCTCTCGTCGGATGGCTCCTTCTACACCTGCCTGTTCGCGACGCACGGCGTCGACCTGCGGGCGCCGTTGCGTGCCGGCGCGAGTGACGAGGAACTCTACGACCTCATCGGCCGGACCTGGGCCGCGCGCACGGACCGGTACAGCGAATTGCGCGCCTCGCACCGCGATGTCGACGGCAAGGTGGAGATGAACTACATCGGCGGTTGAGGTACCGCACGCCGGTTAGAATCCCCCATGCCCCGCCCGAAGCGCACTCTCACTCACCTGGACGCCGCCAACCGCCCGACCATGGTCGACGTCGGGTCCAAGACCGCGACGTCGCGCGAGGCCTCGGCCGAAGCGCTGGTCAAACTACCGCGCGACGTGATCAAGGCGCTGAAGGCGTCGGGCCATCGCACCAAGAAGGGTCCGGTGTTCGACACCGCGATCGTGGCGGGCGTCATGGCCGCGAAGCGCACGCACGAGATCGTGCCCTTCTGCCATCCGCTGGCGCTCGAGCGCTGCACCGTCGACATCAGCGACACCGCCGGCGGCGTACGCATCGTGTGCAGCGTCGCCGTCCACCACAAGACGGGCGTCGAGATGGAAGCGCTGATGGGCGCCACGGCCGCGGCGCTGACCATCTACGACATGTGCAAGGCGCTATCCCACGACATCACCATCGGTCCCGTGCGCCTGCTCGCGAAGACCGGCGGCAGGCGCGAATTCAAGCGGAACGCGCGCCCATGACCGCGGTCGCGCCGAGCCCCCCGGCGCTGTCCGGGCTCGTGCTCGCCGGAGGTCGCAGCACGCGCATGCAGCGCGACAAGGCGGCGATCGAATACCGCCCCGGCGAGACACAACTCGACGCCGCGGTGAAGCTGCTGGCCGCGCGCGTGCGCCGCGTGTTCGTCTCCGTGCGTGCCGACCAGGCTGCGGAACCGACGCGCTCGCGGCACGCGCGCATCGTCGATCGCGGCGACATCGAGGGGCCGATCGCCGGCATCTCGGCCGCCCTCGAACAGCATCCCGGCGAGGCGTGGCTCGTGCTCGCCTGCGACCTGCCCTTCCTCGACGGCGCGACGCTCGACTCACTCATCGCCGCGCGCGATGCCGCGCGCGTCGCCACCGCATTCCGCTCCACCCACGACGGACTGCCTGAGCCCCTCTGCGCGATCTACGAGCCGCGGGCGCGCGACGCCATCGCGGCGTTCCTCGAGACGGGGAAGAACTGCCCGCGCAAGTTCCTCATCGGCTCGGACGCCCGGCTGATCGAACAGCCGAACCCTCGCGCGCTCGACAACGTGAACACCGTGGACGAGTATGGTCGCGCCATGTCGTCGCTCGTTCCACCCCGCGAAATCCGCGTCCAGTATTTCGCGCTGCTGCGCGAGCAGGCAGGCCGGAGCGCGGAAACGATCACCACCGCCGCGCTCACGCCGCGCGAGCTGTACGTCGAGCTGCAGGCGCGCTACCCCTTCACGCTGCCTCCGGACATGCTGCGCGTCGCGATCAACGCGGAATTCGGCGACTGGTCCCAGCCACTCTCGAACGGCGACGCGGTAGTCTTCATCCCCCCGGTGGCGGGCGGATGAGTCCGTTCCGGTTCAGCGAGAGCGCGCTCGATCCCGCGGTGCTGAGCTCCGCCCTTGCCGACGACTCGTGCGGCGGCTTCGCCGCGTTCGAAGGCTGGGTGCGCAACCACAACGAGGGCCACGCGGTCACTCGTCTCGAGTACGAGGCGTTCACCGAGCTCGCGGAGAAGGAGGGCGCGCGCATCGTCGCCGAGGCGCAGGCGCGGTTCGGTGTCACGCGCGCCGCGTGCGCCCACCGCGTGGGCTCGCTCGCGATCGGCGACGTCGCGGTGTGGGTCGGAGCGAGCGCCGCTCATCGCGACGAGGCGTTCCGCGCCTGCCGCTACATCATCGACGAAGTGAAGCACCGCGTGCCCATCTGGAAAAAGGAGCACTACGTCAACGGCGACTCGGGCTGGGTGAACTGCGAACGTTGCGCGGCACAGGCGCACGATCGGCACGCGCACCACGATCACTCGCCGGCGGCGCCCGCCCCGGATTACTCGCGGCAGACGGCGCTGCGCGAAGTCGGCATCGAAGGACAGGCGCGTCTGCGCGCCGCGTCCGTCCTGGTCGTGGGCGCCGGAGGACTGGGCGTGCCGGTGCTGCAGTATCTCGCGGGTGCCGGCGTGGGACGCCTGGGCGTCGTCGACGCGGATCGTCTCGAGCCGTCGAACCTGCATCGCCAGACTTGGTACTCGCTGGCCGATTGCGGACGAGAGAAGGCCGCCCTCGCAGCGGCGCGCGTGAATGGCCTGAACCCGGAAGTCCGTGTCGATGCGCACGCAGTGCGTTTCGAACACGCGAATGCGGAGGCGTTGAGCAAGGGCTACGATCTGATCGTCGACTGCAGCGACAACTTCACGACGAAATTCCTGCTGAACGATCTCGCGTTGCGCGCGCGGCGGCCCGTGCTGTTCGCCAGCGTCTATCAATACGAAGGCCAACTCCAGTTCGTGCGCGGCGACGACGCATCCGCGTGCCTGCGCTGCGTGTGGCCGGACGCGACCCGCGACGGTCTCGTCGGCAACTGCGCCGAGGCCGGCGTGCTCGGTCCTGTCCCGGGCGTATTCGGCAGCCTGCAGGCGCTCGAAGCGCTCAAGTTCCTGCTGGGACTTCCGGGCCTCGCCAACGAGGTACTGATCTTCGATCTCATCACGCTCAGCACGCAGCGTCTGCGCGCGCGCCGCGCGCCGGATTGCGCCGCGCACCGCGCCACGGGTTCGCCACCAATGCCGGTCGATGCCGGGGCGGATGAAATCCCGTTCGCGACGCTCGCGGACGCGCTCGCCGCGGGCTTCACGCTCATCGACGTGCGTGATGCGCGCGAGCGACTCGCCGAACCTATGCCGGCGCCGTCGCTGCACCTGCCAGTCCAGAAGCTGTTGTCCGAGGCGGCGGCCCTCGATGCCGATGCGCACTACTTGCTCGTGTGCGCCACCGGGAGGCGCAGCACCGCGGCCAGTGGATTGCTGCGTTCGCAGGGTCTGCGCGGGTGCCGCTCGCTACGCGGCGGTCTCAAGGGCCTGAAGACATCCGCTTGATCCGCCGTCTCACGATCGTCTGCCTGCTCGCTGCACCGCTCGCGGCGCACGCGGTCGAATCCCACCCGCTGCTCGTATTGGCGCGGGAGCGTCAGGCCGCCGCGCCGGACTCGTCGCCAGTCAGCTCGGCCGTCCGCGAAGCGCGGCACCAGCTTGCGCAGGCGCAGGTGCCGTCCACGGCGGACTGCGCTGCCAGCGTCGGCGCCCCGCGTTTCGCGGAGCTGCATGCCGGTCTCGGCGCGGCGCTCAGCGCGGACGGTGACTTCGCCGGCGCCGCCCGTGCCTATCGCGACGCGCTCGCCTGCCGGCCGCGCAACGCCGATCTGCAGGCCGCGCTCGGCGGCGCGTTGTTCGATGCGCGCGACTACGCCGGCGCCCGCGCAGCGACCGACGCGGCGCTCGCGCTCGACGCCCGCTCCGTGAGCTCGAACCGGCTCGCCGGCAATCTCGACTTCGTGGAGGAGCGCTGGGCCGATGCCGTCGCGCGCTTCCGCTACGTGGCCGCGAGCGATCCCGACCGTCAGCAGGCGGCGTACGGCCAGCTCATGTACTGGCTCGCGCAGTCACGCGCGGGCATCGCGCATCCCGACTACGTCGAACGCACCCCGGGAGAAGGCTGGCCGCAGCCACTGCTGCTCTACCTGCGCGGCGAGTACACCGAGGCAGAACTCGTGGTGCCCATCCGCGCTGGCGACGAGGCCGACAACAACCAGATCAACACGAGCACCGACGAGCGGCTGTGCGAGGCGCTCTACTACGTCGGAGAGGCGTATTGGGCGCGCGGGCAACCCAAAGTCGCACTCGATTACTTCACCGCGCTCGTGAACTTGCGGGTCATCTACTTCCTCGAACACGGCCTCGCGTACGCCGAGATCGCGAAGCTGCGCGCGCGGCAATGACGACATTCCCGATTTCCCGGGGAATGGGGAATGGCCCCTAAGGCCTGATCTGGCCGCTTCCCTTCACGACGTACTTGTACGAGGTGAGCTGCTCCACGCCCACCGGCCCGCGCGCGTGGAATCGGTCCGTGGAGATGCCGATCTCAGCTCCCATGCCGAACTCGCCGCCGTCGGCGAACTGGGTCGAGGCGTTGTGCAGAACGATGGCGCTGTCGACGCGCTCGAGGAAACGCCGCGCGGTCGCCGCGTCGGAGGTGACGATACTGTCGGTGTGCGCGGAGCCGTACCTGCCGATGTGCTCGATCGCCGCATCCACGCCGTCGACCACGCGCACCGCGATGATTGCGTCGAGATACTCGGTGTACCAGTCGTCTTCGGACGCCGCCTTCACGCGCGCGTCGACCTGCTGCGTCGCCGCGTCGCCGCGCACTTCGCAGCCAGCCTCGAGCAGATCCTTCACGATCGGCGCGAGATGGGTCGCCGCGCAGGCCGCGTCGACCAACAGCGTCTCGGCCGAGCCGCAGACGCCGGTGCGCCGCAGCTTCGCGTTCTTCACGATGGCGCGCGCCATCGCAAGATCGGCCCGGGCGTCGACGTACACGTGACAGACGCCTTCGAGGTGGCCGATCACCGGCACGCGCGCCTCCTCCTGCACGCGCGCGACGAGGCTCTTGCCGCCACGGGGCACGACGACGTCGATGAACTCCGTCATCGACGACAGCAGGTATCCGACCGCGGCGCGATCGGTGGTCGGGACGATCTGGATCGCCGCCGCCGGCAAACCCGCCGCCTCCAGGCCCGTGACCAGACAGGCGTGGATCGCCCGGGTCGAATGCGCGCTCTCGGAGCCGCCTCGCAGGATGGCCGCATTTCCGGACTTGAGACAGAGCGCCCCCGCGTCGCAAGTCACGTTGGGACGGCTCTCGTAGATGATGCCGATGACGCCGAGCGGCACGCGCACGCGCGCGATGTCGAGACCGTTCGGACGCGTCCAATGCGCGATCGTTGCGCCGACCGGGTCCGGCAGGGCCGCGATGTCCTCGACGCCGCGCGCCATGCTCTCGACACGATCCGCGTCCAGCGCCAGCCGGTCCAGCATCGCGCCGGAGAGCCCTTTGGCTCGGGCCGCATCCATGTCCTCGGCGTTCGCTGCCAGCAGCGACGTCTGGCGCGCGCGCAGCGCCGCCGCGATCGCGAGCAATGCGGCGTTCTTGGAGTCCGTGCCGGCCAGCGCAAGCCGCCGGGCGGCCGCGACGGCACCACGACCGAGCCCGTCCATGACGGCGGCGAGATCCAGGCCGGCTCGAGACGCGGCGTTCATCAAGTCGTCGCCAGATCGCCACGCAGGACGACGAGATTGTCCCGATGGATCATCTCCGCGCGCCCGCGAAATCCGACGATCGCCTCGATCTCCGCGCTGCGTTTGCCGGCGATGCGCGCCGCTTCTTCGTCGCTGTACGCGATCATGCCGCGGGCAATCTCGGCGCCGCCCGCATCCAGTACGCTCACGGTGTCGCCGCGCCCGAAGCGGCCGCGGACGGACACGACGCCCGCGGGCAGCAGGCTCTTGCCGGAACGCAACGCCTGCGCCGCGCCGACGTCGATCGCCACCGCGCCGCTGGGGCGCAGCGAGCCGGCGATCCACTGCTTGCGCGCGTTCTCGGGATTCTGCGCGGGCAGGAACCAGCTGCAGTCGGCGCCCTCCTCGAGGCGACGCACGGGATGCAACGGAGCGCCGGCGGTAATCGCCATCGCGCAACCCGCAGCCGTTGCGATCTTCGCCGCCGCGATCTTCGTCGCCATGCCGCCGGAGCCCACGGCCGACGCCGAGCCACCGCCCATCGCGGCGATTCCCGGGGTGATTTCGCGAATCTCGGGAATGAGCCGCGCCGCGGGATCGAGATTCGGATCCGCGGTGTACAGACCGGACACGTCCGACAAGAGCAGCAGGCAATCCGCGCTCACCATCTGCGCGACCCGCGCGGCCAGGCGGTCGTTGTCGCCATAGCGGATTTCCGTGGTCGCCACGGTGTCGTTCTCGTTGATGACCGGCAGCGCGCCGAGCTCGATGAGCTGGCTCAGTGTCGCGCGCGCGTTGAGATAGCGGCGGCGTTGTTCGCTGTCTTCCAACGTCAGCAGGACCTGGGCCACGGTGACGCCGGCCGTGGCGAACAGCTCCTTATAGATGTGTGCCAGTGCGATTTGACCCACGGCGGCGGCGGCCTGGCTCTGCTCGAGCGCCAGCGGTCCCGGGGCGAGACGCAGCTCGCGGCGGCCGAGCGCGATGGCGCCCGACGACACCAGGACGACCTCCTGTTTGCGCGCGCGCAGCCACAGCAGGTCGTCGACCAATGTCCCGAGCCACGGCCGATTGACCTGTCCCGTCGACTGGTCGACCAGCAGCGCCGAGCCGACTTTCACGACGATGCGACGTGCACGAGTTAGTGGTGCGGAGTGAGTCATTTCCGGGGCGATCTTACGCAATACATCCCGTTGCCGCAGCCGCGGTCAGACCCTAAACTCTCGGCCCTCGACAACAGAGGCTTGAGTTTCGTGAGCAGAGAATACGCACCGGTCCCGGGCAAGTGGTACGAGAACAAGGACGAGGATGAAACCTTTCGCGTCCTGTCCGTCGACGAAGACAACGAGCTCGTGGAGATCGAATACGAGGACGGCGAGATCGAAGAAATGGATCTCGACACCTGGCACGAACTCGATCTCGAACTGACCGAGCAGCCGGAGGGCTGGTCCGATTCGGCCGAAGGCGACGATGAAGACGAAGACGAGGATGAAGACGAGGATTACGACGACGACGATGACGATGATGACGACGACGACGATGACGACGACGATGACGATGACGATGATGACGACGAGAACAACGACTACTAACTAGTCGGCGGATCTGGAGGCGCGCCCATGCGTGTTTGCGCCATCGTCGGCCACCAGGGCAGCGGCAAGACCAGCCTGATCGAGCGCCTGATCCGCGCGATGCGCGAACGCGGACGCAGCGTGTCGACCGTCAAGCACACGCACCACCACGACGTCGAGCTCGATACGCCGGGCAAAGACAGCTTCCGGCACCGGCGTGCCGGCGCGGCCGAAGTCATCGTGGCCTCCGACAGCGGCTGGGCGCGCATCGCGGCTTCTTCCGAACCGGCCAGCCTCCAGACCCTCCTCGGCCAGCTCCGCCCGGTCGAACTCGTGCTCGTGGAAGGGTTCAAGCAACTCGAAGGGCTCCGGCGTGTCGAAGTATTTCGCGGCGGCGGAACCCCGCTGGCCCTGGCGGATCCGGGTATCGCGGCGGTAGCCCTCCCCCAAGGCACGACGATCGCGGGATATCGCGGGACCCAGCTGCCACTGGACGATACCGCAGCCATCCTGGATTTCATCCTAAGCGGTTGATTCTTCTGGCTGACGGGTCAGGGATTGAATTCCCCCGGGCCGACGCCAGAATTGCCGGGCTGATTTCGACCTCAACTCCCACGGAGCGCCTGCCAGATCCCATGAAACGCATAATCCTGCTCATCGCCACGAACGTCGCGATCATGATCGTCCTGTCGATCGTCGTTTCGGTCTTCGGGCTCGATCGCTACCTCACGCAGCAGGGCCTGAACCTGGGCGGGCTGCTCGTTTTCTCCGCGGTGTTCGGCTTCGGCGGCGCGTTCATCTCGCTGCTCATCTCGAAGTGGACCGCGAAGATGGCCATGGGCGTGAAGGTCATCAAGGAGCCGTCGAGTGAGGTGGAGCACTGGCTGGTGAACACCGTCCGCCAGCAGTCGCAGACGGCAGGCATCGGCATGCCGGAAGTGGGCATCTTCGACTCGCCGGATCCGAACGCCTTCGCGACGGGCGCGAACAAGAACAACGCGCTGGTCGCGGTGAGCACCGGCCTCCTCAACAACATGCGCCGCAACGAGGTCGAGGCGGTGCTCGGTCACGAGGTGAGCCACGTCGCGAACGGCGACATGGTCACGCTCACCCTGATCCAGGGCGTCATGAACACCTTCGTGTTCTTCCTCGCCCGCGTCATCGGCTTCTTCGTGGACCGTGTGCTGCTCAAGAACGAGCGCGGCGCGGGCATCGGCTACATGGTCACGGTCATCGTCGCGCAGATCGTGCTCGGCATCCTGGCCGGCATGATCGTCGCCTGGTTCTCGCGCAAGCGTGAGTTCCGCGCGGACGCGGGCGGCGCGCACCTCGCGGGCACGAATTCGATGGTGGGCGCGCTCGAGGCGCTGCGCCGGGCAGTACAGGCCCCTACGGCGCTGCCGGAGAAGATGCAGGCGTTCGGCATCCGCAGCGGTCCGCCGCAGGGCTGGCAGAAGCTCTTCATGAGCCACCCGCCGCTCGAAGAGAGAATTGCCGCACTCAACAACGCGCGCTGAACGGCAAGTTCTGCCACGCGATTCAAGGTACCGCCGGGTCGGAATGGGTCACCATCCCGCCCGGCGCTGTTGCCATCACATCCTGAATCCGCCATACAGGCGGGCTCGTAGACCCCTCAGGAACCGCTGAAACGATGACCGCTGAAGTGCAGACGTCGACCAACCCGCTGGCCCGCCTCGGCCGTGCCCTGCTGCACTGGTTCGACACGGGCCGCTCGTCGAGCTTCGCCAGCGAGCAGGATGCGGCGGATCGTATCGACTGGGTGCGCACGCTGCCGTTCATCCTGATGCACGCGGCCTGTTTCTTCGTGCTGGTCGTCGGCTGGAGCCCGGTCGCCGTCATCGTCTGCGTGGCGTTCTATTTCATCCGCATGTTCGCGATCACCGGGTTCTATCACCGGTACTTCTCGCACCGGACCTTCAAGACCAGTCGGGTTGCGCAGTTCATCATGGGCGTCGTCGGCTCGTCGGCCGTGCAGCGCGGCCCGATCTGGTGGGCCGCCCACCATCGCGATCACCATCAGTACTCCGACAAGAAGGAAGACGCGCACTCGCCAATCCAGCATGGTTTCATGCGCGCACACATGAGCTGGTTCCTTTCGAAGAAGGGCTTCGCGCCGGACCTCAAGCGCGTGCGCGATCTCATGAACTTCCCGGAGCTGCGCTGGCTCGACCGCTTCGACATCCTCGTGCCCGTCGCACTCGCGGTCGGCATGTTCTTCCTCGGAGTCGCGCTGGAGAAGTTCGCGCCCGGCCTCGGCACGAATGGCTGGCAGATGCTCATCTGGGGCTTCTTCGTCTCGACGGTGCTGTGCTCGCACGGCACGTACACGATCAACTCGCTCTCGCACGTGTTCGGCAATCAGCGCTATCGCACGGGTGATTCCAGCCGCAACAACTGGTTCCTCGCGCTCATCACGCTCGGCGAGGGCTGGCACAACAATCACCACCACTATCCGAGCGCCACGCGGCAGGGCTTCTACTGGTGGGAGATCGACATCACCTACTACCTGCTCAAGACGATGTCGTGGATGGGGCTCATCTGGGACCTGAAACCGGTCCCGGTGGCCGTGCGCGATCATCACCCGCGCCGCATCCGCAGGCTCCCCGCCCCGTAAGACTTTGCATCCGGCGCCACCGCGCCGACGTAGTCCGAGGGAACTTGGGCTACAGTCGGAAGGGTATGCGGGTCGCCATCATCGGTTCGGGTGTTTCGGGCATGGTCGTCGCCGCGCGCCTGCATCGCGCGCACGAGGTGACACTGTTCGAGGCCGGCGCTCACATCGGCGGCCACACGAACACCGTGGATGTCGACTGGCAGGGCCGCCACTTCGCCATCGACACCGGCTTCATCGTCTTCAATCACTGGACGTACCCGCGCTTCATCGCCCTGTTGAACGAGCTCGGCGTCGAATACCAGCGTTCGGACATGAGCTTCAGCCTGCGCTCCGAACGCACCGGGCTCGAATACAACGGCACGACCCTGAACACGCTGTTCGCGCAGCGGCGGAATCTCCTGCGGCCGTCCTTCCTGCGCATGCTCGCGGACATCCTGCGCTTCAACAAGGAGTGCCGGGAGCTGCTCTCGGTCGACGCGCGCCACGGTGCGATCACGCTCGGCGAATACCTCGAGGAGCACGGCTACTCGCGCGCGTTCCGCGCGCAGTACATCGTGCCGATGGGGATGTCGATCTGGTCCGCCACGGAGCGCGCGATGCTCGGGTTCCCGGCGCGCTTCTTCGTCGAGTTCTTCGACAAGCACGGATTCCTGAACGTGGACGACCGCCCGGTATGGCAGGCCGTGAAAGGCGGCTCGCGCGAGTACGCGCGCAAGCTCACGGCGCCCTTTCGCGAGCGCATCCGGCTCGCCACGCCGGTGACCGGCGTGCAGCGTGACGCGGCAGGAGTCACGATCCATGCCGCCGGCGCGAACGAGCGCTACGATTACGTCGTTTTCGCCTGCCACAGCGACCAGGCATTGACGCTGCTCGCCGACGCCACCGCCGCCGAGCGCGAGATCCTGGGCGCGTTTCCCTACCAGGAGAACGATGCAGTGTTGCACACTGACGAACGCCTCCTGCCGCGTGCGCCGCTCGCGCGGGCGGCGTGGAATTATCATCTGCTCGAGAAGCAGGATCGCGTCGCCTTGACCTACGACATGAACGTATTGCAGTCGCTGGAAGCACCCGTCAGGTTCCTCGTCACCCTGAACCGTACGGCCGACATCGATCCCGCGAAGGTGCTCCGGACGATCACATACCACCATCCCGTCTATCTTCCCGCCGGCGTGGCTGCGCAGCGGCGGCGCGCGGAAGTGAGCGGCGTCAACCGCACCTGCTATGCCGGTGCGTACTGGCGTTACGGCTTCCACGAAGACGGCGTGGTCAGCGCGGAATGGGCGCTCGCCGATTTCGAGCAGATGACGCGTCACACCCAGGCGCGCCGGGCATTGGCCAGTTGAACAGCGCGCTCTACACAGGCTGGGTCCAGCACCGGCGCTTCGGACCGACGCAGAATGCGTTCCGTTACCGGGTGTTCATGACCTTCATCGATCTCGCGGAACTGCCGGGCGCCTTCCGCGGACGCTGGTTCTGGTCGGCGCGCCGGCCCGCGCTTGCGTGGTTCCGCCGCGCGGATTTCCTGGGGCCCACCGACGTGCCCCTCGACACCGCGGTACGCGATCTCGTCGAATCACGCACCGGCAAGCGACCCGCGGGGAGCATCCGTTTGCTCACCCACCTGCGCCTGTTCGGCTTCTCGTTCAACCCGGTGAGCTTCTACTACGTCTATGACGCGCAGGAGCGCGTCGAAACGATCGTGGCCGAGATCACGAATACGCCGTGGAAGGAACGCCACGCGTACGTTCTGCCGGTCGATGACGCCGCCCGCCAGGGTCTGCGCGCCTGGCGCTACAGCTTCGGGAAGGAATTCCACGTG
>CADEED010000108.1 GCA_902826225.1 uncultured Pseudomonadota bacterium | reverse complement strand
GGTGCAGCCCGGATACACGGTGGATTCGTAAACGACGATGTCGCCTTTCTTGAGCGCCTTGCCGACGGTCTCGCTCGACCGCTCGAGCGGCGTCAGGTCGGGACGATTGAAGCGGTCGACCGGCGTCGGGACGGTGACGATGAAGACGCGGCACTTCCGCAGATCCTTCAGGTCGGTCGAGTAGCGCAGCTTGCGCGCGGAACGCAGTTCCTCGGTCGAGCACTCGAGCGTGCTGTCACGCCCCTTCTTGAGCTCGGCGATGCGATCGGCCTTGATGTCGAACCCGGTGGTTTCGTACAGCTTGCCGAACTCGACGGCGAGCGGCAGTCCGACATAGCCGAGACCCACCACGCCGATGCGACAGCCTCTCAGACTCAGTTCCATGATTTTCTGTTCTCTTTGAGGGGCTTAGCCCCGATATGCAGCCCGGGATATTGCCGTCCGCGCTGGCCGGAAAGCGAGGGCCGACCCCCCGCGATCGGTGATTTCTGTGCGTTCTATCTCAGGCCGTCGCCGCGGCGTCCTGACGCCAGAGGGTCTTGCCGCCGCTCGCCTTGTGGATGAGGTCCAGCATGGACTCGTGCTGACGAAGCTCGTCTTCGCTCGGGACCGTCACCACCAGTGGGATTCCGGGCGTCCGCCGCGCGGGGCCCAGGCCGCCGGCGGACTCCTGGCGCGCGGCGGACATGTCGAGCGCGAGCGCACTCTGCCCGCCCGTCATGGCCAGGTAGACGTCGAGAAGAATCCCCGCGTCGAGCAAGGCGCCATGCAGCTCGCGCTTGGTGTTGTCGACGCTGTACCGCTTGCAGAGCGCATCGAGGCTGTTGCGCTGACCCGGGTGGAGCGCGCGCGCCAGCGCGAGCGTGTCCAGCACCCTGCAGATCGAGATCACCGTGCGCGGCTCCGGCAGGCGGGCGAACTCCGCGTCGAGGAATCCGACGTCGAACGGCGCGTTGTGGATGATGAGCTCCGCGCCCGTGATGAACGTCGTCAGCTCCACCGCGATCTGCGCGAACTTCGGTGAATCGCGCAGTCGCGCCATGTCGATGCCGTGCACCGCGAGCGCACCCGCGTCGATCTCTCGCTCCGGGTTCAGATAGCGGTGGAATTTCTGGCCGGTCGGCCGGCGGTTGAGCATCTCCACGCAACCGATCTCGATGATTCGATGCCCGGCGGCGGCCTCGAGACCCGTGGTCTCGACGTCGAGAATGATTTGTCGCATGGCGCGGAGTTTATCGCGCGGATCTACGGCGTGGTCAGCGCGTCGATGGCGCGATTCGCGAGCTCATCCACGCGCTCGTTGCCGGCATTGCCCGAATGGCCCTTCACCCAATGCCACTCGATCTCGTGTTTCGGCACGAGGGCATCGAGCATCATCCACAGATCCTGGTTCTTCACCGGCTTCTTGTCCGCCGTTTTCCAGCCGCGACGCTTCCACTGCGGCATCCACTCGAGCACGCCCTGCCGGACGTACTGGGAATCGGTGTAGAGCTTGCCGCGCACGGGGCGCTTGAGTGCTTCGAATGCGCGGATCACCGCCGTGAGTTCCATCCGGTTGTTGGTGGTCGCCACCTCGGCGCCGGAGATCTCGCGTTCATGCCCGCCGAACAGCAGCAACGCGGCCCAGCCTCCCGGCCCCGGATTGCCACGACAGGCGCCATCCGTATAGATCTCGACTTCGGCGCTCACTCAGGGGCTCGGATGCCGGGTGGTCGGCTTGACGAGCCCACCGATCGGCTGCACCCGCTCGCGCATCTTGGGACGGATCGGCGTCAGCGTATAGACACGCTTGCGGGCCTTGATGAGATACGCGCCTGCGGGCCAGGGTTTCAGCCAGCCGCGGCGCAGAAGACTCGACGGCTCTCCGGCCCGGTGCGTGCTGCCACCCCACGGCGGCGCGAACAGGTACTGGCGCGTCAGGATGACGTCGTAGCCGAGCAGTTCCAGCCAGTCGGCGATGCGTCGGGCACCCAGCATGCGTCGCAGGCCGGGCGGATACCCGCGGCTGATGGCCCGGCTGCGAAAGCCCCAGAGGCTAAAGGGGCGGAACCCGAGGACGATGAATTGACCTTCGCCGGCCAGCACCCGGTCGGCCTCGCGCACGACCGCGTACGGATCCGTTTCGAATTCGAGCGTGTGCGGCAGCACGACGGCATCAACGGCGCCATTCGCGATGGGGAGTTGTGAAAGCCGCGCGGTGATGTCGGCATCGGCGGGACCATCGGACGGCGCCGCGCGTCCGCTGGCGACGACAGCGTGACGTCGCGTGCGACATCCGGACAATAGCGAGGCGCGAGAACCCCAAAGTCCGATTTGCAGCAACTCCCACCCGAAAACGTCGTCCAAAGCTTCGGCCATGAGCTCGGCTTCGGCGTGTAGCACGGCCTGGCCCAGCCCGGAACCGAGCCAGGAACCGACGGGGATGGATGCGGTGGAGTGCGTCACAAACGGCGTGAATTAGATCACAAAAAAGGTAGCAATCTTGTGAACTTACGGCTTAAATACCGGCCATTGAGGAAGTACCGTCTTCTCTCGAAAAACGGTACCAGCAGCTCTCCCCCTGGGGGTGTGAATTGACGGATGGATTCACGGGACGCCGCGTCCCTGCCTCGCTCGTTGCGCCGCTCATTCTGGTTGCCGTTGCCCTCACGGGCTGCGCGACCGCGCCGCAGCCGATCCCTGCCGAGGTGCCTGCGCCCGTCATGGGTCCGCCGGCCGCGCCCAGTCCCAGCGGTGGAGCGGCCGCGTCCACCACCCCTGCGAACCCCGTCAACCCGATCGCCGCCGAGCTCGCCCGGCAGGCGCCGCAGCCGCCGGCCGCCGCGACCGACGTGGTCGTCACCGAGGTCCCGGCCGGCGCCGATTCCTCGCCGACGCTCGCCGGCATAACGCCTGAACAATATCCGGACGTATTCGACCGGATCCGCGCGGGCTTCAAGCTCGAGGACATCGACTCGCGCCAGATCGACACCCAGGTCAACTGGTACGCCAACAATCCGCAGTACCTCGAGCGAGTATTCGGACGTGCCGGACTCTACCTGCATCACATCGTGCAGGAGATCGAGCGCCGCGGCATGCCGCTCGAGCTCGCGCTGCTACCCGTCGTCGAGAGCGCCTTCGAGCCGTATGCGCGGTCGTGGGCCACGGCCAATGGGCTGTGGCAGTTCATGCCGGGCACGGGCGAACGCTTCGGCCTCAAGCAGGACTGGTGGTACGACGGCCGTCGCGACGTCATCGAATCCACCCGCGCCGCGATGGATTACCTGCAGTACATGCACGACGAGTTCTTCGACGACTGGTTGCTCGCGGTCGCCGCGTACAACTGCGGCGAGTTCCGCGTGCAGCGCGAGGTGAACCGCAATCGCGCGCTCGGCAAACCGGTCGACTTCTTCAGCCTGAACCTGCCCTCCGAGACCCGCGCCTACGTTCCCAAACTAATGGCCATGCGCCGCCTCGTCGCGAACCCCGAGGACTACGGCATCGCGTTCAGCCCGATCCCGAACGAGCCCTACTTCGTGAAGGTCGAGACCGGCGGACAGCTCGATCTCACGCTCGCCGCCGAACTCGCGGGCATCACGCTCGATGAGGTCTACGAACTGAATCCCGGCTTCCATCGCTGGGCGACCGATCCCGCCGGCCCGCACCACCTGCTGCTGCCGCGCGATGCCGCCGACGCGTTCAAGCGGAATCTCGAGCTCGTGGCCCCCGACGAACGCGTGCGCGTGTCGACTCACAAGGTGAAGTCGGGCGAATCGGTCGCGTCGGTCGCGAAGAAGTTCAAGACGCAGGCCATCGTGATCCGCAGCATGAACAATCTCGCGGCCGGCGCGCCGCTCGTCGTCGGGACCGAGCTGCGCGTGCCGACAGCCGTCGTCAATCTACCCGCGAAAGTGATGCTGGCCGCGGCGCGCGTCGACGGTCCCAATACTCGCTCGGGCCGGCGGCCGGCCGTGCACGTGGTGCGCAGCGGCGACTCGCTGTGGCGCATCGCCAAGCGCCACCGGATGGACGTGAACACGCTCGCGCGTCTCAACGGCATGGGCACCGGCGACACGCTGCGCGCCGGTCAGAAGCTGGTGCTGAACACGCGCGCCAAGTCCTCCGGCTCGAAGTCGGTTGCCTCGGGATCGTCGCGCCAGGTCAGCTACAAGGTGCGCAGCGGCGACACGTTGTCGCGCATTGCGCAGGTGTTCGGCGTATCGGTGTCCGATCTCGTCAGCTGGAACGGCATCAGCAAGCATTCGACGCTGCGCCCCGGCCAGAAGCTCACGGTGAACGTCCGCCGGCGCTGAGTCGCCTTCTCGATCTACCCCTCCTCGATCTGCTTCGGGCGGGCCGGCAAATGCCGGCCCGCTTCGCTTTGGGCGTCTGGCAGAATGCCGCCCTGTCCAAACGTGAGGGTTCCGACATGGGGTTCATGACCGGCAAACGCGCGCTGATCGTCGGCGTCGCCTCCGATCGATCCATCGCCTGGGGTATCGCGCAGGCCATGCACGCCCAGGGCGCGGAGCTCGCCTTCACGTACGTCAACGAGAAGTTCAAGGAGCGCGTGCAGCCTCTGGCCGAGTCCCTCGGGTCGAAGCTCGTGCTCCCCCTGGACGTGACGAACGACGCCGAGATCGACTCGGCATTCGCCGCGATCAAGCAGGCCTGGGGACATCTCGACATCGTCGTGCACGCCGTCGCGTATGCGCCGCGCGAGGCGCTCGCCGGCGGATTCGTCGCGAGCACCTCGCGCGAAGCGTTCAAGGTGGCGCACGACGTTTCGAGCTACAGCCTCACGGCCCTCGCGCGCGCGGCGCAGCCGTTGATGACGGGCCGCGCGGGCGCGATCGTCACGCTGTCGTATCTCGGCGCGGTGAGGTCCATCCCGAGCTACAACGTCATGGGGCTCGCGAAGGCCAGCCTCGAGGCGAACGTGCGCTTCCTGGCCGCCGACCTCGGCCAGCACAACATCCGCGTGAACGGCATCTCCGCCGGCCCGATCAAGACGCTGGCCGCCGCGGGTATCGCGGGCTTTCGCAAGATGCTTGGCCGCGTGGCCGACGTGGCGCCACTGCGCCGCAACGTCACGCTCGAGGACGTCGGCAACGCGGCTGCCTTCCTCTGCTCCGACCTCGCCAACGGCATCACCGGCGAGATCCTGTACGTGGACGGTGGCTTCAGCACCGTCGGCATGAGCTTCCCCACCGAGGCTGGAGAGGCCTGACGCAATTTGGACCCAATTACGTGAGGACTTCTTTTTCGCCTTCGAGGCGGGCGACGATCACGGTGCAGACGGCATCGGCGAGTACGTTGATGGCCGTGCGGCACATGTCGAGGATGCGATCCAGAACCAGCAGCACGCCGATCGCTTCGGCGGGCAGGCCGACTGCCGCCAGGATGATCGCGATGCCGACGAGCGATGCGGCGGGAATGCCGGCGATGCCCATCGAGGTAATCAGCGCGAGGATCACGACGGTGAACTGCGTGGCGAACGAGAGGTGCAGGCCGTAGGCCTGCGCGATGAACATCGCGGCGGCGCATTCGTACAGCGCGCTGCCAGCATGGTTCACCGACGCGCCCAGCGGCATCACGAAGCCCGCGATGCGCTCGGAAACTTTCGCCCGTTGCTCGAGACACTGCAGCGACAGCGGCAGCGTGGCGGATGACGAGGCCGTCGAGAACGCGGTGAGCAGCGCGGGAGCCATGGCCGGGTAGATCTTCCACGGGTTCACGCGCGCAACGCTGCCGAGCAGGATCGGCAACGCAACGAACGCATAGAGCGCGAGGCCCGCGATCACGCAGGCGCCGAACAACAACAGCGGCCCCACGCCGGCGAGTCCCGCCGTCGCCACGACTTTCGCGATCAGCGCGAAGACGCCGTACGGCGCGAGGGTCATCACCCAGCCGGTGATGCGCATCATGACCTGGAAGATGCCCTGCCAGAACGTCATGACGTTCGACTTGAACGGATCGGCGATGCGCGCGAGGAAGAAGCCGAATATGACCGAGAAGAACACGATGCCGAGCAGCTTCGTGTTGGCCGCCGCCTCGACGACGTTCGGCGGAACGACACCCTTGATCGTGTCGAGCACGCTGGTGTTCGCGCGCGACTTCACGCCCTCGGTCACCTGCGCGGCGTCGGCGGTGAGCGCGAGCATCTCGCGCACCGGCTGACCGTCTTTCTCGCCGGGGACGACCACGTTCACGATCACGAGCGCGATCAACACCGCAACCAGTGTGGTGACTACGTAGAACAGCAAGGTCTTGGTGCCGAGACGTCCGATGTCCGGGCCGCTGCCCAGCCCAGCGACGCCCGTGATCACGGACGCCAGGATCAGCGGCACGATGATCATCTTGAGCAGGTTGATGAACATCGTGCCGACGAGGTCGAGCACGGGGATGAGTTTGACGGAGCCGATGGCGCCGTCGGGGCCGATGATCCAGCCGGCGATGCCGCCGGCGACCATGGCGATCAGGATCGGGAGGACCGGTGTCGGTTTGGAATCCGCGCCGGCCGTTCCCATGCTATTGCTCGAAGACCTTCGGGTTCTTGACGATCTTCGCCTTGCGCTTCATCTCGTCGACGTAGGCGGTGATCGCGCCGTTGCCGACGCGTTCACGCAGCATCGCGGTCTGCGAGCGCGCGAGTTGCGGATTCGCGGCGATGTCGGCGGCCCGTGAGCGCGTGACCAGGAAGATCGCCGCGGACCCGTTGTCGAGCGTGGCGCTGCGAGCGACGGGCTTGCCATCCGGGCGCGGCGCTTCGAACACCGCCGTGCGCAGCGCGGCGGCCAGCGACGGATCGCCGCGGCTCACGAACCGCGCGGGCTCGGGCGTGATGTCGAGCGACTTCGCGACCGACGCGAGCGACTCGCCCGAGTTGAGTTTCGCGAGCGCCGACTCGGCGGCGGTCTTCGCTCCCGCGACGCCGCGTTCCTGGCGCAGCAGCGCGACGATTTCGTCGTGCACTTCCGCGATGGGTTTGACCTCGGCCTTGCGATGCGACGTCACCTTGACGATGACGAGCCGGTCATCGCCGAGCGGAATCGGCCCACCGACGCGACCCTGGTTGAGCACGGCGTCGCTGAATACCACGTCCTGGAGATCCGGGCTCGAGCCGAGCGGCTCGGCGCCGCCACCGCGCAGGAACGTCGCGATGGAGCCTCGCGTGAGTTCGAACCGGGTGGTGAGCGCGTCGAGGTTGGCGTCGCCTTTCTCGATGGCTTCGGCCAGGGCCTCCTGGCGGTCGTCGAAGGATTCCTGCGACTTGTCCTTGCGGAACTGCGAATCGATCTCGGCCCGGACGGCGTCGAATGGCTTGCCCTCGGCCGGCTGGATCTCTTCGAGCTTGATGACGTGATAGCCGAATTGCGACTTCACGGGGCCGGCCACTTCGCCGACCTTGAGTCCGAACAGCGCATCGCCGAACGGTCCCGCGAACTGCTTGCGCTCGATGAATCCGAGATCGCCGCCGCTGCTCGCGGTGACGTCGGTGGAGTATTTCCTGGCGAGCTCGGCGAAGTCCTTGCCGGCCCGCGCTTCGGCCAGCGCCGCCCCGGCCTTCTTGAGCGCCGCGGCATCGTCGTCGCCGTTGATCGGTATCAGGATGTGCCGCGCCCGGCGGCGTTCCTCGAGCATGTAGCTCGCCTTGTTGTCGTCGTACACCTTCTGCAGGTCCGCCTCGGTCGGGGTGACCTTCGAGGCGAGCTGCTCGAGTCGCAGCTCTGCGAAGTCGAGCGCGACCGATTCAGTGGTCATGAAGCGATCGCCATTCTTGTCGTAGTACGCGCGCACCGCGGTCTCGTCGATCGGCTCGCTGCCGACGAAGCGTTCGGCGGCGAGTTCGATGTACTGGACTTCGCGTTCCTCGTTCTCGAGGTTGACCAGACGGCGCGCTTCCGCGGGGATGATGAAGCTCGAATCGCCGAGGCCGCGCTGCAGCTGGTTGATGACGAGCTGCAGCCGCGTGTCGTCGAACAGCTCGCGCTCGGTAGTGTTGCTCTGGCGCAGAGCTTCGCGCGCCTGCGCGGCGTTGTACTTGCCTTCCGCATCCTTGAAGGCCGGGATGTTCTGGAATTCCGCGAGTACCGCGTTCTCGCTCACGCGATAGCGCGCCTCCTCGACCCGCTGGCGGATGAGTTCACGGATGATGAGGTCGTCGAGGATGCGATCCTGCATCTTGACGCGCTGGTCGGCCGGAATCTCCGTGCCGAACTGCTGCGACCAGCGCGACTGCGCCTGGCTCCAGGCCCGCGTCGCTTCGTCGGCCGGAATGCCCTTGCCTTCGACCTCGGCGGCCTCGGTGCGCGACAGGCCCGAGAAATCGAGCGCGCCGGAGCCGCCCCAGAACACGAACGTGACGCCGATGGCGCCAAGCACGACCCAGGCGAGCCATTTCTGGCCCTGTAGGCCATCACGAATTCGTTGCAGCATCCCTAACCCGTAAAGACCGCGCTGAAAAATTGGCGGAGCGGACGGGACTCGAACCCGCGACCCCCGGCGTGACAGGCCGGTATTCTAACCAACTGAACTACCGCTCCAATTTTGGTGGGTGCTGAGGGTTTCGAACCCCCGACCCTCGCCGTGTAAAGGCGACGCTCTACCGCTGAGCTAAGCACCCGAAAATGGCCGCCCGCGAAAGGCCGCGCAGTCTAGCGGATCGCCCCGAGCGACGGAAGGGAAACGAAAAGGGCCCGCGAGGGCCCTTTTTGCTGACGGACCCGGCCGGTGGCCGGGATTGAGTTCCGGGCGCGGCCCGTATCAATGCGCGGAGACTTCGCCTTTCGGCCTGCGCCCGGAACGCCGCGTCCGCTTCTCGGGAGTCGGCGGCGGCGGGGTCGCCAGCCGCGGCGTCGGCCGGGACGCGAGCGCGACCTCGAACACCTCGTCGATCCATTTCACCGGGCGGATGTCGAGCTTGCCCTTGATGTTGTCGGGAATCTCGGTGAGGTCCTTCTCGTTGTCGACGGGAATCATGACCGTCGAGATGCCGCCGCGATGGGCCGCGAGCAGCTTCTCCTTGAGGCCGCCGATCGGCAACACCTCGCCTCGCAGCGTGATCTCGCCCGTCATCGCGACGTCGGAGCGCACCGGGATTTTCGTGAGCGCGGACACCAGCGCCGTGCACATGCCGATGCCGGCCGACGGGCCGTCCTTGGGCGTCGCGCCTTCGGGCATGTGCAGGTGGACGTCGTGCTTCTGATAAAAGTCCGGATCGATGCCGAGCACGTTCGCGCGTGAACGCACGACCGTCATCGCGGCCTGGATCGACTCCTGCATGACCTCGCCGAGCTGACCCGTGTGCTGCAGCTTGCCCTTGCCGGGCACCACCGCCGCTTCGATCGTCAGCAGCTCGCCGCCGACTTCCGTCCAGGCGAGCCCGGTGACGTGACCGACGCGGTTTTCTTCCTCGGCCTTGCCGTAACGGAAGCGACGCACGCCCAGGAACTTGTCGAGATTCTTGGCCGTGACGCTGACGGCCTTTTCGCTCTTCTCGGCCTTCTCGCCCTTCTCGGGCTTCTTGGCGGCGAGCAGGAGCTGCTTCACGGCCTTGCGGCAGATACGCGCCATCTCGCGTTCGAGATTGCGGACGCCGGCCTCGCGCGTGTAGTAGCGGATGATGTCGAGGATGACCTCGTCGGTCACCTTGAGCTCTTCCGGCTTGAGGCCGTTCTGCTTCACCTGCTTCGGCAGCAGGTATTTCTTCGCGATGTTGAGCTTCTCGTCCTCCGTGTAGCCCGGCAGACGGATGACTTCCATTCGATCGAGCAGCGGCGCCGGGATGTTCAGGCTGTTGGCCGTGCACACGAACATGACCTGCGAGAGATCGAGATCGACCTCGAGGTAATGGTCGTTGAACGTGGCATTCTGCTCGGGATCGAGCACTTCCAGCAGCGCCGAGGACGGGTCGCCGCGGAAATCCATCGACATCTTGTCGATCTCGTCGAGCAGGAACAACGGATTGTGCACGGCGGTCTTCGCCATGTTCTGCACGATCTTGCCGGGCATGGAGCCGATGTAGGTGCGGCGATGGCCGCGGATCTCGGCCTCGTCACGCACGCCGCCGAGCGACATGCGCACGAACTTGCGGTTCGTGGCGCGCGCGACCGACTGGCCCAGCGAGGTCTTGCCGACACCCGGCGGACCGACGAGGCACAGGATGGGTCCCTTGATCTTGTCGACGCGCTGCTGGACGGCGAGGTATTCGACGATGCGTTCCTTGACCTTTTCCAGCCCGAAGTGGTCTTCCTCGAGCACCCGCTCTGCTTTCGCGATGTCCTTGAGGATCTTGGTGCGCTTCTTCCACGGCACCTTCACGAGCCAGTCGATGTAGTTGCGCACGACGGTGGCTTCGGCCGACATCGGCGACATCATCTTGAGCTTGTTGAGTTCCGTGTTCGCTTTCTCGAGCGCCTCTTTCGGCATGCCCGCTTTCTTGATCCGGTTCTCGAGGTCGGACAGCTCGTTGCCGCCCTCCTCCATCTCGCCGAGCTCCTTCTGGATCGCCTTCATCTGCTCGTTGAGGTAGTACTCGCGCTGGCTCTTCTCCATCTGCGCCTTCACGCGACCGCGGATGCGCTTCTCGATCTGCAGCACGTCCATCTCGCCTTCGATGGCGACCAGGACGTGCTCGAGGCGCTTGCGCACGTCGAGGATCTCGAGGACCTTCTGCTTCTCGGGTAGTTTGAGCGCCATGTGCGCCGCGACCGTGTCCGCGAGGCGGCCGGGCTGCTCGATGCCCGCGAGCGCGGTGAGCACCTCGGGCGGCACCTTCTTGTTGAGCTTCACGTACTGCTCGAACTGCGAGATGACCGAACGCGCCAGGACGTCCAGCTCCTTCTCGTCGTAGGTGTCGGCATCGGGCTCGGTGACCACGTCCGCGGTGTAGTGCTCACCCGTGTGCATCGCGTCGATGCGTGCGCGGTCGACGCCTTCGACGAGCACCTTCACGGTGCCGTCGGGAAGTTTGAGCAGTTGCAGGATCGAGGCGACCGTGCCGATGCGATACAGGTCGTCCGCCTTGGGGTCATCGACGTCGGGCTGCTTCTGCGCGATCAGCATGATGCGCTTGTCCGCCTTCATGGCGACGTCGAGGGCGTGAATCGATTTTTCGCGGCCGACGAACAGCGGGATGACCATGTGCGGGTACACGACGACGTCGCGCAACGGCAGTACGGGCAGGCCCTGGAGGGTGGACGACTTGGCGGACGGGGGAGATTCAGACACGCGGCAATCCCTCACCAAACCGCGAAACCGCGAAATGCAGCGCCGTGGCTGGTTTCAAAAGTGTAGCGCGGGAATTGGGGCTGCTGTGCGGCGATTCAATCGCCGTGTCACAGTTCTCCGATCGGGCAGGTAGGGAATCGCCGCCACGCACGGTGTGCGCAGCGGCGAAAGCGTCAGCTGAGGCCGGATCCCGACACCTTGCGCGGCGCGGCATCGTCGGCCGGCGCCGTGTCGGATTTGTAGACGACGTAGGGCTTCTGGTGCCCTTCGATCACGGAATCGTCGACGACCACCTTCGACACGTTCTTCATGGACGGCAGCTCGTACATGGTCTCGAGCAGCACGTTCTCGAGGATCGTGCGCAGGCCGCGCGCGCCCGTCTTGCGCTGCATCGCCTTTTGCGCGACGGCGGAGAGCGCCTCTTCTCGGAACTCGAGCTCGGCGCCTTCCATGTCGAACAGGCGGCGGTACTGCTTCGTCAGCGCGTTCTTCGGCTCCGTGAGGATGCTGATGAGCGCTTTTTCGTCGAGCTCCTCGAGCGTCGCGACCACCGGCAGGCGGCCCACGAACTCGGGGATGAGGCCGAACTTGATGAGATCTTCCGGCTCGACTTCCTTGAAGATGTCCGTGCCGTTCGGGCGCGTGTTCACGTCCCTGACCTCGGACGTGAAGCCGATGCCGCCCTTCTGCGTGCGATTCAGCACGATCTTCTCCAGGCCGGCGAACGCGCCGCCGCAGATGAAGAGGATGTTCGAGGTATCGACCTGCAGGAACTCCTGCTGCGGATGCTTGCGGCCACCCTGCGGCGGCACCGAGGCGATCGTGCCTTCGATGAGCTTGAGCAGCGCCTGCTGAACGCCTTCGCCCGACACGTCACGCGTGATGGACGGGTTGTCGGACTTGCGCGAGATCTTGTCGATCTCGTCGATGTAGACGATGCCGGTCTGCGCCTTCTCGACGTCGTAGTCGCACTTCTGCAGCAGCTTCTG
>CADEED010000107.1 GCA_902826225.1 uncultured Pseudomonadota bacterium | reverse complement strand
TACGAAGCGGAGTGCCGCATCACCGTCGGCGAGGAACTGCTGCGCCACAACTATCCACTCATCCATGAAGTGGGCAAGGGCAGCGCGCGCGAGCCGCGCCTGATCGACCTGCGCTGGGGCAAGGCGGGCGCGCCGCTGGTGACGCTCGTCGGCAAGGGTGTGTGCTTCGACACGGGCGGACTCGACATCAAGCCGTCGAGCGGCATGATCCTCATGAAGAAGGACATGGGCGGCGCCGCGCTCGCGCTGGCGCTGGCGCGCATGCTCATGAGCGCCGACGCGCCCATCCGCCTGCGCCTGCTGATCCCCGCCGTCGAGAACAGCATCTCCGGACGCTCGTACCGGCCGAGCGACGTGCTGCGCTCCCGCCAGGGTCTCACCGTCGAGATCGGCAACACCGACGCCGAAGGCCGGCTCGTGCTCGCCGATGCGCTCGCCGAGGCCGATCGCGAGACACCCGACCTGCTGATCGATCTCGCGACGCTCACGGGTGCCGCGCGCGTCGCGCTCGGCCCGGAACTGCCGGCCATCTACTCTTCGCCGCAGGAGCTCGCGATGCAGCTGCGGCACATCGGCGAACAGGAATCGGACCCCGTGTGGCCGATGCCGCTGTGGTCCGGCTACGACGAGGATCTCTCGAGCCGCATCGCCGATCTCAACAACGTGTCGCCGACACCTTTCGCGGGCTCGATCATCGGCGCGCTGTTCCTCAAGCGCTTCGTGACTCGCACGCGGAACTGGCTGCACGGCGACGTCTACGCGTGGAACGCGAAGGAACGGCCCGGCCGCCCGGTGGGCGGCGATCCGCATACCGTGCGCGCGTTGTACCGGCTGATCCGCCAGCGCCATGGTTGACCGCCACGGCCGTGGAGCAGGGTTGAGCTGATGCGCGGACGGCGACGCGAGACGCTCGGTGCGGAAGCGGCCTTCCGCCGCGAGATCGCGCCGTGGGCGCTGCTCGGGCTCACACTGGGCCTCGTCGAAGGCGCGACCGCGGCCGTGCTCATCAAGAAGACGTTCGCGACCGCCGGCGACCCGTGGATCGTCAATCTCGCCGTCGCATTCGTGAGCGGCGCGCCCGCGCTGTCGAACGTGGTGAGCTTCGTGTGGGCGAACATCGCGCACGGGCGCGCGCGCATCGGTCTCATGGTGGGCCTGCAGACGGGTTTCGCGTTGCTGGTGGGCCTGCTCGGCGTGGCGCCGCGCGCGCTGTCGGGTCTCGCGTTCGCAGTCGCCTCGATCCTCGTCGCTCGCGTGGTGTGGACCGGAATCCTCACGGTGCGCGCCGCGGTGTGGAGCGCTAACTACCCGCGCGCGTCCCTCGGCCGGTACACGGGGCGCATCGTCATCGTGAGCTCCCTGGCGGTGTCCGCGGCGGCGGCGCTGGCCGCCCTCGTGCTCGATCGCCATCTGTTCGACTCGCGCTGGCTGTTCGGCGGCGGCGCCGCGGCCGGACTGCTCGCGGCCTGGCTATACCGCGCGACGCGCGTGCGCCGCGAGTTCCAGCTGCTGGCCGAAGAGAACGCCGCCGTCGGCCGCACCGAACCCTTCGATCTCGGCATGCTGTTCGAGATCCTCAGGAAGGATCCGCACTTCCGCGAGTACATGTTCTGGATGGGCATCTACGGCGGCGGCAATCTCATGCTGACCTCGCAGCTCGTCGTGATCTTCAGCGAGCAACTGCACCTTTCGGCGAGTCTGCAGATCGCGCTGCTGTCGGTGATCCCGCTCGCGTTGCTGCCCGTGTTCGTCCCGTTCTGGGCGCGCATGTTCGACGCGGGGCACGTCATCGTGTACCGATCGCGGCAGGGCTGGGCGCTCGTGACCGCGGTCGCCGTGACCACGGCGGGCACGTGGATGCATTCGGTGCCGCTGCTCGCGCTCGGCGCGCTGCTGCTCGCGTTCGCTTATGCCGGCGCCAACCTCGGCTGGAATCTCGGGCACAATGACTTCGCCTCGGTCGGTCGGGCGCAGCATTACATGGGCGTCCACGTCACGCTCACCGGCGTGCGCGGCGCGATCGGGCCTCCCGCCGGGATCCTGATCTACCAGTGGCTCGAGTCGCTGCGTCCAGGCTCGGGGATGTATTCGCTGGTGTTGCCGCTCGTATTCGTCACGATCGGTGCGCTGGGTTTCTCGCACATGCGCCGCGTCATGGAACGGAAGGGTACTTAATGAGAAGCAAGAAGAGCGGGGCGGTTGATCAGCGGCGATATTCGCGGCTGGTCGTCGATGGCATCAAGCAATCGGCGTCGCGCGCGATGTTGCGTGCCGTCGGATTCCAGGACGCCGACTTCGACAAGCCGCAGATCGGCGTCGCGTCGACCTGGGCGAATCTCACGCCGTGCAACATGCACATCAACGAGCTCGCCGCCGAGGCGGTGTCCGGTGCCGACGGCGCCGGTGGCAAGGGCGTGCTCTTCAACACGATCACCGTGTCCGACGGCATCTCGATGGGATCGCCGGGCATGCGCTACTCGCTGGTCTCGCGCGAGGTGATCGCGGATTCGATCGAGACCGTCGTCGGCGCCGAAGGCTTCGACGGGTTCGTCGCGATCGGCGGGTGCGACAAGAACATGCCCGGCTGCGCCATGGCGATCGCCCGTCTCGGGCGGCCCGCCGTGTTCGTCTATGGCGGCACGATCAAGCCGGGCCTCAAGCGCCGCGACATCGTCTCGGTATTCGAGGCGGTCGGCGGCCACGCGGCGGGTCGTGTCTCGCCGGAGGAGCTGCTCGATGTCGAGCGCACGGCGATCCCCGGTCCAGGCAGTTGCGGCGGCATGTACACGGCGAACACGATGGCGTCGGCGATCGAGGCGCTCGGCCTGTCGCTGCCTAACAGCTCGGCGCAGGAAGCGGTGAGCGGCGCGAAGCGCGCGGATTGCCGGCGCGCGGGGGCGGCCGTCGTCGAACTGGTGAAGGCCGGCATCACGCCGCGCGACATCCTCACGAAGAAGGCGTTCGAGAACGCGATCACCGTGTCGATCGCTCTGGGTGGCAGCACCAACGCCGTGCTGCACCTCCTGGCCATCGCCCATGCCGCCCAGGTCAGACTGGGACTACAGGACTTCACGCGGATCGGAAAACGCGTACCGTTGCTCGCCGACGTGCGTCCCAGTGGGCGTTATCTAATGTCGGAACTCATCGAAATCGGCGGGATTCAGCCCTTGATGAAGCGCTTGTTAGACGCGGGAATGCTGCACGGAGACTGCATGACGGTCACCGGGCGCACGCTCGCGGAGAATCTGCGCGACGTGGCGGACTACCCGCCGGGCCAGGAGATCGTCCGGCCGCTCGACCGGCCGATCAAGAAAGACAGCCACATCGTCGTGATGCACGGCAATCTGGCGCCCGAAGGGGCGGTGGCGAAGATCTCGGGCAAGGAAGGATTGCGCTTCGAAGGCGTCGCGCGCGTATTCGACGGCGAGGAGCGCGCCACCGCGGCCATTCTTGGCGGCAAGGTGAAACCCGGCGACGTGGTAGTGATCCGCTATGAAGGGCCGCGCGGCGGGCCCGGAATGCGCGAGATGCTGAGCCCCACCGGAGCGATCATGGGACGCGGGCTCGGAGACAAGGTGGCGCTGATCACGGACGGTCGCTTCTCGGGCGGCAGTCATGGCTTCGTGGTTGGACATATCTCCCCGGAGGCCGCGCTGGGCGGTCCGATAGGCTTGCTGAAGGACGGGGATCGCATTGCGATCGATGCGGTCAGGCGCACCTTGCAGATCGATCTTTCGGCGACGGAGCTGCGCAGGCGGCGCGCGCGCTGGAAAGCGCCAAAACCCTACGCCACGAAGGGGGTGCTCGCGAAATACGCGCGCACAGTGTCCAGCGCGTCGCTCGGCGCGGTGACGGACTGATGCGATGAGCCGTTGGCTGCAAACACAGTTGTTGTCAGGCTTCCATACTGCGGTTACAGTTTGTCGGCTTTGGACCGGCACCAGAGCTAAGAACGTTAATGAGATGAATAAATGGACTTGCTCGCACGAAGGGGCAGGCCTGGGGACGGAACGAACGAACGGTTGCGCTGGTCGGAAAGTCTGGTTACTTTCCGCCACCCCGTTTGACGCGCCGAATCATTTTAACTAGCGACCACGGGAAAACATGGCCGCCTACGCACAAGACTCTGCCTTTTTCACCCGCCGCGGCATCGTGGTGATGTTGATCATCGCGCTGCACCTGTTCGTCGCCTGGGCACTGGCGACCGGACTGGCGCGGAAGGTCGTCGAGGTCATCGCGCCGCCCATCGAGGCGGACATCGTCGAAGAGGTGAAGCAGGAGGACGAACCGCCGCCGCCGCCGCCGCCGGAGATGGAGCGCCCGCCGGTCGAAGTACCCCCGCCGGAAGTGACCATCGACATGCCGATGGAGACGAATACCACGGCCATCGCGGACGTCACCGACAAGCCGCCGCCGCCGGCCCCGCCGCCGCCGCCGCGCGTCGCGGGAACGCCCGCCAAGATGACACGCCCGGTGAATCCGGACGACTACTACCCGCCAGGTTCGATCCGTCGCGAGGAGCAGGGATCGCCGGTCGTGCAGGCGTGCGTCGGTCCGAACGGCCGCCTCATCCGTGAGCCCGTGATCACCGATACCTCCGGCTTCCCCGATCTCGATGGTGCCGCCATCAAGGTCGCCAAGGCGACTCGTTACGCGGCGGGCACCGACAATGGATCCGCGTTGCCCGAGTCGTGCATCAAGTTCAAGGTCAAGTTCGTTCTGAAGCAAAATTAATACGAGTGATGCGGCGTTCTGGCGCCGCATGACTTTTTTGTCATCGAGGAAATCATGCAACCTACAACTGCTGCTGCAACCGCTCACTCAGTCGAAAATCCGTACGGCATCGAAGCTCTCTGGTCACAGGGAGACATCGTGGCGCGCGGAACGCTGGTCCTGCTGCTGATCATGTCGGCGGTGTCCTGGTACATCATCTTCACGAAGCTGTGGGATCAGCGCCGCCTCAAGCAGGGCGCGAAGGTCGTCGAGAAGCAGTTCTGGAGCTCGGGCTCTCTGAAGGAAGCGGTCGACCGCCTCCCGAAGGACAATGATTTCCGCGCCGTTGCCGAAGACGGTCTGCGCGCCTCCGCGCACCACGAAGGCCGTCTCACGGACCGCATCGACCTGCACGAGTGGGTCACGATGTCGCTCCAGCGCTCGGTCGATTCCGTGAACAGCAAGATGTCGAATGGCCTCGCATTCCTCGCGACGGTCGGCTCGACGGCGCCGTTCGTCGGCCTCTTCGGCACGGTGTGGGGCATTCTGAACGCCCTCGTGTCCATCGGCGTGTCCGGCCAGGCGTCCATCGACAAGGTGGCCGGCCCCGTCGGCGAGGCGCTCATCATGACGGCGCTGGGTCTTGGCGTCGCCGTGCCGGCGGTCATGGGTTACAACTGGCTGCTGCGTCGTAACAAGACGATCAGCGAGAGCCTGCGCAACTTCGCGTCCGATCTGCATGCGTACCTCGTGGGCGGTGCCCGTGTGGCGCAGGCCGGTGCCCCGGTCGCTGGTGCGAAGAAGTAACCCGGTCGGACCGGAAATTGCGTTTTTCTTTCAGAGCATCGTCTTTCAGAGGTAGTGCGACATGGCGATGAGTGTCGGCAAAGACGAGGATGAAGGCGCCGCGATCTCGGAGATCAATACGACTCCGCTCGTGGACATCATGCTCGTGCTGTTGATCATCTTCCTGATCACGGTGCCCGTGATCAAGAAGATGGCGCCAGTCGAGATTCCGAAGGCCGTGAACATTCCGACGCAGACGAAGCCGGAGAACATCACGATTTCCGTCGATCCGACCGGTACGGTGTATTGGAACGCCACGCCGATGACGGATCGATCGGTGTTCTTCAGCCGGATCGTGGCCGAGGCCCGCAAGGTCCCGCAGCCGGAATTCCACATCCGCGGTGACAAGGGTGTGCGTTGGGAATACGTCGGTCGCGTGATCTTCAACCTGCAGCGCGGTGGCATCGTGAAGGTCGGTTTCATCACCGAACCGGATCGCGGCAGCATCCGCGTTACGCGTTAGCCCCGAAGGAACCATTACATGTCCATGAGTGTTGGAGCCGCCGAAGACGGCGCACCGATGATGGAGATCAACACGACTCCGCTCATCGACGTCATGCTCGTGCTGATCATCGTGCTCATCATGTCCATTCCGGTCATGACGCACGCGACCAAGCTCGACATGCCGCAGTCGAACAACCCGCCGCCCCCGGTCCGTCCCGATGTCATCCAGATCGACATCGACTTCGACGGCACGATCGTGTGGAACGGGACGGTGGTGAGCGGCATCCCGCAGCTCGAGAGCTTCTTCCGCTCCGAGCGGGACAAGGAACCGCAGCCCGAGATCCACCTGCGTCCGGATCGTCGCTCCAAGTACGAAACCACGGCTCTCGTCATGGCGGCGGCCCAGCGCAACCGCATGAAGAAGATGGGCTTCGTGAACGTGGCGGAGTTCCGCGAGTAAAAGTCCCCCGAGCCCCAAGTGGCTGACAATCTTGAGAAACTTTCCGCCGCCATTCGCATCCAATTTTCAGGATGCCCGGGCGGCGGTTTTCGATACCGAGCCGCGGACCTAAAAGCCCGCGGCTCCTTTGTAAGGAGCGTCTGAAGTGTCAAACCGAAGGGTTCTTTCTGCCGCCATGGTCAAGGTCGTGGCGATCACGGGTCTGCTGGGCATCGCGGCGTTGCCGGCGATGGCGCAGGACGACGCGTGTACGGGCCGCGGCAAGCTCAGCAAGAAGCTCTCGAAGCCCATCGCGGCCGCCGAAGAGGCGTTCCGCAACAAGGATTGGCCCACGGTGCTCGCCAAGGTCCAGGAGGCGGAGGGCATCGACGCCGAAAAGACCGAATGGGACAAGTTCTGGATGGCCGAATTCAAGGGCATCGCCAACACCAACCTCAAGCAGTATGAACAGGCCGCGCCGGCACTCGAAGCCGCGGTGAATTCCCCCTGCATGGAGGAGGCCGTCAAGAAGGATCGCCTGCGCGTGCTCTCGCAGGTCGAGTACTCGCTCAAGGACTGGCCGAAGGCCATCCAGTACGGCGACGCCGCCATCAAGGCCGGCGGCGATCCCGAACTCGCGGTGTTCGTGGGCAACGCTTACTACGCCTCGAACGATTACAAGAACGCCCAGCGCGTCCTGTCGGAGTTCATCACGGGCCAGGAGACGGCAGGCAAGAAGCCCGAAGAACAGTCGATCCGCATCCTGCAGAGCGCCTGCCTCAACCTCGACGACGAGGCCTGCGTTTCGCAGCAGTCCGACCGCCTCGTCGCGTTCTATCCCAAGCTCGAGTACTGGCAGCAGGTCATCGGCGGCATGCTGCGTGACAGCAAGAACGACAAGCACCTCATCAACATCCTGCGCCTGGCGCAGGGTGCGGACTCCCTGACCAAGGCCGACGAATTCAATGAACTCGGCCGCCTCGCGGTCGATGTCGGTCTGCCGGGCGAGGCGCAGCAGGCGCTGGCGGAAGGCGAGAAGAAGGGCGTCTTCAAGACGGCCGACGAGAAGGCCCGGAACACCCGCCTGGCGGAAATCGCCAGGAAAGCGGCCGCCCTCGACAAGACGACGCTGGACGCGCAGGACGCGCGCGCGAAGGCCAAGCCGACCGGCGATGCCGATGTGAAGCTCGGCGCCGCCTACCTGAGCTATAGCCAGCCCGAGAGGGCCGCCGAGGTCCTGAATCGCGGCATCGCGAAGGGCGGCGTGAAGGATGCCGACGAGGCCAACCTGTTGCTGGGCATCGCCTACCTGCGGGCCAACAACAAGGAAGGGGCCGCCAAGGCGTTCCAGACCGTCAAGACCGACCCGATGCTCGCCCGCATCGCGAAGTTGTGGCTGATCAAGACCCAGGCGTGATTGACGCTGATTGCAATCGCCCTGGCCCGCTGAAACCATAGGAAACGTCATGTCGATACCGGAGCGCACCGTGTCTAATCGTTGGAACTTATGGGTCGCGGCCGCCGCGATCGCATTCATGGGCGCTGCCGCCCCGGCCGTCTACGCGCAGGCCGGCTGCACCGGTAACGGCAAGATCAGCAAGCAGATCGCGAAGCCGATGGCCGCCGCGCAGGAAGCCATGAAGGCCCGCCGCTGGCAGGACGTGCTGAACCGCGTCAAGGAAGCGCAGGGCGTCACCGGCTACATGCGCAGCGCCACCGACGAGTTCTACTTCCAGGAATTCCAGGGCTTCGCGTACTCGCAGCTCAAACAATATCCGGAAGCGGCGCGCACGCTGGAAGCGGGTCTCAACTCGCCCTGCATGACGCCGGACAAGAAGGTCGCACGCTACAAGGCGCTCACCGCCATCTACGCGGCCCAGCGCAACAACGCCAAGGTCATCGAGTACGGCAATCTTCTGGCGAAGGCCGGCGGTGGCGGTGATGCCTCGGTTTACGTCGCGCAGGCTTACTACCAGAGCGGTGACCACAAGAACGCGATCCGCGTGATGAACGAGGTCATCTCCGCGACTGAACAACGTGGTCAGACGCCGAAAGAAAACTGGCTGCTCCAGCTGCAGGCTTCGTGCTCGAAGATTGGCGACAACGCCTGTGTGAGCCGTCAGTTCGAAAAGCTGGTCATGTACTACCCGAAGACGGACTACTGGAAAAACCTGATGGTCGCGCTACGTCAGACCGACGTGAACGACGTGCAGCAGCTCAACATCTTCCGCCTTGCGACCTACGTGAAGGTCATGAACCGCGGCGAGGAGTACAAGGAAATGGCGCAGCTCGCGCTCGAGCAGGGCCTGCCCTGCGAGGCGCAGTCGGTGCTCGAAGGGGCATTCACCGGCAACGTGTTCAAGGAGCAGCGCGACAAGGACGTGAACACGCGTCTGCTCGCCACTGCGAAGGCCGCGTGCTCGCCGGCGAAAGCCGCGCTCGCGCAGAACGAAGCGAAGGCCGCGACGGGTGGCGATCTCGTGAAGGTGGGCGCGGGTTACCTCACGTCGGGCGACACCGCCAAGGCCGTCAGTGCCCTGCAGAAGGGTATCGCCAAGGGCCAGCTCACGAACCCGGACGAAGCCGGCATCCTGCTCGGCATTGCGCAGCTCAAGTCCAACAACAAGGCCGAAGCCGCGAAGGCGTTCAAGACGGTGAAGGCAGATCCGACCATGGCGCGCATCGCGAAGCTCTGGGCGCTCAACACCTGATCGTTCGAGAACCCGAGCGATCGAGAAGGCCGGGCTCGTCCCGGCCTTTTCATTTCAGGCGCGGCTTTAGATGACGCCGGCGTCGCGATGCGCGGCGAGTTGCGCCGCGCTAAGCCCCAGCAGCGTCCGATAGATCTCGTCATTGTGCTGGCCGAGTTCCGGCGCCGCCGAACGGATCGAGCCGGGCGTCGCCGACAGCCGCGGCGCGACGTTCTGCATCCGCAGCGTGCCGAAGCGCGGATGCGGCGTGGAGACGATGGCATCGCGGGCCTTGAAGTGCGGATCCGCGAACATGTCGGCCGTGCGATAGATGAGACCAGAGGGCACGCCCTGCTTCTCGAGCAAGGCGAGCAGCGAGCGGGTATCGAGCGTCGCCGTCCAGCTGGCGATGATCTCGTCGAGCACCTGTTGATTCGCGCCGCGCGCGGTGTGATCGCGGAAGCGCTCGTCGGTCGCGAGGGCCGGATTGTCCATGCCTTCGCACAACCGGGCGAACACGCTGTCCTGGTTCGCGCCGATCATCACGATTCCGTCGCGGGTGGGGTAGACATTGGAGGGCGCGATGCGCGGCAGGATGGCCCCCGATCGTTCGCGGACGTGCCCCAGCTGGTCGTACTCGGTGACGAGCGACTCCATCATGTTGAGGACGGACTCGTAGATGGCGGCATCGACCACCTGGCCCACGCCCGCACGCTCCCGGTGATGGAGCGCGGCGAGGGTGCCCATGCAGGCATGAACGGCGGCCAGCGAGTCGCCGATGCTGATGCCGACGCGCGCCGGCGGACGGTCGGGCTCGCCGACGATGTATCGCAATCCGCCCATCGCCTCGCCGATGCCGCCGTACCCCGCTCGATTCGAATAGGGGCCGGTCTGGCCATACCCCGACACGCGCACGAGGACGAGCTTCGGGTTGATCGCGGACAGGACCTCCCACCCCAGTCGCCACTTCTCGAGTGTGCCGGGGCGAAAATTCTCGATGACCACGTCAGATTTCGCGCACAAGTCCTTGAAAAGACGCTGACCTTCCTCCTGCCGGAGGTCGAGGGTGATTCCCTTCTTGTTGCGCCCGATGACTGGCCACCACACCGATGGCTGCCCGCGCTCCTGCGGGCCCCAGCTGCGCATCGGATCGCCCTGGCCGGGCGCTTCGATCTTGATGACCTCCGCGCCCATGTCGCCGAGCAATTGCCCACAGAAGGGTCCTGCGATCAGCGTCCCGAGCTCGAGCACCCGCAGGTCAGAGAGGGCGCCAGGGTTCGTGTGGGATTCGTTCACGGGCGGCGTTTGTACCGGCCCGCGCGCGGGGCGGTCAAGCGAACTCGCGTGAAGCGGGTGAGTAGAATCCGCGCATGAGTTCCAAGCGCATCGAAATCGTCGAGGTCGGTCCGCGGGACGGCCTGCAGAGCGAGTCGCAGGTCCTCTCGACGGATCACAAGGTCGAGTTCGTGCGCCGCCTGACGGCGGCCGGGTTGCGGCGCATCGAGGTCGCGAGCTTCGTGAACCCGAAGCGCGTGCCGCAGATGGCGGATGCGGAGGCGGTGCTCGCGGCGCTGGCGCCCGACGCGGCCCAAGCGCGCTTCATCGGTCTCGTGCTCAACGTGAAAGGATTCGAACGCGCGCGCGCCGCGGGCTGCACCGAAGTCGGGATGGCCATCGCCGCGACCGAGAGCTTCAGCCAGCGCAACCAGGGCTGCAGCGTCGATGAGGGCATCGCCTCGTGGCTCGAGATCGCGGCACTCGCGCGTGCCGCGGGCATTCGCGCGCAGGTCACGATCTCGACCGTGTTCGGCTGTCCTTTCGAGGGTGAAGTGTCGCCGGCGCGGGTCGTCGAGATCGCCGAGCGGCTCGCGGCGGGCCAGCCCGACGAGATCGCGATCGCCGACACGATCGGCGTCGCGGTGCCGACGCAGGTAACCGGCCTCCTGCGCGCGCTGCAGCCGGCGCTGCCGAAGACGAAATGGCGAGCGCATTTCCACAACACGCGCAACACCGGCCTGGCGAACGCCTATGCGGCGGCCGAGGCGGGCGTGAGCGCGCTCGATGCCAGCTGCGGAGGCATCGGCGGATGTCCCTTCGCGCCGGCGGCGACCGGCAACATCCCGACCGAGGACCTCATCTACATGCTTCACCGCATGGGACGCGACACCGGTGTCGATCTGCCCGCGTTGATCGACACCAGCCGCTGGCTGCAGTCGGTGCTCCAGCACCCGGTGCCGGGCATGGTGGTCAAGGCCGGACTCTTTCCCAAGACGGCCGCCTGACGGCCGTCATCAACCAGGAGATTCAAGCATGGCAATCAAGGCAGGCGACAAGATGCCGGCGGGCACGTTCAAGACGAAGACGGCCGACGGGATCCAGGACGTGACGACGGAACAGCTGTTCAAGGGCAAGAAGGTGGTGCTGTTCTCGGTGCCGGGCGCGTTCACCCCGACCTGCGATGCGAAGCACCTGCCGGGCTACGTCGACAACGCGGCCGCGTTCAAGGCGAAGGGCGTCGACACGATCGCCTGCATGGCCGTCAACGACGTGTTCGTGATGGGCGCATGGGGCAAGCACTCGAACGTCGGTGACAAGGTGTTGATGCTCGCGGACGGCAACGGCGACTACGCGAAGGCGCTCGGTCTCGAAATGGACGGACGGGGATTCGGGATGGGTACGCGCGGTCAGCGCTTCGCGATCGTCGTCGACGACGGCGTGGCCAAGGATGTGGAGATCGAGCAGCCCAAGGAGTTCAAGGTGTCCGCGGCGGAATACATTCTCGGGAAGCTTTGAGAGAAGAAGGGGACAGACCGAAGGTCTGTCCCTGGCTTACTTCCGGGAGGCTTCGATCAGTTTCTCGAGCTCGGGCACGATCGTGAACAGGTCGCCGACCAGGCCGAAGTCCGCGACTTCGAAGATCGGCGCTTCCGGATCCTTGTTGATCGCGACGATCGTGCGGGCGTCCTTGATGCCCGTGAGATGCTGGATCGCGCCGGAGATGCCGATCGCGATGTAGAGTTCGGGCGCGATGATCTTGCCGGTCTGACCGACCTGCATGTCGCTGGGGACATATCCCGCATCGACGGCGGCGCGCGAGGCGCCGACGGCCGCGCCGATCTTGTCCGCGAGCGAATAGATGATCTTGAATGCGTCGCCGCTCGCGAGCGCGC
>CADEED010000106.1 GCA_902826225.1 uncultured Pseudomonadota bacterium | reverse complement strand
GCGGCACCGGCGAGACGCTGGCCTGCGGCACGGGCGCCTGCGCCGCCGTCGCCGTGGGACGACGTCATGGACGTCTCGATCCCACCGTCGAAGTCGAATTGCCGGGCGGCAAGCTCGAGATCAGCTGGAAAGATCTCAGCGAACACATTTGGATGAAAGGGCCGACCGAGGTATCTTTCACCGGCCGAGTCGATATTTAGGATCGATACTTGAAGTCGAGACCCAGGGGAGATCATGACGACACAAACCGCACGTGGAGTGCCCGCGGGTCAGACGGACGAGGAACGCATCGAGCGTTACCTCGGCCTCAACCCCGACTTCTTCGAGCGTCATCAACCGCTGCTCGCCCGCATGCGCCTGCCGCACATGCGCACGGGCTCCACCGTCTCGCTGGTCGAGCGCCAGGTGGAAGTCTTGCGCGAGCAGAAGACCGACGCGGATCGCCGCCTCGCGGAATTCATCGCCGTCGCGCGCGCAAACGACCAGCTCGCCGACCGCATCCATCGCTTCACTCGCCGCCTGCTGCGCGCGCCGACCGCGGTCGACGCCCTGGCTGCGCTCGAAGCGAGCTTGCGCGAGGACTTCGACGCGTTCCACTCGGTGCTGCTCCTCACTGCGCCCATCGACTCGCTGCGCAACGCGAACTATGAGCCGTTTCTGCGCGTCGCCGCGGCGGACGACCAGAACATCAAGTCGTTCGAAGCGCTGTTGTCGACTGGCAAGCCGCGCTGCGGCCAGGTGCGCGACTCGCAGCGCGATTTCCTCTTCGGCCCCGAGTCCGCGAGCATCGGCTCGGTGGCGCTCGTACCGCTGGGCGACGGTGGCGCGGTGGGCCTCCTCGCGCTGGGCAGCGCGGAACGCGAGCGATTCCATCCGGGGATGAGCACCGAATTCCTGAAGCGCATGGGTGAGCTGATCACTGATGCACTCATGAGATAGGTTGAACGGAGTGAGGACAGACTGAAATCTGTCCCCGCCCTCCCATGATCGATCGCAGCCAGGTCGACCGCTACCTCACCCACCTCTCGAAGGAACGGCGGCTCTCGCCGCACACCTCCTCCAACTATGCGCGCGACCTGCGAGCGTTGGTCGGGCACCTGGAGCGCAACGGTCTCGCGGACTGGAAGTCGATCGACAGCCAGCACATCCGCGTGTTCGCGGCCCGGTCGCATGCCGGCGGACTCGATCCGCGCAGCGTGCAGCGGCGTCTCTCCGCGGTGCGCGGCTTCTTCAACTACCTCGTGCGCGAGCGCATCGTCCCTAACAACCCCGCGCTCGATGTGCGCGCGCCGAAAGCCGCGAAACGCCTGCCCGCGACGCTCGACGTCGATCAGATCAGCCAGCTCCTCGACATCCCGCCCGACACCGCGATCGCCATCCGCGACCGCGCGATCATGGAACTCTTCTATTCGTCCGGCCTGCGTCTCGACGAGCTCGTCGGCCTCGACCTCACGCAACTCGACCTGGCCGACCGCACGGTGCGGGTATTGGGCAAGGGCTCCAAGACCCGCATCGTTCCCGTCGGTCGCAAGGCCTGCGAGGCGATCCGCGCGTGGCTCAAGGAGCGCGCCGCGAGCGCTGCCATCGAGGAAAGCGCGCTGTTCACCGGCAAGAGCGGCGGTCGCCTGAAGCATCGCGCGATCCAGCAGCGCATCGCTTACTGGGCACGCCGCAAGGGACTTCCGGCGCACGTCTACCCTCACCTATTCCGTCATTCGTTCGCGACGCATCTTCTTGAATCGAGTAAGGATTTGCGCGGCGTCCAGGAGCTGCTCGGCCACGCCGACATCTCCACGACGCAGGTCTACACGCACCTTGATTTCGCCCACCTGGCCCGCACCTACGACGCTTCCCACCCTCGGGCAAAAAGAAAGTCGTAGGCCTTCATGTCTGAAAGTTTCAATCCGCACGGGACGACGATTCTCGGCGTGCGGCGCAATGGTCATGTCGCCATCGGCGGCGACGGCCAGGTCACGCTCGGCAACACGGTGATGAAGGGCAACGCCCGCAAGGTGCGCCCTCTCGGCAATGGCAAGGTCCTCGGCGGATTCGCCGGCGGCACGGCCGATGCCTTCACGCTGTTCGAACGATTCGAGGGCAAGCTCGAGAAGTTCGGCAACCTCACGCGCGCGGCCATCGAGCTCGCGAAGGACTGGCGCAGCGACCGTTATCTCCGCCGGCTGGAGGCGCTGCTGCTCGTAGGCGATACCACCAAGCTGTTCGTGATCTCCGGGAACGGTGACGTCATCGAACCCGAAAACGATCTCGTCGCCATCGGCTCCGGTGGGCCGTTCGCGCAGGCCGCCGCCAAGGCGCTCGTCGACAACACCGAGCTCGATGCGCGGACCATCGTGGAGCGGTCGCTCAACATCGCCGCCGACATCTGTATCTACACGAACCGGAATCTCGTCATCGAGGAATTGAAGGCCTAATGACCCCCAAGCAAATCGTCGCGGAGCTGGACAAGCACATCGTCGGACAGGATGCCGCCAAGCGGTCCGTCGCCATCGCGCTGCGTAACCGGTGGCGCCGCATGCAGATCGAGGATCCCCTGCGCCAGGAGATCACGCCCAAGAACATCCTCATGATCGGTCCGACTGGCTGCGGCAAGACCGAGATCGCGCGGCGCCTCGCGAAGCTCGCCAACGCGCCATTCGTGAAGGTGGAGGCCACGAAGTTCACCGAAGTGGGTTACGTCGGCCGCGACGTGGAATCCATCGTCAAGGATCTCGTCGAGACCGCCGTGAAGATGGCGCGCGAGGAAGAGACCGCGAAAGTGCGCGAGCGCGCGAAGGACGCGGCGGAGGATCGCATCCTCGACGCCCTGCTGCCGCATCCCAAGAAAATGGGCTTCTCGACCGACACGGAAGAGAACGGCCGCGACAACGACACGCGCCAGAAATTCCGCAAGATGCTGCGCGAAGGGCAGCTCGACGAGCGCGAGATCGAGATCGACCTGCGTGCGGTCCCGCCCGGCGTGCAGATCATGGCGCCGCCCGGCATGGAAGAGATGCAGGAACAGCTCACGAGCATGTTCGCGAACCTCGGCGGCCAGCGCACGAAGCCGCGCAAGATCAAGGTGAAGGAAGCACAGAAGCTCCTGGTCGAAGAAGAAGCCGGCAAGCTCGTGAACGAGGAAGAGCTGCGGGCGCGGGCACTGAACAACGCGGAACAGAACGGCATCGTGTTCATCGACGAGATCGACAAGGTCGCGCGGCGACAGGACACGATGGGCGCGGACGTTTCGCGTGAAGGCGTGCAGCGCGACCTGTTGCCGCTCGTCGAGGGTTGCACCGTGTCGACCAAGTACGGCCAGGTGAAGACCGATCACGTGCTGTTCATCGCGTCGGGCGCGTTCCACATGGCGAAGCCGTCGGACCTCATCCCCGAGCTGCAGGGCCGCTTCCCGATCCGCGTGGAGCTGAATTCGCTCAAGGTCGACGACTTCGTGCGTATCCTGACGGAGCCCGATGCGTCGTTGACGACGCAGTACAAGGCTTTGATGGGCACGGAGAAGGTCGACGTGAAGTTCGCCGACGGCGGCGTGCGCCGCATCGCGGAGATCGCGTTCAGCGTGAACGAGAAGACCGAGAACATCGGTGCGCGGCGCTTGCACACCGTGATGGAGCGGCTGCTCGAAAGCGTATCGTTCGACGCGGCAGAGAAGGGCGGGTCGTCGATCGAGATCGACGCGCAGTACGTCGACGAACATCTCGGCACGCTGGCGAAGGACGAGGACCTGTCGCGCTACATCCTCTGAGCGGGGGTGGAAAATGGGTCCGAAAAGGGGTCAGATCTATTTTGAAAAGGGGTCAGATCTATTTTTCGGCCACGGTAGCCTGGCGCTCGCGCGTCGCGTTCGCAAAATAGATCTGACCCCTTTTCAAAATAGATCTGACCCCTTTTCGGACCCCTCTCCCATGAGAACTGCCAAACCCATCCTGCTCGTCACGACGCCCCTCGGTGTCGCCTGGGGCCTCGTCGAGGCCTGGCGCTTCCACTGGTGGCTGGCCGTGCTCATGGGCGGCTTGTTAGGCGTGATCAGCCTATTCATGTGGAGCATCGTGAAGCGCATCCGTGCGGAGCGGCAACCGCCATGAAGAGCGGGATGCTGTCTGCCGCCGCGGAGCGCAACAAGGATCCGATCCTCACCGTCCTCGAAACGGTGTTGCCGCCGACAGGCCGTGTTCTCGAGATCGCTTCCGGCACCGGGCAACACGTCTGCTATTTCGCCGCGGCGCTGCCCGGCATCGAGTGGCAACCGACCGAACCCGATCCATCGAGCCGGGAGGCCATCGACACGCGCGTCCGCGGCTCGGGACTCACCAACGTATCGCCACCCGTCGCGCTCGACGTGCGCGAACCCCGCTGGTCCGTCGAGGGCCCGTTCGATGCGATCCTGTGCATCAACATGATCCACATCTCGCCGTGGGCCGCCACGCATGGCCTGTTCCGCGGCGCCGCCCGCCTGCTCGTCTCCCGCGGATTGCTGATCACCTACGGTCCATATCTCGAGCACGGCCAGGCGGCGCCGTCGAATCTCGATTTCGACGCGTCGCTGAAGCGGCGCGATCCCGACTGGGGCTTGCGCGAACTCGCCGACGTGGAGCGGGTGGCGGCGGGCCACGGTCTGCATCGCGAGAAGATCGTCCGCATGCCGGCGAACAACCTCACGGTCGTGTTCGTCAGGGGCAGCGGAAGCTGACGTCGCGCCCGTTGGCCCAGCCGTGGCCGCCGGGAATCAGGTGAAAGCGGGCCTGCGGCACCGACTCCGCGAGCCGGCGCGCGTGCTCCACGGCGATCACTTCGTCCATCTCGGCGCCGAAAACCTCGAGCGGCCCACGGTAGTCCCGCAGCGCATCGATGTTGTCCCACGATCCCGCGAGCAGTAGTTTGACCGGCAGCCAGCGCGTGTGGTCGCGCGCCACGTCGGTGATGCGATCGAACGGCACGACCAGCACGATCTTGTCGGGCGGCGGATTCTCGCGCGACAGCATCGACGCCGGCCCGCTGCCGAGCGATTCGCCCACCACGCAGACGGGCTTGCCCGGAAACCGCCTGCGCAGCTCGGCGTAGCCTTCGCGGACCGCGTCGTCGAACGCCCCGCGCGATGGCGAGCCCATGCGTTCACCGTAGCCCGGGTACTCGAGGATGTAGACGGAATCGCGCTCCTCGAAGGCGAACATCGCGTACTGGCGATCGGCGGCCTGCCCGCCGTTGCCGTGCAGCAGGAGCCACACATGCGCCGGATCGGCGACCTCGCGCGCGACTCCGATCGCCTCGTCGCCCATTGCCCAGCGCGTGAACCCGTTGCTGTCCGAGTGATGCGAAGGAAAGAACAGCACCTTGCGCGCGATCGCCTGGCACCCGAAGAACGACGCGAGACTGAGCACGATGACCGAGGCCGCGATCCCCCTGAGGACGCGCCCCCTCATTCGATGGCGGTCCGAGGCTCGCCGCTGGCGTTCGTCACCTGACATTCCCAGCCGTCGTATCGCCCGCCGTGCTCGCCCGCGACGCGCGCGAGTTCGAGCGTGATGCCGTTGATCGAGTGGGAGTCCACTCTGTCCACGCGCGATACGACGAGCGAATGCCGGAACTGCGCGTCCGAATCGTCGGATTCGTATTCACCTTCGAGCGCGAACTCGATCCCCCGCAGCGTGTCGCGGCAGGCGTCGCGGGCGGCGGTGGTCGGGAACTCCAGCCAGTGATCCACCTTTCGCGGCATCTCGTGTGCGTCGCCGCGCGCTTCGAGCGCCTCCAGCGTGCGCCGGTTGAGCATGCGTTGCAGATTGCTCGCCGTCGGGTACAGCAGGTCGACGTACTGCTCCCATTCGGCGTCGAACTTGCTGCCGGACTGGAAGCGATACTCCTGGAAGCCGCGCAGCGCCTGTTCGACCGCGGCGTCCAACCCGCCGGGCTCCGCGGCGTAGAAGTAGAACTCGCGCCGATTCGCGCCGGTGATCCGGCCGACCAGCTGCGCATCGCACGCGGCGCAGATCGCCGCGTCCAGCGAGTCACCCATTTCGAGCAGCTTTGGCGCTTCCTCGTTGGAAGACAGGCCATCGTCACGCGGCGCCTGCATCTCGACCCACACCCACAGCAGCCACGGCCGCTTCTCGAGTGGAACGTCGGCGCGCAGCCCAAGGTCCACGAAGATCGACGACACCGCGTCATTGACGCGCGCGAAATAGAAGTCCCAGTCGTCGGACATCGCGCTCCGCTCAGGTCGCGGGCTTGAGCCAGCGGTCGAGCCAGGACGTGATCTCGGAGTAGAAGATCTTGCTGTCCTCGCCCTTGAGGATCCAGTGATTCTGCTCGGGGAACACCACCAGCCGGCTCGGCACCTTCATGCGCTGCAACGCGCTCCAGTATTCGAGCGAGTTGTTGAGGGGCACGCGGAAGTCGTTTTCACCGATCGTGACGAGCACCGGTGTCCGGAATTTGTGGGCGTGGCGGATCGGATTCTGATCCGCCCACACCTGCGCACGTTCCCACGGCGGGCCGCCGAGATTCACCTCGCGCGAGTAGATGGTGTCGCTCGTGCCCCACTGCGCCTCGAGGTTGACGAGGCCGGCATGACTCACGAGGCACTTGTACCGCGTGGTCGAGCCCTGCAGCCAGTTCGCGAGATGTCCGCCGTAGCTCGCGCCGCCGGCGCACTGCCGGCTGCCGTCGATGAACGGGAACTGCTTGATCGCGGCATCCGCCGCCTCGTTCAGCTCCTCGCCCGGACCCCGGAACGGATCGCCCTGGATCGAGCGCGCAAAGCCTTCACCGAAGCCCGTCGAACCCGAGTAGTTGGTGAGCAGGAGCACGTAGCCGGGCGCGGAGATGAGGTGGTAGTTCCAGCGGATGAAGAATTGATCACGCCACATGCCGTGCGGACCGCCGTGGATCATCACGAACAGCGGATACTTCTTCGCCGGATCGAAGCCGGGCGGTCGCACGACGAGGCTGTGGATCTGCTTGCCGCGGCTCGACTGCGACCAGAAGCTCTCGACGGGCGGCAGGTCCAGCTGTTCCGCGCGGGCGCTGTTGAAACGCGTGAGTACCAGCGGCTTGCCGCTCTGCGAGTTCACCAGCGCGAGTTCACCGGGCCGGTTCGCGCTCTCCCAGTTCGAGTAGATGGACAGGCGTCCGGATGAATCTGGAATCGTGACGTTCGTGTACGTGCCGTCGCCGGTATTCGGCATCTGCTGCACGGCGCCGCCCGCGATCTTCACCGAGTACAACGGCTCGTGCCCCGCATCCTCCGCGGAGAAGTAGACGGTACGCGAGTCCGGGGAGACGGCGAAGCTGTTCACCGAGCGATCGAACGACCCCAGCACGAGGCGGGGCTCGCCGGCGGCGGGCCAGCCGAAGGCCGCCAGACGGGTGGCGTTGTAGACGTTCTTGCCGTCCTGCTTCTCGACGAGCGCGAGCAGCGTGCGGCCGTCGGGCGTGAAGTGCGGCTTCGACCACTGGTCGGGGCCCCGGGTCAGCGCGCGGGGTTCGCCGCCCGCGAGATCGACGACGAACAACTGGGAATCGGTGAACGAATACGCCGCCGTATTGCGATTGGTCGCCGCGGCGAACACCAGAGACTTGCCGTCGGGCGTGAACTCGACGTCCATCTCCTCGCCGGTATCCGTCTGACGGCCGGCGAACCCCGCGCTCTGACCGAGCTTCGTGCCGAACAGCAGATCGCGCGGCGCGCCGGCGGCGAGCCCGTCGGCGTCGAGCGCCTGCACGAACACGCGCACCTGGCGCTCGTCGAGCCAGTGATCCCAGCTGCGAATCGGGAAGCCGTCGTAGATGCGTACATTGCCCTTGCGCGCCTTGAACGCGTCGATGCGCGCCTTGTTGGCCGTGTCGTCGGCGGCGCCCTTGTACATGAGCGACACGAAGGCGAGCTGCCGGCCGTCGCGCGAGAACACCGGGCCGCGGGCGCCGCCCGAGAGCGTCGTGATCCGTTGCGCTTCTCCGCCGCCCGCGAGATCGAGCACGTAGATCTGCGCGACGTCGTCGTTGTCGCGCTGCGAGCTGAACGCGATCCGGCGACTGTCGGGACTCCAGGTTACGCCGCTTTCCGCCCGGCGCGTCGACGTGAGGCGGCGGCTGGAGTCGCGCGCGGTGGTGTCGATGAGCCACAGATCGCTGAGCGTGGAGCTGTCCTCGTAGGAAGGCTCCGCCACGGGAACCACGATCCAGCGGCCGTTCGGACTCACCTGCGGTGCGCCGAGCCGCTTCATCGTCCAGATGTCTTCGTGGGTGGGGATGCGCTTCGCGGTCTGGGTCGTCGTCGCCGTCGCGGCCATCGACGTGGCAGCGATGAACGACAGCGACAGGACGAGCGCGCACGCGCGCAGGTTGTTGGGTGTATTCATGGCGCAACGGTATCGCAACACGTCGCGGTTGTGCATCACTTGCCGGCAGTTGCGACGACGCGAGACTATCCGCAGCCGAATGGCTCGCGATCCGCAGGTATCCATTTGCAAGACAACCCCGTGACCACCCCGCCCGCGCGCGGACTTCGACCCGGCGCGCTGCTCGTGAGCGGCATCGTCAACCTGGGTGGCGCGTTGCTGCTGCTGTTCGCCGCGGGCTCGCTGGCTGACGAGCGTCTCGCTGCGGCATGGTGCCTCGTGCAGTTCCTGTCCGGGGTGTGGGCCGGCGTCCTGGGCGCGAACAGCCCCTTCGCGCATGGCCTCGTCGCCGGCGTCCCGGCGCTACTGCTCGGCCTGATCGTCCCGAGCGCACTCCCCGCGCAACTCGTCGTCGTCGCCTGGGCCATCGCGCCGGCCGCCGCTCTCATCGCCGCCGCGCTGATGCGACTCACGTCCGCGCGCCGCCGCCAGGCTTGATGGGGACGTTCCCCATTCGGCCCTCAGGTCCGGCGCCGCTCCATGGTCGCCTCACCGAAGGACTCCTGGTAGTCCTCCCGCGCCGCCTCGATCACTTCGGCAGCATGCGCGTAGCCGTACTTCCCGGTGATCTTCAGCTTGTTAGGTTCGCCCGGCACCAGCTTGTAAGTGGCGAAGTAGTGCTCGATGCGCTCGACGATGACCGGCGCGAGCTGCGAGATGTCCTTCACGTGGTCCCACACGAAATCGCCCTCGAGCACACCGATGATCTTGTCGTCGGCCTCGCCGCGGTCGATGAGCTTCAGCCCGCCGATCACGCGTGCGCGCAGGAGAATTTCCGACTTCTCGATGGGGCGCTCGCTCACCACGCAGATGTCGAGCGGGTCGCCATCGCCGCGCTCGCAACCGGGCGCGAGCTTCGCGACGCGTTCGCCGCAATATGTCTTGGGGACGAATCCGTACAGCGCCGGCGGCTGTGACGTCGTTCGCTGGGGCCGGTCGACCCGCAGGTATCCCGACACCTTGTCGATTTCGTACTTGATGACGTCGAAAGGCGTGATCTCGATGTAGGCGTTGACGATGCGGGGCGCGTCGTCGCCGACATCGAGGCCATGCCAGGGGTGCGGGCGCCAGCGCGAGAAGTTGTGTTCGGTCATGGGCGCGTAGTCTATGGGAACGCGTCCCGCCATGGCATCCTCCTGCCCATGTCTACCATTCCGAGGGGGGCGGCGATCGTCGGCTGGGGCAAGTGCCTGCCGCCGGCGGTGCTCACCAACGCCGATATCGCGACCTTCCTGGACACCAGCGACGAGTGGATCGCCTCGCGCACCGGCATCCGGGAACGCCGCGTGTCCCACGTCCCGCTGGGCGAGCTCATGTACGTCGCCGCCGCGCGGGCGCTGGCCTGCGCCGGCGTCGACGGCAGGACCATCGAGCTCATCGTCTGCGGCACGACGAGCTACGACGACCAGGCCCCGAACGTCGCCTCCGGCATCCAGCGGCGGATCGGCGCCGAGGGCTGCGCGGCCATGGACGTGAACACGGCCTGCACGAGCTTCCTCTACTCCCTATCTACCGCCACCGCGATGATCAAGTCCGGCGTGGTCAAGAATGCGCTGGTCACGGGCGGCGAGGTCATCTCGCCGTTCATCGACTGGACGGACCGCAACATCGCCGTGCTGTTCGGCGACGGCGCCGCGGCCGTCGTGCTGCAGGCCACGGATCGCGAGGAGGGCCTGCTCGCGGAGAAGCTGGGCTGCTACGGCGAGTCGCGCGAGATCCTGCGGGTGCACGGCATGGGTGCCGCCTATGCGCACCAGAACCGCGTCATCGGCCGCACCGAATGGCAGTTCGAAGGCCAGGAGATCTTCAAGAAAGCCGTGCACGGCATGGCGCTCGCCTGCGGCGAGGCGCTCGCGAAGCTCGGCAAGACGTCCGCGGTCGTGGATCTCGTCGTTCCCCACCAGGCGAACATGCGCATCATCGAAGCCGTCGCCAGGAAGACCGGCGTGCCGATGGAGAAGGTGTTCACCAACGTGCATCGCTACGGGAACATGTCGGCCGCGACCATCCCCGTCGCGTTGTGCGAAGCCCTCGAGGAGAACCGTGTGAAGCCGGGCGCGCTGCTGCTCATGCCGTCGTTCGGCGCGGGCCTCACCTTCACGGGCCACGTCGTGCGCTGGGGCGAGCGTCTCACGCCGCTCGGCACCAGCCCGGTGGAACTACCCGACAGCAACCGCAGTGCTCTCGACATCATCACGAAGTACCGCGCCATCAAGGCAGCCTGATCAAATGCGTCATTTCCTCCTGGGAGCGCTCGTCCTCCTGCTCGCCGGCTGCGGGTCGCGCGATCCCTCGCCCGGCGTCGCCAGGGAACTCGAGCTTTTCGATGCCGATCTGAAGACCGCGCAGGATGGCGTCGCCATCCAGAGGAAGCGCCTCACCGACAGTGAACAGGATTTTCGCGGGCGTACGCTGCAGCAGGATCTCGACGAATGGGTATTCGCCGAGAGCTCGCGCGGGCAGATCGCGGCGCTGCGCGACAAGGCGGCCGCGGCGCAAAGCGTGCCCGACGCCGTCGGCGTGCTGTACCGCGCGCGCGAACTCGTCAATCGCGACAAGACCCGGGCGCAGAAGATCGAGGAATACTGGACCACGACGCTCCCCGCTCCCTTCTGGCGCCGTTACTGGAACGGCGTCTATGAGGCCAACGGCGTTCCTCCCGAGGAGCCGGATTCGATGCTCCAGTCGCTGGCGCAGGATCTGCGGAAGGCTCTCGACGCCGGCGACTTCGAGGCCGCGACCCGCGATGCGCCGATGCTGATCCCGGTGCTGCACGAATCGCTCGATCGCGCCGCGTCGCGCATTCTCAAGCTGCGGACGGCCGCCGACGTCTACTCGCCGCGCAAGTCTGCCTGCCTGCCCGGCGCACCCCCGGACCGCACGCGGCGCCACCCGAAGCTGAGCCGCGCGGAATCTCTCGAGACCTACTATCCGGCCACGGCGCTCGAGCGCGGCGAAGCAGGCTCTGTGGTGCTGCGTGCGAAAGTGGACCGCAAGGGCTGCGCGACAGCCGTCACGATCGTCGTGCGCAGCGGAATCCCGTCGCTCGACGAAGCGGCCCTGCAGTGGTTCGAGTCGGCGCAGTTCGCGCCGGCCTGGGCGGACGGCAAGACGGTCGACGACGAGCTCACGTTCAAGATGAAGTTCGTCATCAACGACAAGGTGCCGAGCAAGTTGTGAGGTCGGCGTCCGGGATCGCCATCGAGACTCGGTAGAGTGTTACCAGCATCAGCCCGCCGTTCGCCAGGATCCCGGTACGGCCTGCGCCTTTCGCAGAACGACAAAGCCCGCGAAACTTTCGTTTCGCGGGCTTCGTTGACCTGTGCCGTTGCGTCTGGCTTATGCTTTCTTTGCAGCCTTTGCGGCTCTTGCTTTCTTCTTCGCTGGATCCTTGGGGCGGGACTTTCCGAACGACCCCGCGTAGAGCTTGCCGCGCTTCGTGCGGCGATCACCCTTACCCATTCGCTTCTTCCTTATTCTGCGAAATCCACAACAGCGCGGCTTCGATGTCGGAAAGCTGCGCGGCGGTCATTCCGGGAATGCGGCCACCGCCGGCTTCCTGTTTGACGCGCGCTAACTCGGCGGCAGAAACCGTGCTGACCCAAGTGAGCCCGCGGCGCACTTTGGAGGTGAATTTCTGGGACTTCTCTTCAGTCATGTCGACTCCTGAATCAACCGAATCCTCAAACCGGGCGGAAACATAGCGCGGCTAACGATATCTGGCCAGAACTTTCGCGAGGGCTGCCGACCCCGGAGATAGGCGGTCATGGGGAATCTGGTTGAGCGGAATGGCCGGTGTCTCATTGACATCGTGGAATTCCTTGCCCGTCGCGTCGACGTATAACAACCCGGTCAGGAATTCACCTTTTTTCAAACGTTCCTGAATGGCCGTCTGCGCCGCACCACGGTCGGTGGGATCATAGGACCCATCGAGCTTCCGCAGCAGGATCCGGCTGCCATCGTGCAGCACGACGGGCAACGTTTCGCCCTCGGAATATGTCGCCGCGATCTCGCGCTGGAAGGGAACGAAGTCGGCGTGCACGGCGGCGTCGTAATGCTCGCGCGTGTACTGGTAGCTCTTCGTCGACCCCTCGTGATCGTTGAAGGTGACGCACGGCGAGAGGACATCGATCAGCGCGAAACCCTTGTGACGCATAGCGGCCTGGATGAGGGGCACGAGCTGCTGCTTGTCGCCCGAGAAGCTGCGCGCGACGAAGGTGGCGCCGAGCTGCAGCGCCATCGCGACGAGGTCGATCGGCGCGTCGCGGTTCTCGGCGCCCCGCTTGGACAGCGAGCCGGCGTCGGCGGTGGCCGAGAACTGGCCCTTGGTCAGGCCGTACACGCCGTTGTTCTCGACGATGTACATCATGTTCACGCCGCGACGCAGCGCGTGCGCGAAC
>CADEED010000105.1 GCA_902826225.1 uncultured Pseudomonadota bacterium | reverse complement strand
CACGCCCTAGCTTCTGCGTTTGCGCGCACGCATCGCCGCGGGGCAGGGCGATCCCGATCGCGTGCGCAAAGTCTTGAGCGAAGCGCTCACGATTGCGCGCCGCCAGAGCGCTTCATACGAGGAGCTCAAGTGCTTGTACTGGATGGCAAAACTCAAGGCCGCTGACCGGCATACCAGGAGCGCGCTGCGACAGGTCTTTGAGCAGATCAGGCAGGGACGCGAACTCGCGTTCATGCGGAATGTGAAGCAGGAAATCGAATCGAGCGGCGCCGCGAAGCCGCGCAAATCGAAGGGATAGCCGGAAACCGGACCGTTTCCCGACCGTTCCTGAACGACTTCGTCGACGGCGATCCTTAACTTGCCCTCCATGGACTGGAGGACGAGCGATGACCCGATTCGAAGCAAAACCCGCATCCACGAGATGCCGCTGGCAGGCACTGCAGTCGCAGTTGTCGCTGTCGACGCGCGCCACGGCCTCGGCCGCTGCCGCCTGGACGCGGCGTTCGCCGCTCGCCTGCAGATGGCGCGCGTTACCCGCCGGCGTTTCGGCAGCGACGGCGTGAACGAATGAACCTCGCCATCCACCCCAGCTACCCGCAGGCCCGCGCCTACGTGCTCAAGCTGCACCGCGACGCGAACCCCGCGACCGGCCGTGTCATCGGCCGCCTCGAGAACGTGACCACGGGCGAGCAGTTCGTGTTCAGCACCGCCGAGGAACTGCTCTCTTGCCTGGCGCGTGACGCCAGCACCCACCGTATCCACTCCCGGGATTGACCGACATGTTCAACAATTTCTCCGCCGAAGCCGACATCGTCGTGACCCCCGGCGACACCGCGCGTCACATCGCGCTCGACTCCTCGGACGCCTTTCCGGAGGTGTTCGCCACGTCGCGCATGATCGCGCTCATGGAACTCGCCGCGGCACGCGCCATGCGTCCGCTGCTCGGCGACGGCCAGCTCTCGGTCGGTGTCTCGCTCAACGTGAAGCACACGGCGGCCACTCCCGTCGGATCGAGCGTGCGCGCCGTGGCGACCTACCTGCACACCGAGAACAAGCTCATGCACTTCCGCGTCGAGGCGTTCGACGAGTCGGGCTCGATCGGTTCCGGCGAGCACGCGCGCGCCGTCATCGACGCGGCGCGGCTGCTGTCCGGCGCCCAACGTCGGCGCGAGGACGGGCGCCGCAAGGCCGCCGCCGCGAAGCCGGCTACTACCGAATAAAGCTCTCACCAACTTCTCAAAGGGATCTTCGATGAAACGATTCGCCATCTTCCTGGGCACCGCCGCATTGACGGCCTGCGCCTCCCTGCCGGGCCACGCGCCGCGGCCGGCCATCAAGCCGCAGACGGACTACGCGAGCCGGCAGGCGTTCACCGCGTCGACGGGCGAGTGGCCGGCCAATGGCTGGTGGAAGACCTATGGCGACGCGCAGCTCGACGCGCTGATCGCGGAGGGTCTTGCGGACTCTCCATCGATCGCGGTCGCGGACGCGCGCCTGGCGCGCGCCCGTTCGTATCAGAACAGCGCGCGGGGCGCGCTCGCGCCGCAGCTCACGGCCGGCACGTCCATCACCGGGCAGAAACAGAGCGACAACTACCTGTCCCCCGCGGCGATGACGCCGCAGGGCTGGAACGACTACGGACGTTCCACCCTCGACATGACCTGGGAGCTCGACTTCTGGGGCAAGAACCGCGCTGCGCTCGCGGCCGCGACCTCCGAAGCCGTCGCCGCGAGCGCGGATGCGGACCAGGCTCGCCTGTCCCTGTCCACCGCGATCGCATCGGCCTACGCCGAGCTCGCGCGCGAGTACGCCGCGCGGGATACCGCCGTCGCCGCCCGCACCCTGCGCGCGAAGACGGCGGAGTTGTTCGGCCAGCGCTTCGAGAACGGACTGGAGACTAAGGGGGGTCTGCGCCAGGCGGAATCACGCCGTGCCGGCAGTGAAGCCGACGTGCTCTCGCTCGACGAGCAGATCGCGTTGCAGAAGAACAAGCTGGCCGCCCTGATGGGCGCAGGTCCGGATCGTGCCCTCACCATCGCGCGGCCGGCGGTCGAGCACACCCGCACGTTCACGTTGCCCGCGACGCTGTCGGTCGATCTCATCGGCCGCCGGCCGGATCTCGTCGCCGCGCGACTGCGCGCCGAAGCCGCCGCGAAGCGCATCCACGTGACACAGGCGCAGTTCTACCCGAACGTGAACCTCACCGGGTTCATCGGCGTGCAGGCGCTGGGCCTCGACATGATGACCGAGGACGGCTCGGGCATCGGCAGCATCGGCCCGGCGATCACCTTGCCCATCTTCAACGGCGGCAAGCTGCAGGCGCAGTTGCGCGGCGCCGAGGCGGAGTACGCCGAAGCGGTCGCGAACTACGAGAAGACTCTCGTGCAGGCGCTGCAGGAAGTGGCCGACGCCGCCGTCTCTCAACGTGCGCTCACGCCGCAGATCGAGCGCGTCGCCTCAGCCGTCGAGGCGGCGCGCGAAGCGTGGCGCGTGCAGAACGACCGCTACGAGGGCGGCCTCGCGAACTATCTCGACGTGCTCTCCGCCGAGGACTACCTCCTCACCACCCTGCGCACGCAGACCGATCTGCAGAGCCGTTCCATGACGCTCGACGTCGCGCTGACCAAGGCACTCGGCGGCGGCTACCTGGCTTCGAACTGACACTCTTTTTATTCACAACTTCAGGAGAGATTTGCAATGACCACGATGAACACGGAAGCGCTGCACAAGGCCGACGAGGCGCTCGAGAAGGCGGCCGATGAGGCCATGAAGGCCAGGCGGAAGAAGCGCCTGCTGGCGTTAGCCATCACGGTGCTGACGGTGGGCACGGGCTACGGCGCCTACGACGCCACCTACGCCTCGAAATTCATCGCGACGGACAACGCATATACCGCTGCGGAGACCGCGTCGGTCACGCCGGCGATCGGCGGCATCGTGCGCGAAGTGCGCGTCACGGACACGAGCTTCGTCCACGAGGGTGACGTGCTGATCACGCTCGACGACATCGACGCGAGACTCGCGCTCGCGCAGGCGGAGGCCGAGCTCGGCCGTGCCCAGCGCCGCGTGCGCGGCTATGTCGCGAACGACGACAGCCTCAACGCCCAGATGAAGGCGCGCGCGGAGGACGTCAAGCGGGCGCAGTCGGACTTCGAACGCGCGCGGATCGATCTCGATCGCCGCGAGAAGCTCGCCGCGTCGGGTTCGGTCTCGGGAGACGAACTGACCAAGGCGCGCAATGCATTCGAGAGCGCGCAAGCCGCGCTGGCGATGACTCGCTCGAACTACTCGGCCGCCGTCGGCGCGCGCGACGCGAACGCCGTCCTCATCGCGGATGCAACCGAGCACACCAACCCGGAGGTCATACTGGCCCGCGCCAGGCGCGACCAGGCGCAGGTGAATCTCGACCGCACCGTGCTGCGCGCACCCGTCGATGGCGTCATCGCGAAGCGCTCGGTGCAGGTCGGGCAGCAGGTCCAGGCGGGTTCGCCGGTGCTCGTGATCGTCCCGCTCGCCGAAGTACACGTCGACGCCAATTTCAAGGAGGGGCAGCTCGAGCGCGTGCGCATCGGGCAGCCGGTGGAAGTGACGTCCGACCTCTACGGCAGCGCCGTCAAGTATCACGGCACCGTCGTCGGTCTCGCGGGCGGCACAGGTTCCACGTTCGCGGCAATCCCGGCGCAGAACGCCACGGGCAACTGGATCAAGGTCGTGCAGCGCGTGCCGGTGCGCATCCGCCTCGATCGCGCGGAGCTCGAGGCGAATCCGCTGCAGGTCGGTCTCTCGATGGAAGCCACCATCGACACGCGTTCCAACCAGGGTTGACGAGACGCCAATCCAGGGAGACGCAGATGACCGCTCTTGAAAAGGCCATGTCCGGTGATGCCCCCCTGAAGGGGGGCTTGCTGTGGCTGGTCGCCATTGTCCTCGCCGGTGCGAACTTCATCGCCGTGCTGGACATGACCATCGCCAACGTCTCGGTGCCCAACATCGCCGGCTCGCTTGGCATCAGTTCGAGCCAGGGCACGTGGGTGATCACCTGCTATTCCGTGGCCGAGGCCATCACCGTGCCGCTCACCGGGTGGCTGGCCGCGCGCTTCGGCGCCGTGCGCGTGTTCACCACCGCGATGGGCGCATTCGGGGTGTTCTCCCTCGTCTGCGGATTCTCGACTTCGTTCACGATGCTCGTCGTCGGCCGCATCCTGCAGGGCATCGCGGGCGGCCCGCTGATCCCGCTGTCGCAGACACTGTTGCTGCGCATCTTCCCGAAAGAGAAGGCCGCCGCCGCGACCGCGCTGTGGGCCATGACGACGCTGACCGCGCCGATCCTCGGGCCGATACTGGGCGGCTGGCTGTGCGATTCGTACTCGTGGCAGATGATCTTCCTGATCAACGTGCCGCTCGCGATCATGATGGCTCCGTTCGCGTGGAAGATGCTGAAGCGCTTCGAGACGAAGCTCGAGCGTTCGCCCATCGACCTCATCGGACTCGCGCTCATGATCGTCGCCGTCGGTGCCCTGCAGCTCATGCTCGATCTCGGCAAGGAACACGATTGGTTCGAATCAGGAATGATCGTCTGGCTCGCGGTGATCGCCGCCATCGGCATCACGGTCTTCATCCTCTGGGAAATGGGCGAGAAACATCCGATCGTGAATCTGCGCGTGTTCAGGCACCGTGGATACACGACCGCCGTCGTCGTCATTGCCGCCGGATTCGGCGCCATGTTCGCCGCCAACGTGCTGACGCCGCTGTGGCTGCAGAGCTACATGGGTTACACCTCGACGTGGGCCGGCCTCGCGACAGCCTGGACCGGCGTGCTGGCCGTGGTCTGCGCGCCGGCTGCCGGTTTGCTCTCGACGAAAGTGGATCCACGCAAGCTCGTTTTCTTCGGCCTCGTGTGGCTCGGCGGGGTGCTGGCCATCCGCACGTTCGCGACGACGGACATGTCGTTCTGGCAGATCTCGGGTCCGTTGCTCGCGATGGGGTTGGGCCTGCCGTTCTTCTTCGTGCCCGTGACGACACTCGCGCTGGCGAGCGTCGAGGAGCACGAAACCGCCGCCGCCGCGGGCCTCATGAATTTTCTGCGGACGCTGTCGGGCGCCGTGGCGACGTCTGTCGTGCAGACCAGCTGGGAAAGCAAGACCCAGGTCATGCACGCCGAACTCGCGCCGGTCGTCGACCGCTACGGCGAGGTGTCGCACACGCTGGCGGCCAGTGGCATGAACTCCGAGCAGACGCTGCAGGCGCTCGACAACATGACGCAGAGTCAGGCCGTCATGCTCTCCACCAACGAGATCATGTCTTTCGTCTCGCTGGCGTTCTTCCTGTCGGCGCTGCTGATCTGGGCCGCACCCAAGCCGACCCGCACGGTCGCGATGGGCGCGGCGCACTGACCGATTGCCCGGAGTGTCACTACAGACACGGCGCCGGTTCGGAAGTCCCGGCGCCATTCTTTTTGGCTAGGATTGGCACATGACCAAACTCGACATCACCTACCGCGGCACCGTCCACCAATGGCACTGCGACCACATGGGCCACATGAACGTCATGTGGTACGTCGGCAAGTTCGATGAAGCCACGTGGAACCTCGCCGCGATGATGGGCATGACCTCGCAGTACCTGAAGGAAAAGAACCGCGGCATGGCGGCGGTGGAGCAGCGCATCAACTACCGCAAGGAGGCGATTGCGGGCGACGTGGTGACGATCCGCACCGCGATCGTGGAGGTGAAACCCAAGCTCGTGCGCTTCGTGCACGAGATGCGTCGCGGCGACAAGGGTGATTGGCTCGCGTCGATGATGGCGACCGGCGTCCACATCGACACGCTGGCGCGCAAGTCGACGGCGTTCGAGCCGCACATCCTGGAGCTGAGCCAGCAGTACCTGGCGCCCGACCCGACGCGCTGGGACAAGTGGCCGCTCGAACAGGCCTGGCTCGACTGAATCCAGGAAATCCTGGCAGCAGGCAGGTCCGCATCCCTGATCGATCGATACGAGTCTGGGTATCCCCGTTCGTGCTAGCGTCGTCGTCTCGTCGAAGGGGGTCGTCATGTTTCGTCATCGTCGCCGCGTGAAGACTACGGTCCGCTGGCTGCTCGCCGGAGCGGCGATTCTTCTCTCGGGCTCGGTACACGCGGCGGAAACCACGCAGGTGTCCGTCACGATCCGCGCGGACCAGCCCGGCGACGTGATCAACCCGAACGTCTACGGGCAGTTCGCCGAACATCTCGGCGCCGGCATCTATGAAGGCATCTGGGTCGGCGAGAAGTCGCAGATCCCGAACACGAACGGCTACCGCAACGACGTCGTCGATGCGCTGCGGAATCTGCACGTGCCCGTGGTGCGCTGGCCCGGTGGCTGCTTCGCGGACGAATATCACTGGCGGGACGGCATCGGACCGCGCGAGAAGCGACCGGTGAAGGTGAACACGCATTGGGGCGGCGTGGCCGAGACCAACGCCTTCGGCACGCACGAGTTCATGGCGTTCGCCGAGATGATCGGCACCAAGGTCTACATCAGCGGCAACGTCGGTTCCGGCAGCGTGCAGGAGATGGCGGACTGGCTGGAGTACCTGACGTCGGATACGGTCTCGACGCTCGCCAACGAGCGGCGCAAGAACGGCCGCGACCAGCCCTGGGACGTGCATTTCTTCGGCATCGGCAACGAGACCTGGGGCTGCGGCGGCAACATGACGCCGGAGTGGTACGCGAACCTGTTCCGGCAATACGCGACGTACGTGAAGGCGCCGCAGGGCAAGCGACCGAAGATCGTGGCGTCGGGCGGCCACGACGAGCACACGGTCTGGGCCGACGTGCTGACGAAGAACATCCGCCGCGACATGGATGCCATCTCTCATCACTACTACACGATTCCGTCCGGCGTCTGGAAGAAGAAGGGCAACTCGATCGGCTTTCCCGAGGGTGAATGGATCCAGACGCTCGAGCGTGCGTTGCTGATCGACAAGTACATCGCCGACAACGTGGCGGTGCTCGACCGGAATGATCCGCAGGGGAAGGTGGCGTTCTACGTCGACGAATGGGGGACGTGGTACGACCCCGAGCCGGGCCGCGAGCCGGGCTTCCTGTGGCAGCACAACACGATGCGCGACGCGCTGGTCGCCGGGCTGCACTTCAACGTGTTCCACCGGCACGCGAAGCGGGTGCAGATGACGAACATCGCGCAAATGGTGAACGTTCTGCAGGCGATGATCCTCACCGACGGCCCGAAAATGGCGCTGACGCCCACCTACCACGCGTTCCACCTGTACATCCCGTTCCAGGGCGCCACGTTCCTGCCGACCGAGATCCGGACGCCGAACTACTCGCTCGGGAGCCGGTCGATTCCGCAGGTCAGTGTCTCCGCGGCGCGCGACACCACGGGGGCTCTGCAGCTCGCGCTGGTGAACGCGGACCCGCATCGCGAAGCCGTCGTGTCGGCGGACGTGGTGGGTGCGCAGGTGAAGGAGGCACGCGGCCGCGTGCTCGCAGCGCCGGCCATGGACGCGCGCAACACGGTCGACCAGCCGCAGGCCGTGACGCCGGTGAAGATTTCGGGGCGGCGGGAAGGCGGGAAACTCGTGCTGCGCCTGCCGCCGATGTCGGTGAGCGTCGTCGCCATTCAGTGACGGCACGATCCGGCTGACAGGCATCGGCACAACCGGCCGACAACCTCGATGACTGTCTCCCCGTAGAGGGGAATGGCGCGTCCGGATGAAATCTCCGTGGCCAGGATGTCTGGCGTTCGCGGAGTGCGTCGTGGAAAGACAACGCCTCAGGATCCTGTTCCTCTCCCAGCGCAATTCGGCGCGCAGCATGATGGCCGAGGCCATCGCGAATTCGATCGGACAAGGACAGTTCGAGGCCCACAGCGCGGGCGTGCGCCCGTCGGCCAAAGTCGATCCCCTGGCCGTCGAAGCGCTCGAGCACGCCGGCGTACCGGCGCCCGACCACCCGCCACGGCACGTGCGTGAATTCAGCGCGCCCGATTCCCCGCCCCTCGATTTCGTCTTCACGTTGAGCGACACCGCGGCAGGCGAGGCGCCGCCGAGCTGGCCGGGGCACCCGATCACCGCGCACTGGCGTTGCACCGATCCCGAGCAGTTCGACGACCCGGCCGACAAGCGCCGCGCGCTGTCGCGGACACGCAGCGAACTCGAGCGGCGCCTGCGCGTGCTCACGAACCTGCCGATCGACTCGCTCGACCGGCTGAGCCTGCAGTCGCAGGTCGAGGCGCTGGGTCGCGGCGAGCGGAGCTGACGCCGCCCGCTAACTTCTGCTCCAATCGGGGCATGAGGTTGCACACCACCTGGTCCTGCGTGGCGCTCCTGGCCGCCGCGGCCGTCCACCCGCAGGAGCCTCCCGCCGAAGTCCCTCCGCTGGAAGAGGTGGTCGTCACCGGCGAGTTCGCGGGGCCCGGCATGTGGCAGGTCACGAGGCCGGGCGATGCGTCGCACGTGCTGTGGGTGATCGGCGATCCGCCGCCGCTGCCGAAGCGCATGTCGTGGAAATCCCGCTCGGTCGAGTCGGTGCTGTTGCGCTCGCAGGAAGTACTGCTGGATGCCAGCGTGACGATGAAGCCCGACGAGGAAATCGGGCTCTTCAAGGGACTGTCCATGATCCCGGCCGCGATGAAGGCCCGCAAGAATCCCGACGACGGCAGGCTCGAGGACGTGCTTTCCCCCGAGGTCTACGCGCGCTGGCTGGTGCAGAAGAAGCGGTTTCTCGGTCGCGACCGCGGCGTCGAGGAATGGCGCCCGCTCTTCGCGGCGGACAAGTTGCGCAAGGCGGCCTACAAGGACCTGGGATTGCGAGAGAGCGGCATGGTGTGGGACGCGGTCGAGAAGCTCGCCAGGAAGAACAAGATCCGCACGACACAGCCGAAGGTCACGCTCACCATCAAGTCGAGCGAGATCAAGTCGAAGCTCAGGGAATTCCAGCACGAGTCGCTGCCCGATGCCGAGTGCCTCGAGATATCCATCGATTTGACGCAGGCGCTGTCGAACACGGAGGTGGAGGCGGCGCGCGCGCGCGCGTGGGCCACGGCCGATCTCGCGGCCTTGCAGGCGCTGCCGCCGCTGCCGAATGCCGGACTGGTGTGCATCACTGCCGCGATGGCGTCACAGGTGGCGAAAGACGTGATCCCCACGGACATCCGCGAGCAGGTCTATGCGCTGTGGGTGGCCGAGGCCGAGCGTGCGCTGCGGTCGAACGAGACGACGTTCGCGATCGCGCCGCTCGCGAAGCTGTTGCAGGACGACGGTTACCTCGCGCGGTTGCGCGCGAAGGGTTACACGGTCGAATCGCCGCGATAGTCAGCCCGCGGGCGTGGGCGCCGGCGGCGGAGGTGGGCGCGGCTTCTCCGTCTTCGCGACGTTGAGTGCTTCGCGGATCAGCGCGATGTAGCGGCTGTAGGCGACACGCTGCTCGTGCGCGTTGGTCGCGCGATTCGCGGGCCGCAGCTGGTTGAACGGGTAGCGGTCGTTCCCCGAGAACATCTCGATGCGTCCGATGAGCTTGTTGGTCGCGCCGTCGCGCAGCTCACTCAGGAGCCGCATCTTTGGCGGGCCGGGCGTCGAGGTCTGCATGTCGGCATCGGCGTTTTCCGGCACGATATCGAGGTCCATGACCGACGGGCTGATCAACAGGACGTCGGGACCCGGCGCGTCGGCGAAGGTGTACCGGCCGCGCTTGATGATCTCGCGCGTGAACTCCTCCAGGAAGATTTTCTGCGCTTCCTCGCGAATGCGCTTCGGCTCGCCGCTGCGCATGTTGTCGTATTTCCTCTGCCAGTTCTCCACGTAGCTCACCAGCAGCGGCTCGAGCAGGATCTTCGTGTACTGCGAGAAGGGCGCGCCCGGCGCGCGGAACACGCCGCCGCCCGCGCGGGAGGACATCCGTTGCAGGCCGTCATCCGTCATTTCGACGGGACCGGGCAAACTTCTGCAACCCGCGAACGCAATACCCACTAAGAGGCAGCTTGCCGCGATGCGGCGCTTCGATCGGGAGCTCATGGGCTCACAGCATACTCCCGGGGTCATGAAATCCGACAACAGAGGGCTGTGTGTTTGTGTGTGCGGCGGCACGAGTCGAGATCGACCAATCGCTGCGTTAGAATCGCCGGCTTTCGCGGGCGCCCCAATTCCCGCAGAGCCATGAACCAATGTCGTCACGAGTGCAGCTCATCGTAGCGGCGTCCGCCGCCTTGTTTGTCGTCGCTTGCAGCAAGCAGGAAGGTCAGCAACAGCCGCCGCCGCCGGAAGTCGGCGTGATCGTGGTGCATCCGCACCCGGTTCCGCTCGTCCGTGAAGCATCCGGCCGCCTCGCGCCCGTGCGCGCGTCCGACGTCCGCGCCCGCGTGCCCGGCGTCCTCGTGAAGCGCCTCTACAAGGAAGGCAGCCAGGTGAAGGAGGGCGATCCGCTCGTCATCATCGACCCGGCGCCGTATCGCGCGCAGCTGGCCGCGGCGCAGGCCGATCTCGAGCAGGCGGAGGCGTCGGCGAAGAACGCGTCCGTCACCGCGCAGCGCAACCGCGATCTCATGAAGCAGAACCTCGTCTCGCGCATGCAGCTGGACGACTCCGAAGCCGCCGAGCGTTCGACGGCCGCGCAGGTGTCGGCGGCCCGCGCCCGAGCACAGACGGCGCGCATCAATCTCGGCTACGCGACCATCACGGCCCCGATCTCGGGACGAGCCACGCAGATGCGCGTGCTCGAAGGCGCATTGGTGGGACAGGGCGAGGCGACGTTGATCACGTCGATCGAACAGCTCGACAACATGTTCGTGTTCTTCGACCAGCCGGCGACGGACTTCGAGCGCCTGCAACGCGCGCAGGCCTCGGGCAACGTGACGCTGTCGGCGGGCAAACTCGCCGAGGTACGGCTCGTCCGGCCGGACGGTTCCTACTACGACGAGAAGGGCACGCTCGATTTCTCCGAATCCAGCGTGAACCCCACCACGGGCTCGGTGGCGTTCCGCGGCCGCGTGGCGAACCCCAACCACACGCTGCTCTCGGGCATGTACGTCACGGTGCGCCTGACCGCCGGCACGTTGAACAACGGGTACCGCGTCCCGCAGCTCGCGCTGCAGCGCGACGGCCAGGGGCCGTACGTGCTCGTCGTCGACAAGGAAGGCAAGGTGCTGCAGAAGCGCGTCGAAACCGTGGCGACGGTGGAGAACGACTGGGTGATCTCGAGCGGTCTCGCCGACGGTGACCAGGTGGTCGTGTCCGGGGTGCAGAAAGTGCAGCCGGGTGGCCAGGCCAAGGCCACCCCCGCCGGCGCCGCGCCTGCGGACGGGACGGCGGCGCCTGCCGGTCCGAAGCCCGAAGCCGCCGCTCCCGCGCAAGGTAGCTAGTCCATGGCCCAGTTCTTCATCGACCGCCCGGTTTTCGCATGGGTGATCGCGATCCTGATCACCCTGGGGGGCGCGCTCGCCATCCGCGAGCTGCCCGCCGAGGCGTACCCCGACGTCGCGCCGCCGCAGGTGCAGATCGCCGCGACATACCCCGGCGCGGATGCGGACACGGTCGAGCGCACGGTGGTGCAGGTCATCGAGCAGCAGCTCACCGGCATCGACAACCTGATGTATTTCTCCGCGTCGGCCTCGAATGGCGGCGGTACCGTTACGCTGGTGTTCGAGTCGGGCACGGATCCCGACATCGCGGCGGTGCAGACCCAGAACCGCGTCGCGCTGGCCGAGCCGCGGCTCCCCAGCGAAGTGCGGGTGCAGGGGCTGCGTGTCTCGAAGGTGAATTCCGGCTTCCTGATGGCGGTGAGCCTGCGCTCGAAGGACAACACCGTTTCGTCCGACGTGCTCAACAACATCGTCGCGGCCCAGGTGCTCGATCCCATCTCGCGCATTCCCGGCGTCGGCCAGACCGAGCAGTTCGGCGCCGAGTACTCGATGCGCATCTGGCTCAATCCCGACAAGCTGCGCAGCTTCAGGATGAGCGCGGCGGATGTCGTCGAGCGCGTGCGCGGGCAGAACGTGCAGTTCGCGACCGGCGCGCTCGGCGAACAGCCGTCGGTGCCGGGCCAGCAGGTCGTCGCGCCCGTGGCGTCCGAAGGCCAGTTCCAGAGCATCGAGGAATTCGAGAACGTCATCCTGCGTACGGACCCGAACGGCACGAGCGTGCGGCTCAAGGACGTCGCGCGCGTAGAGCTGGGCCTCTCCAGTTACAACTTCGACGTGCGTCTGGACGGACAGCCCGTCGGCGGCTTCGGCGTGCTGCTGTCGCCCGGCGCGAACGCGCTCGACGTGGCGAAGGCCGTCGAAGCGCGCATGAACGACCTGCAGAGCTCGTTCCCGCCGGGGGTGGAGTGGTTCCTGCCGTTCGACGCGACGATCTTCATCGATTCGGCGATCCACGAAGTCATCGTGACGCTGGTCATCGCCGTGGTGCTCGTGTTCATCGTCATGCTCGTGTTCCTGCAGAGCTTCCGGGCCACGCTGATCCCCACGCTGGTCGTGCCGGTCGCGCTCATGGGCGCGTTCATGGGCATGTACCTGTTCGGCTTTTCGATCAACCAGCTCACGCTGTTCGGCATGGTGCTGGCCATCGGTATCGTGGTCGACGATGCGATCGTCGTCATCGAATCCGTCGAACGCATCATGCGCGAGGAGCACCTCGATCCGAAGGAGGCCACCCGCAAGGCGATGACGCAGATCACGAGCCCCATCATCGCGATCTCGGTGGTACTCGCGGCCGTGTTCATCCCGAGCGCGCTGCAGTCGGGCTCCGTCGGCATGATCTACCAGCAGTTCGCGATGACCATCGCGATCTCGATGCTGTTCTCCGCCTTCCTCGCACTCTCGCTGACGCCGGCGCTGTGCGCCACGATGCTGCGTCCCGAGCACATGAAGGAAAACGCGGTCTTCCGTTACTTCAACCGCGGCTACGACAAGACCCAGGCGAGCTACCTGCGCGCGGTGAAGTTCTCGCTGCGTCACCAGGGCTTCTGGCTGGCGGGCTTCGCGGTGTTGCTGCTCGCGGGTGGCATCATCTTCATGAAGGTGCCCGGCAGCTTCGTGCCCGAGGAGGACCAGGGCTTCGCGATCGGCATGGTGATGATGCCGCCCGGCACGAGCCAGCCGCGCACGCGC